>JAGWKO010000031.1 GCA_028873295.1 Verrucomicrobiota bacterium
CATGATGGGAAGGATGTGCATGATACGCATGATAAATTTATCATGCGTATCATGCACATCCTTCCCATCATGTTTTCTTTCTGAGACCAAAGGCCAGTTGTCAACTCTTGAACCATTTTCGGTATACCCAAAAAATATGCAGAATCGAGATAATGGTCTCATGGATCAAGAACAAAAGAAGATTGTAGCAAAAATCGCGGCGACGATCCGCGGACTCTCTATGGATGCTGTCGAAAAGGCAAAATCAGGTCACCCTGGGTTACCCATGGGATGCGCTGAACTTGGCGCCTATCTTTATGGAAAAGAGCTGCGACATAATCCCAAAAATCCACGTTGGATCAATCGCGATCGCTTTGTCCTCTCTGCAGGACATGGATCGATGTTACTCTACTCCTGTTTGCATCTTGCGGGCTTTGACCTCTCTCTGGAAGAGCTTCGCAATTTTCGCCAGCTTCACTCGAAAACTCCAGGACACCCAGAGTATGGCCACACTGTTGGTGTAGAAGCGACTACCGGGCCTCTTGGACAAGGAGTTGGCAATGCAGTGGGCATGGCTCTTGGGATGAAGTTCCTTGCCAGGAAATTCCATCGCCCAGGTTTTGAAGATCTCTTTACAGGTAAAGTCTTTTGCCTCGCAGGAGATGGATGCATTATGGAGGGTGTCTCTTCCGAAGTCTCTTCTTTGGCAGGTCATCTGCAACTGGATAATCTCGTACTGATTTACGATGCCAACCATATCTGCCTTGATGGCCCATTGGCAGAATGCTGCTCGGAGGATACGAAGAAGCGCTATGAGGCCTACGGCTGGGATGTGGTGGAACTCGATGGCTATGATCTTGATGCGATGGAAATGCTCTTTGGCGCACTTCGTGGAGAGCAGAAAAGACCTCAATTGATTGTGCTGCGCACCATTATCGGTAAAGGGTCTCCCCACAAAGCGGGGAGCCATCATGCGCATGGAGCTCCTCTTGGCCCGGAAGAGGTGAAGGAGACAAAAGAGGCGATGGGATGGCCCCAGGAACCTTTCTATGTGCCACAGGTTGTCACGACCTACTTTGCAGAGCGCCTCCGCTCTTCAGAGGCCCTCGAACTTGCTTGGCAGAGTAAGTGGAACTCCTGGAAGAACAGCTTTCCCGATCTTGCCGCGGAGTGGGGGCGCATGCAAAATCACTATTTACCTGAAGATCTGGAGGCGCAACTGGACAAGCTCGAGATCAAATCGCCGATTGCAAGCAGATCCTCCTCTTATGCCGTTTTGCAACAGCTCGGGAAGATTTTGCCTCAGTTGATCGGAGGGTCGGCCGATCTTTCCGGATCTGACATGACGATGATGAAGGATTTTCCTCTTGTAAAACCGGGTGACTTTCAGGGAAGGAACATCAAGTATGGCGTAAGAGAGTTTGGGATGGGAACGATTGCAAACGGGCTCTCGCTTCTTGGACCATTTCGCCCCTACGTCGGCACCTTTTTGACCTTTTCCGATTACATGCGCAACGCCATTCGCCTGGCTGCGTTGAGCCACTATCCTGTGATCTATCAGTTTACGCACGATTCCATCTTTCTTGGCGAAGATGGCCCTACACACCAGCCCGTTGAACATCTCGCAGCCCTCCGGGCAATTCCTAACCTTCATCTGATTCGTCCGGCGGATAGCAATGAGGTGAAGCGCGCCTGGCTTGCCGCTTTGCACTATGAGGGACCTACTGCGATTGTCCTGTCCCGTCAGTCGCTTCCGCTGCTTTCAGGAACAGAGCGCTCCTACAAGGAGGGAGTAGGCAGGGGAGCCTACATTCTTAAAAAAGAAAAAAACCCTCTGCGTTTTACGCTCTTTTCTTCAGGATCAGAAGTCTCGTTGGCTCTTGAAGTAGCAGAACGGCTTGAGGCGATGGGTAAGGGGGTGCGAGTCATCTCTATGCCCTGTTCAGAGCTCTTTGATAGGCAAGACTCTTCCTATCGCAATGAGATTGTTGGTGGCGATCTGGGAGTGCGCGTTGCAATTGAAGCAGCAGTGGAGTTGGGATGGCACAAATATATCGGTACAGAGGGCGTCGCGATCTGTATGGAGGGATTTGGTCTTTCTGCTCCTGCGGCGGACCTTGCTCAGGAGTTCGGGTTCCAGGCTGATGCGATTATCGAACGGCTTTTGTATTCAAAATGATGCTTTTTTTAGAAGCGCTTGCTGGAAAAAATAGAGGAAGGCCGCCTGTTTGGTTCATGCGTCAGGCAGGGCGCTATTTGCCCGCTTATCAACGCCTTCGCAAAGAGCACCCGCTTCTTGACCTGTTTCTTACTCCCGAGCTTGCAGCGGCGATCACTGCAATGCCCGTGGAAGAGCTGGGCGTTGATGCTGCCGTGCTTTTTTCCGATATCACTCTTCCGGCTCTTGCTTTAGGTTTTTCTCTCCATTTTTCAGAAGGACCTAAGCTTTTTCCTCTTCTTACTCCCACTGAACCCTTTTCTCTTCGGGAAGAAAGAGAGCGTTTACGTCCTGTTTTTTCAGCTGTTCGCGCAGCAAAAGAGAGGCTGAAAGTTCCTCTGATCGGTTTTTGCGGCGGTCCTTTTACGCTTGCGACATTTCTCATTGCTGGAGGGGAAGAGGGGACAAGAGAGTGGATCGCCTCTTCTCCTGGGACTTTTGTCTCTCTTCTTGATTCTATTGCTGACATCTCTCTTTTTTTTCTTCAGGAGCAGGTAAGAGCAGGTGTGGATGCTTTTCAGATTTTTGACACTTCGGCCTATCTGCTTTCAAAGGAAGAATTTCGCCGCTTTGCTCTTCCCTACTACAAGCGCCTCCTCGATGGGGTTTCTGCTCCTGCGCTTCTTTTTGCCAAGGGGCTGCATCATCATCTTCCCGATCTTCTCTCTTTGCGCTGTGGGCTGAGCCTTGATGCAACTGCGTCTCTTACCGACATTCGCAAAATGACCGCTCAGACGCTGCAGGGCAATCTCGACCCCGATCTTCTCTTTGCTCCTCTTGAGACAATTCAGCGCAGTGCACAAGCGCTTCTTCGCAGCATGCAGGGCGATTCTGCCTTTATCGCAGGACTTGGACATGGCATTAAACCGGGAACTCCTTTGGAAGCTGTGCGCACATTAACTCGCGCTCTCCAGGAGCCTCTGGATGAGGCTCATGATTAATGTCGAGAAACTGCTTCAGTTTGATTGCGCTGTCCCGAGATATACGAGCTATCCGCCGGCGACACAGTTTACTGCTATCGATCCATCGCTTTTTGCTGCTCAGGCAGAGAAGTTTCAAAAGAGCGCTCGGCCTCTTTCTCTTTATCTTCATATTCCCTTTTGTCGCTCGATGTGCCTTTTTTGCGCTTGTTCTGTCACATTGAATCGCGACGCGGCACGGCAGAGCCATTATGTGGAGCATCTTCTTCGCGAGATCGCCCTGGTTTCTGCCCATTTGGGCCCGCGTCGATCTGTGATGCAACTGCATTTTGGTGGAGGAACGCCGACGCAGCTGACTGATGAGGAACTCAGTCGCATCATGCAAGAACTGCGCTCCCGGTTTTTGATCGCGTCTGATGCAGAGATCTCCATTGAGGTCGATCCGCGCACAGCTCTTGATGGCAAGCTTGTGCATCTGAAAAAACTCGGGTTTTCTCGCATCAGCTTTGGCGTACAGGATCTTGATCCAAAAGTGCAGGAGGCAGTGCGAAGGCGGCAAACAGAGGAAATGACAGTGCAGACCTACCTGCAGGCAAGAGAGCTAGGCTTTTCTGGTGTCAATGTTGATCTGATCTATGGCCTTCCTTTCCAAACAATTGAGAGTTTTCAAAGAACGGCAGAGCGACTTTCGGAGCTTCGGCCCGATCGCATTGCGCTCTATTCCTATGCGAAGGTCCCTTGGCTAAAACCGCATCAGCGTGCGATTCCAGATAGCGCTCTTCCCTCCTCGAGAGAAAAAATGGGGATTTATCTCGCTGCCAGAAAAATCTTTTGCGAGGCGGGATATGTGCAAATTGGGATGGATCATTTTGCTTTGCCGGGCGATTCTCTTGCAAAGGGCTATCTGGAAAAGCGTCTGACTCGCAATTTTCAGGGTTATTCGCTTGCTCTTGCACAAGACATGCTCGGGTTTGGGTGTACGGCAATCGGTTTTTTGGAGAATGCCTACTTTCAAAATGAAAAAGAGCTGCTCCTTTATGAAGCGCGTGTTGCTGAAGGGAAACTTCCCTTTGCTCGAGGTTTTGTTCTTGGAGAAGAGGATCTTCTCCGTCGTTTTGTCATCCAGTCTCTGATGTGTGATTTTGTTTTGGATAAAAAGATTTTTGCGAAGCGTTTCCAAAAAGAGTTCGATGCACATTTTCATTTCCTGCAACCTCGTCTGGAGTTTTTCCAGAATGAGGGCCTCATCGAGATGACAGAATCGGAGCTTCGGGCAACCCCCATGGGCTCTCTTCTCATCCGCCTTGTCTCCTCTCTTTTTGACAGCTATACCACTTCCGGAGGATCTCGCGTCATATGATCCCAAGCTTTCTCATTCTTGGAGGGGGGATTTCCGGTTTGAGCGCCGCGTGGTTTCTGCGCAAGCGCTATCCCGATGCAAAGATTACTCTTTTGGAAAAGGAGTCTCAGCTTGGTGGAAAGATTGGGAGTTGTCGTCATTCAGATTTTTTCTTTGAAAAGGGGCCACGCACCTTCTCTGCGGCGCGATCGAAACATCTTCTTGCATTGATTCGCGAGATGGATCTTGAGGAGCAGATTCTCTATGCCTCTGCGCGTGCCAAAAAACGCTATCTCTGGGTGGATGGCGCCCTGCGATCGCCACTCTCTTTTTGGAAGGAGCTGCTCGTTGCTCTTCTCAAGGAGCCATTTCAGGCTCATGGGACAGAAGAGGATGAATCGATCGCCTCTTTTGCTACGAGGCGATTTGGTTCTTTCATCGCAAAAACTGTTGTTGATCCGATCGCATTGGGGATCTATGGGGCGAACGTCGAAGAGCTATCCATGCGCTCCTGTTTCCCCACCCTTTTTTTCCGCGAACGCACCAAGTCTCTCTTGCCTCTTTTTTTTCGCAAGTCCCCTGCGGGGAATCTTTTTACTTTGCGAGATGGCATGGAGCTTCTTATTCAGCGCCTTGCCCAGCGCGCAAAGATTAACATTCATCTGGGGCATGAGGTAACTAAGCTCAATTCACAGGGAGCAGTCGCAAATGGCAATTTGTTCTCCGCAGATCACATTCTCTCTGCGCTACCCCTTGCTGTGATTGGGCGCCTTACAGGCCTTTGGCCGCAAGTGCGGAGTGTGGATCTTGTTGTTGCGCATCTGGCCTATGAAAACGCACCCTTGCCCAAAGAGGGGTTCGGTTATCTTGTTCCTGGTAAAGAAAAAGAGTCTCTTCTCGGCATGATTTGGGAGTCATCGCTTTTTCCGGAGCAAAGTCCTGCCCACATTACTCGAGTAACAGGGATCTTGCGTCAGGGCGATGCCTCCCTGCTCCAGGAAGCGATGAAAAGGCATCTCTCCTTCTCCTCCAAGCCATTTTTTTCCTCCTCAGCGCTGATTCGCGAAGCGCTTCCTCTTTTTTTTGTGGGCTATCATAAGCATCTCTCCTCTTTCCTGGAAAAATCGTCCGTCTCTCTTCTTGGAAACTATATTGATAACCCTTCGGTGGATGGATGCATCGCAAGGTCTCTTGCAGTGGTCGAAAAAATATGACCAGAGATCTTATAATCCAGCATTGCAACGCCGGAAGGAGTGGCTGTATGCCCTTGATATTAAGGTTGATGACATTCACTACGGTGCTGCTTTTTTTGCAAGGTTGCTCTGGTCCTCAAATGGAAACGGTGCGTGTTGGGGTCGATTCTACCTGGTATCCGATCGATTTTGCGGAGGAGACCTCTTACGTGAATGGGTTTATTCAGGAGCTGCTTCTTGAGATATCCAAAGAGAGTTCTTTGCAATTTATTCAGGTGACTGCAAATAGCGATTCTCTCTATGAAGGCGTGCAGAAAGGGAATTACTCTACTCTGATCTCTTCTCTTTTGCCTTCTGATGAGACTCTATCGCGTTACGGTTTCTCTGATCTTCTGCTGCCTCTTGGCCCTGTTTTGATTGTTCCGGCATTTTCCTCCGTGCGTTCTTTAGAAGAGATGCATGGTCAAATGGTAGGGACTCTTCTCAATGATCCAGCTTTGCAGCTGCTCATTCCCTATCCCACTTTGCAAGCGCGTCCTATCTATACCTCTGCAAGAGAGCTTCTCAGCGCTTTAGAGAAAAGAGAGATTGACGGAGCTCTGCTCTCTTATATTCCTGCTGTGCAGTACGTGCGCGATCTTTTCCAGGGAAGACTCACAATTGCGACACCTCCATTAACACCCGCCGGTCTTCGTTTGATTACTCCCAAGGATGATCTTGTACTTTTTCAGTTCAATAAGGCGTTTCACCGCTTGCAACGCGAAGGAAAATGGCAAGCGCTTCTTGTGCAGTGGGGGTTTTCCCCTTGAAACAGATTGTACTGATCGTCAAGGTGATTCCCAAGGCATCGCGGGAAGAAATTGTGGGGTGGGAAGGCGATGTGCTCAAAGTGCGATTACGAGCAGCGCCGGAAAAGGGTAAGGCAAACGCGGCGCTGATCTCTTTTCTTGCAAAGGCACTGGATCTCCCCAAGCGAGCCATCACTCTTGTTTCCGGAGAGACTTCGCGTCACAAGCGAATAGTTATCGAGGGGCTCTCTCTTTCTGAACTGCAGAAGAAAGTTCAGCGCCTGGTTCTATCTGACGAAACTCCCCCGGAGCAAGAGAGCCAAGAGTGAAAGAGCCGATGCGGATGCGCTTCAGGCTAATGAGGTTCAATCCTGCCTGCTCTGCGAGAATGCGCACTTCATGTTTTTTGCCTTCTTTCAGGACGATGCGCACCGTGCCGCGGCGCACTTTGGTAACAGAGAGCGGACGCACTCTGCGTCCCTCGATAAAAGCTCCTCGGGAAAGAGATCGCAGCATCTCTGCGTTGATCTCCTCACATACCTTTATAAGGTACTCCTTTGTCACGCCTGAAGAGGGGTGCATCATCCGATGAGCAAATTCCCCATCGTTGGTGACGAAAATAAGGCCCTCGCTATCCTTGTCAAGTCTTCCCACTGTGAACAGGCGCTCTTCCATGGAAGAGAAGAAATCAAGCACAATTGGTCCCTTTCCTATCCGGACACTGGAGCAGAGAACACCGCGCGGTTTGTGAAAGAGAAAGACCTTCTTCTTATCTTCTCCAGAAATGCGTCTTCCATCGACACAAATCGTATCCACTTTCCAGTCGATGTGTGTTTGAGGGACTTTTATTACGTTGCCATTGACTGTGACTCTTCCTGCGAAAATAAATTCTTCACAGCCTCTTCTTGAGGCAACGCCTGCTGCGGCAAGAGCTTTGCTTAAACGTTTCATCTTATGTTTCTATATTTAAAATTTTCTTAATTTCTTCCAGGGACAGATCTGTTGCTGCTTTTATCGTTTCAAGAGGAAACCTCAACTGATGGAGTTTCCGAACTGTAGTCTGTTGCACTTCTTTGCGTCCAAGCTCATGGCCCTCAGCGCGTCCCTCAGCTCGTCCCTCAGCTCGTCCCTCTTCATAGCGTCCGAGCAATAAAGTTTTTTCAGTTCTTATGCTATCCCAATAGATCTCATAAGCATTCAGTTCGGGGGCAGTATAGGCAGCAAGTTCGGAAAGTTCGACAGCCTGGTGAATTTCCGGCACCTTCAACAACTCTGGAGCAACCGTTGTTGTCTTTTCGTCGATTTCTCGCAAGAATCTGAGCCATAGAAGACGGAGCTGCTTTTCGTCGCGTGAAGTCGCTTTAAATTTGGGGAGTTCGATGAAGACTAATTGTAAATGCTCAATCACATCTTCATTTTTTTCGCCTGTTTTTACCAAGCGGTAGTGGTGATACCATTCCGGGTCTTGATCCTGAAACGTGTCTGCGACAATACCCAATCCATAGACAGGTTGTAAGAGTTGGTAAGATTGCCCTCTGTCGAGTTGTTTTACAACGGCTTGACTTGCTCCAAATAATAGACGCTGTTTGAAGCTGTCTGTCCAGTCAATTTGCATCTCAACGATGAAGATGCGACCCGATTTATCCTTACACTTCACATCTGCAATTGTGCGTTTGAATGCCGGAATTTCCGGGATTTGTTCCGTTGGCAAATATTCTAAAGAGACGATAGGTCTCTCCGGAGGCAGTGGGAGCACCGCATTTAAGAAGCTGATCAGAAGATGGGGATGCTGCGCAAAAATTTTTTTGAAAACAACGTCCGCTTTAGGGTCCAAGTACTTTGCCATATAATATGGAAGAAGTTTCCTGCATTTTGGTATATACTTACAAGTATGTTGCTCTTAGTGCGTCACACCGAATCGGCCTGGAATCAACAAAATCTTTTCACAGGGTGGGTAGACATTCCTTTAAGCTTGCGTGGCGTCGAGGAAGCGTTGGCCCTTGGAAAGAGATTGAAGACTCTTCCTGTGGATAAAATTTTCTCTTCCCGTCTGATAAGGGCGCAAATGACTGCCGCATTGATGCTAGTGCATCATCAGAGCGGTAAAACGCCTTTTTTTTTGCATGAGGATAGGGGAGGGGAGTGGGAAGTCTCCTATACCGAAGAGCAGAAAAAAGGGCTGGTCCCTGTCTTTTGCAATGCAGCCCTGAATGAGCGAATGTATGGAGAACTGCAGGGGAAGAACAAGGCTGAGATGATGCAGCAGTATGGAAAAGAGCAGGTTCAGCGCTGGCGTCGGGGTTTTGCAGAGGTGCCTCCTGGGGGCGAGAGTTTGGCGATGACGATAGAGCGCGCTGTCCCTTACTTTCAAAAAGAAATTTCGCCCTGTTTGGAAAGAGGGGAGAACGTTTGGGTTGTGGCTCATGGCAATTCTTTGCGAGGGATTGTGATGGCATTGGAGCATCTTTCTCCAGAAGAGGTGCTTCACTTCGAGATCGCAACGGGGGAGGTTCTTTCTTACTGTCTTGAAAAAGAGGGGTGGAAGAGGTCCAGTGTTTGATCATCATACTACTCCTGCGCCCTGTCAGAGTTCTTTGGATGAGATGCGCCTTGTGGCAACGCGCAGAGTTTCCCCTGAGGAGGAAGAGCGTTATCAAGAGGCCATTTTCCGTCTTGTCGGAGCGCTCCCTCAAGCGCGCTTTCAAGTGACTTCCTCTGGAGCAGAGGCGATTCAACAGGTGCTTTTCTCCTGCTTTCTTGAAAAGGCGCGCAAGGAAGGAAAAACGCATTTTATTACCTCCTGCATTGAAGATGCCCCGCTTCTTCAGATGATGAAGCGCTGCGAGGAGCTCGGCTGTACGGTTCATATCGTCCCTGTAGAGAAATCGGGGCAGGTGGATCTTGCTGCTTTAAAGGCGCTTGTGACACCGCGCACGGCGCTTATTTCTCTCTCCATGGCACATGGACTGACAGGGGTCATACAGCCCTACGAGGAAATTGGACGCTTTGCTCAGGAAAAGGGGATTCTTTTTCACCTGGATGTCTCCTGGGGACTTGGGAAAATTCTCTTTTCATTTGCCGATCTTCCCGTCGATTACCTTACCTTTTCCGGCTCCTGGATTCACAGCATTCCTGCCTCTGGAGGGATCTTTGCCAAACCTACTGTCCCCCTTGTACCTTTGATCGTAGGCTCTCCTCCCGATCTCCCTACTCTTGCGGCTCTCAGCTCTGCTGCGCGCCTCGCTTTGCTTGCTTTGGACGGGGTTGCATTGGAGTGCATCCGGCTGCGCGATCTTTTTGAGGAGGAGCTCATACAAAAGATTCCTGGGGTCCAAATTCTTTTTTGCGAAAATCGCTTACCCAATGTGACGGTTGCTCTTTTCCCCCGTGTTCATCACGAGGCTCTTGCCTATTTTCTAGAGCGTCGCGGGCTCTATCCCAACCAGTCGGGGATGATCTTCCAGAAGCTGGATAAACTGCTTGCTGCCTCGCAGATTAAAACAGAAAGCGCTCTCAGCTTTTCTTTTAGCCGCATGACGACAGAAGCTCAGGTCAAGGAAGGGGCGCGTCTCCTCACAGAGAGCATCGCCTGGTTGCAGAAGATGTCAGAGGATGTGCCATGCACGATCTGACCCGAAAATGCAAAGAGCGGCTGGATCGCCTCTATTATGTAGGCTATTTCCGGGCGCGAGAAGAGGGGCTGCGTCTTGTAAAAGGGACGGAGGGTAGTCTTACTCTCTACTGGCTTGTCGATGAGACGGATGGTGTAATCGCAGATAGCCGTTTTCAGGTTTTTGGCCCACCATTGCTGATCCTCGCTGCAGAAATTTGCTGTGAGATGCTCCTTCGCAAAACGCACCTTTTCGCCTCTCGCCTCTCTCTTGAGGCGCTACAGGCGCAGTTCCCCTTTCCTCCCTCTGCGGCGCCCTTTTTGCAACACGCTCTTGAGGCAGTGCAAAGAGGGGTGGAGCAATGCAGGGACATTCCCTGTGAGGGTGCGGGCGCTTTTACAACGCCGATCCCTGAGGAGATTCCTTCCTCTGGTGGAATTAGCGATTGGCAAGAACGCTCTGGAGAAGAGAAGCTTGCGATTGTGCGCGACTTGATGGATAGGGAAGTTCGCCCCTATATTGCCTTGGATGCGGGGGATGTGATAGTAGAGGCGGTTCTAGAGAGCGGAGAGGTGCAGATTCTCTATCAGGGCTCCTGCACCAGTTGCCATGCCTCTACGGGATCTACTCTTTCTGCAATCCAGCAAATTCTACAAAGCCGGATTCATCCAGCTCTTTTTGTGGTTCCTCGGTTTTAATTGCAAGAGGTCTGTTTTCCGGTGCGAGAGCTAGCTGACCGCAGGCAGCAGCAATGTCATCGCCTTTAGTATAACGACGCGTTGTCTGAATGCCCTGCTCCTGCAGACGGCGTTGAAAGGCATTGATCTGGTTATGTGAAGGGCGTGCAAGGCGAACATGGGGAATCGGGTTATAGGGGATGAGGTTGACCGTGCATTGACGGTCCTGCAAGAGATCCGCTAAAGCATCTGCCTCTCTCAGACCATCGTTGATTCCTGCAAGAAGCGTGTATTCGTAGGTGATGTCGCGCTTTGTCTTGGCAGCAAAGTCATCCATTGCCGCCAGGATGTCTTGCAGCTCATATTTGCGTGCATAAGGGATAATGCGCTTTCTGAGCTCTTGCGTCGGAGCATGGAGGGAAAGAGCGAGATTCACTTTAAAGTCCTCCTCTGCAAGTCGCAGGATGCCTTCGACGACGCCAACTGTGGAGACAGTGACTCTTCTTTGAGAAAGACCAAAGGCGTCCGGGGAAATAAAGAGGCGGATCGCTCGGACAAGTTCCTTGTAATTCTCCATAGGTTCTCCCATGCCCATGAAGACAACGTGAGAGACTCTCTCCCCCTTTTCTTTTAAAAAATGGTCGATGTGCCATACCTGTTCCACGATCTCTGCTGCTTCCAGGTTGCGAAAGAGTCCTGCTTTCCCAGAGGCGCAAAAGGCGCAGCGCGCGGGGCAACCCACCTGGGAAGAGACGCAGACAGTCCTTCGATCGCCCGAGAGGATCAGGACTGATTCGAGTCTTTTGCCGTCAGGAAGTTCCCAAAGAAATTTTTCCGTTTCTCCATCTTCGGCGCTGATCTTTTGTACAAAGCGCAAGAGAGGTGTGAAAGAAGAGGTAAAAGCATCCCTCAGAGTTTTGGGAAAATTTGTCATTGCATCGAATGCGATGCTCTTCTTACAGTAGAGCCAGTCAAAGAGTTGTGTCGCGCGAAAAGGTTTTTCTCCCCTCTCCACCATCCAGGTTTTCAACTCCTCTAAAGTTAGTCCGAAAAGAGATTGCATAGGAAGAAGCATAGCACAGTTGCCTTTAAAATCCTCCTCCTGCCACACTCAAAGTATGCTCCGCAACCCGTTTCTTCGTAGAACTGAAATTTTTTATCGCTTCTTTATCCGTATCGGCAGCAATTTGCAAACTCTTTTTCTCCTCTATATGCGCCTAACATGGAGCTATCCTATTGTAGAGGAAGGATTTTATAAGCTTCGCCTGCTTCTGGCAGAAAATCCCCACTACACCGCGCTTCGCACGGGGCATCCATTTCTCACCTCTCCTCTTGTTGAGTGGAGCCTGGTTTTGTGCAGTTTCTGCCTTGCTATTGGCTTTGCTTCCCGCCTCGCAGCGCTTCCTATTGTAGCCATCACGCTTGCTCTTCTTGTTGCTACCCCTGAGGGGACGATTGAGGCGCCCCTTTCCTCTCTTCTTAATCCTCACTTTCTTGTGAAAAAGTTGCCCTATTTTCTTTTTGTTACGGCGGCCCTTGTCTTCTGCTTTGGCCCCGGTCGTATTTCTGTTGATGCCTGGCTTAAGCGGTGGGCTGAGAGAAAACCCAAGTATTGATTAACTATAAAATTTACTATTATTTAATATAATCATCACCTGGCTTATTATTGTTGTGTAGTTATTATGGATGGATTGAAAAGTTCTGTGCCTTTGGCAAGCCGGTTGACGCATCCCTGGGAAGAGTATTGCCTGAGGATGCAGACAATTGTTGGTAAAATAGAGACTAGCAAGGATGGTTTTGATAGTTTTTGCCATGTTGTTAATTTTCTTGCTATGGGGATGATAGGCGGGATTCTTTATGGGATGCCGGCTCTGGCGTCCTATGGAGCAGGGTGCGCTGTTTGGGCTTGGGAAGAGTGGACCATAACAAAGCGTGTGGATAACTGGGAATTGCGACAGCGACCGGAAGTTGCAAATGAGCAGCTGAAAGTGGCTAAAAAAGAGATTGAAGGGTTTCTTGCAGAGCATGAAATAGAAAGAGCGCTGTACCCTGCTCTTTTTGAAAGGATCGACCAGGTTTGGGAGAAGTGCACGGGTAAGAAGTGGGCTCCTGAATCCTATGCCCAAAAATATGGAGATCTTGTTGAGTCAGAGACGAATCAGTTGGTTCATGTAAAGGGAGATGGGTCCTGCTGGTTTTATTCTTTTTACATTGGTCTTTGCGATGTGATGCAACAGGAGAGTAACAAGAGATTTAAATCGATAGAGGAAGTAAAAACCGACGTTTTAACCTATGTAAATGGGTTGCCAATGAATGGTGACAATGTTCTCATCGACTGGGAAGACGAGCCAATTCCTGTAGATAAAAAGACTCTTGTGAACGAACTGGAATCCGTGACAGGGCCTGTCCGCCAATGGGGCGGTGTTGATGCACTGATGGCCATGGCGAACTGCTATGACGTACGCGTGGTGATCTGGGCTTTAGGAAAAGAGGGATTTGAGAAGGCATCGTGTGCGGGGCCTTCTGCTTCGGACAAAGAAATTCACGTTAAGATTAACAGCATACAGCACCCGACGCATTACGATTACTTCAAACTGGGAAAGCATCCTCAACAGACCTCTTTACTGGGATAGGTCCTTCCGTATAGTCTTTGCAAACATGCGTTTGTTTGCTCTTTTTTCCTCTCCTTTCTTTCTTTGGGCCGGACTCTCTCATGATCTTCATGTCGCATTGCAGTCTATGCAGGAGTTGCGAGTTCTGATTCCTGACCGCCTCTCTGTACAGGAGTTTGCCATTTTCCCGGAGAGCAGCTGTCAGGAAAAGAGAGAAAGCGAAGAAGCTGGCTCCTGTTGGAGTTCTTATTCACATTTCTTTTATCTGCGATGGACCTTTTCCGGTGATCCTATCCGCATTCTCGATCGCTATCTGGAATTTGAATATAGCGCCTTCTGGCGCACTCCAGGAGCGGAGGAGCATCTGCGGAAGATGGAAGCACTTGCCGAGAGCAGTTCCTGTTCAAATGCAGAGTGTGAGACCAACTGGAATGAGGTCTCTTTTTGCGGCAATCGCTCCTCGTCGCCGGGATTGTTGCGCGACTATCTTCAGCAACAATCTGGGGATTCTGTTGGAGAAAAAAAACTGGTGGGCGGTCTTGCGCGCATGAACCAGAATCCCTTTCGCAGAACGGATGCGGTATTGAAGGAGAAGGGGGATCTTGAACTTGTGACTGTAGATCGGCTTCCCTATCGCGTCTATTCGGGCGCAGACAACACAGGCACGGTGGCGACAGATCGCGAGCGCTTCTTTTTTGGGCTCAACATAGGGAAGACGGTGATTGCCGATTCTGAAATTTCTTATCAGCTCACGACTGCTCCTGAGTGGAGTCGTTTCAATGCGCAGACCTTCTTTTGCCGTATCCCCTCTGTTCTTTCTCAAACCTTTCTTTTCTATGGTGGATATACGCAAGTGCAGCCAAAGAATGCGGATCGGGAAGTCGCCAAGAACTGGCAGCTCGATGGCAGATACCGCATTCCTTTCCATACAAAGACGTTTCTCCAGGAACTTCTTTTAGGCTATGACTTCAAAGAGGTGATCAGCACAGTGCACCCGGAAGGGCGAGAGAAATTTCACGGCGTTGCCGATATCAATCAATTCATGGTGGGGTGGGATCTTGGAGTGGCAAGAGAAGACCTTCTTTTCTCTCTTGTTCTGGAGCTTTATGGCAATCCCGGGGGGATTACAACGCGCAACAAAAGCGAGGACTATGAACTTTTTGTGCCTGGCTCAGGGCCAGGGTATGTCTATGGGAAGCTGACAAATTCTTTGGCTCTCTCCTGGAAGGGGTGGAAGACAAGCTATAACCTGAATCTCCAGGCGGCGAGCAAGAATCTTTTGCCAAGCGAGCAGTATAACCTCTCTGGCTACTATGCGGTTCGAGGATTTGAAGAGCGCATCGTAAGCACGGACAATGCTCTTTTTTTTAACCTGACGCTGCAAGCCCCCTCTTTTGGCATAGGAAAACTGAGCGGGCTTTCCCGCAGCGCCTTTGATGAGTTCACAGCCTATCTTTTCTTCGACTATGGCCTTGGTTCCGATCACACGGTCACTGCTGGGGAAAGCAGCTGGCAAAGCCTTGCCTCTTGTGGTCCTGGGCTGCGCTATCAGATCGATCGCTATCTCAGCGCCCATCTGGACTATGGCTTTCAGCTCTTTCACCATGGCTTTAATAACCCTACAGATTCGCAGTACAACTTTGGGTTGATCGTCAGTTTTTAACGGACCTCTTTCGAATCTTGAATTTTGTTTAACGATTCTGATACTCTTTTTTCGATATATGTCAGCAAGCACGAAAAACATCCCTTCCCCAGATCTTCTTAAATCAATTGTTGCCCTTTGTAAGAGAAGGGGGTTCATTTACCCGGGATCAGAGATCTATGGGGGGTTTGCCAACACCTATTCGTTCGGTCCCTATGGGGTCGAGTTGAAGAAAAATGTGAAAGACCTCTGGTGGAAGCATTTTGTTCATTTGCGGGAAGACATGGTGGGTCTGGATGGGCCGATTCTCCTGCATCCCAAGGCGTGGAAAGCATCCGGACATTTGGAGAGTTTTAACGACGCCATGATCGACTGCAAGGAGTGCAAAGCGCGTTTTCGCGCAGATCACCTGCTTTCAGAGGCGCTACAGAGAGATGTCGACCATTTGACGCCTGAGGAGATGTCGGCGCTTGTGCAGGAAGAGAAGGTCGCATGCCCAAAGTGTGGAGCGCATCACTTCACGGAGGCGCGCTTTTTCAATTTGATGTTTTCGACACAAATGAGCAAGACGGGCAATGAGATAGCTTATCTGCGGCCGGAGACGGCGCAGGCGATCTTTCTTGATTTCAAAAATGTAATCGATACAATGCGCGTGAAGCCTCCTTTTGGGATCGCGCAGATCGGTAAAGCTTTTCGCAATGAGATTACTCCGGGGAACTTTATCTTTCGCGTGATCGAATTTGAACAGATGGAGATCGAATACTTTTTGCGTCCCGAGCAGTGGGAGAAAAGTTTTGAAGAATGGCTCTCTGCCATGTGGGGATGGTGTCGCCTGATCGGTCTTCGCAAAGAAAGACTCTCCGAACAGGAACATCCCAAGGAGAAGCTCTCGCACTACTCCAAGCGCACCGTCGATCTCGTCTATGATTTCCCTTTTGGAACCTCCGAGCTCTATGGCCTTGCCTATCGCACCGATTTTGATCTCACCCAACACGCGCAGCACTCAGGACAACCTCTGCACTATGCAAATCCTGAAACGAAGGAACATCTTGTCCCACATGTGATCGAGCCCACCTTTGGTGTCGAGCGCACTCTGCTTGCGCTTCTCTGCGACGCTTACGAGGAGGAGACGCTGGAGAGTGGGGAGAAGAGAACGGTCCTTCATCTCGATCCTAAAATAGCTCCTGTCAAGGTGGCTCTTTTCCCCCTGATGAAAAAGGAGCCTCTTGTCAATGAGGCGCGTAGCCTTCTGCCGCATCTGCAGCGACTGGGTCTTGTCGAGTATGATGAGTCAGGGGCAATTGGAAAGCGCTATCGCCGTCAGGATGAGTTGGGGACGCCCTTTTGCGTTACAGTTGATTTCGAGACGCTGGAGCAGGGTACTGTCACGTTGCGCGATCGCGACTCGATGCAGCAGATTCGGCTTCCCAAAGAGCAGCTGGTAGCGCATCTTTTAGAGAAGTTACGGTAAAAACCGCTCATCGGGACCAGGCCGCATTGGAATGCGAAGCGGGTAGTGATGGCGATGTTTAGAAGAGGGGAGCGAGGGAAGAAAGGAGAAAATACCAGGAACCCTCCAGAGGCCTCCCGAGAGCCAAAAGGCGCGCAGAAGGGCGCGTGTACCGCAAAAAAGTTTGCGCTCTGTCGATTGGTAATTTTCAATAAGTAGAAGCCCTTGTGTTCCTTGTAAAGGAGCAAGAGATCCAGTGAGGATTTCTGCCGCTGTTTCCCCCTGCAGGGGAGCAAAAAGAAAGGCCTCAGTGCGATCGATTGCAAGAAGCTGCTTCACATTCTCGTGACACCAGGGACAGTGATTCTCAAAGAAGATGATGTGAGTCAAAAAGTTATACCCAAAAAAGCTGAAGAATTGGCATTCTGACCGCGTGAAAGCGTCCAAAATCGATCGTCGGAAAGGGGGCTAGTATT
>JAGWKO010000073.1 GCA_028873295.1 Verrucomicrobiota bacterium
TGATAAATTTATCATGCGTATCATGCACATCCTTCCCATCATGTTTTCTTCCTGAGACCAAAGGCCAGTTGTCAACTCTTCATCTTGTTTGGGTATATTTACAGACTCAGCGCCTTCCAGTAGGCATCACCCAAAGGAAATGGCGAAGGAGTCTCCTGGAAGTGCGAGAGAAGCTGTGTGGCGAGGCGTTTGCCGAGCTGCACTCCCTCCTGATCAAACGAGTTGATATTCCAAAGAAATCCCTGGAAGGCCACCTTGTGCTCGTAATAGGAAAGAAGCGCTCCGAGAGTGTAAAGATCCAGCTGTTCTGCCATCAGAATGCGGCTTGGTCGATTGCCGGGAAAAGAGCGGTTCGGATTGTCGCTCTTTTGACCAAGAGCGAGGGCAATCGCCTGCGCAAAAAGGTTTGAAAGCAATTTTTGCTGTGAAGAGGTCCCCGCAAAGGAAAAATCTTTCTCATACTGGCTTTTCTTAAAGCCGATCAATTCAAGAGGAATCGGATCAGTCCCCTGATGAATGAGCTGATAAAAAGAGTGCTGTCCATTCGTCCCAGGCTCTCCCCAGACAACAGGCCCCGTAGAAAAATCAACACTCCTCCCCTCCTTATCGACCCCCTTGCCGTTAGACTCCATGTCGAGCTGCTGCAGATGGGCCGGGAAGCGAACAAGCGCCTGTGAGTAGGGAATGATCGCAACTGTCGGAAGAGAAAGAAAGTTGCGATTCCAAACCCCGAGAAGAGCAGAAAGAAGAGGAAGATTGGAGCGAAGCGGGCTTTTCAGAGCATGGAGATCCATCTCATGCGCCCCTCGCAAAACCTCCTTAAAACCTTCTATTCCAAGGCAAAACGAGAGAAGAGGAGCTCCAACCATGGAAGTGGCGGAGTAACGCCCTCCAACAAAATCCCAAATATAGAACGAGGCGAGGTAGAAAGAAGGGTCATCCATTGGGCTTCCCTCCCCTGTCACAGCGACAAAATGGTCATGGGGGGAAAGTCCTGCCTTTTGGAAACGATCGCGTACAAAGGCTTCATTCGTCTCTGTTTCAAGCGTTGTACCCGATTTTGAGACAACGATCACAAGCGTTTTAGAAAGATCGAGTTTATTCAGTGTGCTTATAGTATCATCAGGGTCGACATTGGAGATAAAGTGAGGCTGAACTCCTGGTTTATAAAAGGCTTCCGAGGCAATCGCCAGCGCTCTCGGGCCAAGATCCGACCCTCCAATCCCAATCTGAAGGACATGAGAGAACTTTCCTTTGATTTTCTCTAAAAAATTCTCAAGCTTAGTCAGCTCTCTTTCTGCAAGGAGAGCCGCAGCTTTGGCCGCAGGGGCCTCTTGTCTTTTGTCAAAAAGATCGCGCATCGCTGTGTGCAGAACAGAGCGCTTTTCACTCTCCACCCCCCGAATCTCATTGATTACCTCTCCCGCCTGCATCCTCTGCATTTTTTCAAGCACCCTGGCCTCTTCTGCAAGCAGATAGAGCGCATCCAGCGTCTCTTCAGTGACCCTCTCTGTGCCATAAAAAAGAGAAAAGCCGCACCCCTTGAGGAGCATTTTCTCAAGCCTGTCTGGCGCAAGCTCTTTTGTAAGGTCGACGGGGTTTTGACGTAAGGAAAGAAGTTTTTGGAAAGCTGGATGACGGGTAAAAGACATACTTTTGATATAGCGGAATAAGGAATCACTTGGCAAGCAATTTGCAGTTCGAATAAGATAGTAGCCACATTCCTTCGGGGCATAGCGCAGTTTGGCTAGCGCGGCTGGTTTGGGACCAGTAGGTCGGGGGTTCAAATCCCTCTGCCCCGAACTCTTTAGGCCTCTTGCAAACTTGGGTTGCAAGAGGTCTTTTTTTTCACCTCAAAATAATCACCAGACAAAGCGCAAGGATCAGCACCAGCGAGTGGTAAAAGTGCAGGCGGTGCAGAAGACGCGCGCTCGAATAGAGGCCGACAACACCAAGAAACGCCCACCCCGCAGAAAGAGGCGCTATCACAGGGGTATAGAGGAGACCGGCTGATGCGACGAAGGGAAGCGCGAGAGCAAGAAGCGCAAAGACCAGCGTGTAGCAACATCTCTCCTTTTGTGTGCATGGGATCCCCTTACTGTGTGGAAAGGTAGGAATAGCCGCTTTGGCGTAGTCTTCAAAATAGTAGAGAGCTATCGAGAAGAAATGGGCCATTTGCCAGGAAAGAAGCAGTAAAAAGAGCACAAGAGTAGGTAAATCGAACGCCTTTCCCGCAGCAAAAGAGCCTACAAGAGGAGGCATAGCCCCTGCAATGCTTCCCACATGCGTTGCATAGGGAGTTTTGTATTTCCCGAAACTATAGGGAAAAACATAGATCAGAAAACCGACAAAGGCAGCAAGCCATGCGGCATAACTTGCCTTGCAGAGAAGAAAACTGAGAAGAAAGAGAACAAGAGCAAAAAGAAGGGCAGCTTTGGAAGAGAGAACATTTTGCGCAAGAGGTCTTCGCGAGGTTCTCTCCATCTTTTGGTCCGCCTCCTGATCAATGACATTGTTGCATATAGCAGCTGCTGCTATCATCGCACCAAGACCAAGCAGCATCCACATAAGAAGCAAGCGATCGATGGGCCTTGGAGAGACGAGGTAAAAACCAGCAGCTCCTGTCAATAGGTTCCCCATGACAATGCGCGGTTTCATCAAAAGAAGGTAGGAGCGAAAAGTTGACCACATACTTATCTGATATACCGAATAAAGTCGAAAGTGTCACGGGTCTCCTCTTTTCTCCTGACCGAACTCAAGTGCTTCTCGTGGAAAGATGCGATGTACCCGTCTGGGTTCTGCCAGGAGGTGGTGTAGAATCAGGAGAAACTCCAGAAGAAGCGCTGATGCGCGAAATGGAAGAGGAGACCGGACTTGTCGTTCAAATCGATCGATGCGTAGGTCGCTATCTCCCTATCAGCCGCCTTGCAAAAATCACTCACCTCTATGAGTGCACAATGGTGTCGGGAAATTTGCGCAGATCCGAGGAGACACAGGATGTGTGCTTTTTCCCTTTGCAGGCGCTTCCCAAACTCATCCCGCCCCCCTATCCCGAGTGGATTCAGGAAGGCTATGCGCAAGGCCCCTTCATCGAACGGGAACTTTCATCCATAAATTATAGAACCCTACTCAAAACGGCAGTTCAGCACCCCCTTCTCGTCGCTCAATTTCTCTTTACGCGTCTTTTTAAATAATATTTTTTGAATAGACTTATACTACTACGTGTGATACAATATTTATACAAATTAGGATGTATATTAACTATGAATATCACAAACAACACTTATATAAACCAGGAATTGTCGACTAACGTCCTGATGCACTCAGGAGAAGATACTGAAAAGAAGAAAATTGACATACTTACGCGTATACCCGCAGACCTCTTTTTACAGCATATTTTCACCTACCTGACAACCAGTGACTTGAGAAAAATACACGCGGCAATGGTAAGCGGGAAATGAACCCATCTTTTTGAATCTGGCAATACATGGCACTCTGATGTTTTTCAAAACCAGGAGTGCATCTATGCCCATTTCAAAATCAGAAGAAAGCTGGCTCGAATCGAAACGTCTTGTTGAAGAGCAGCGTAGCAGTG
>JAGWKO010000074.1 GCA_028873295.1 Verrucomicrobiota bacterium
CATCCTTCCTATCATGTTTTCTTTCTGAGACCAAAGGCCAGTTGTCAACTCTTCATCTTGTTTGGGTATATCATGCACATCCTTCTCATCATGTTTTCTTTCTGAGACCAAAGGTCAGTTGTCAACTCTTGAACCATTTTCGGTATATCTCATAGAGCCTGAACCACTTTCCGGGAGAAACCCTCCCACTTGCATATTCCACATTTTGGCGTACAGTCCCTTCTTCCCGAGTAAAAAGGCGTGACTCCCCTCTTCCACGATCTTTCCCTGATCGAAAACGAGTATGCGATCCATGCGCGAAAGCGTTGCGAGGCGGTGCGCTATTACAAGCGTTGTCCTGTGCTGCATAAGCAGTTCCAGGCTCTCTTGGATATACCGCTCTGTTACTGAATCCAAAGAGGAGGTAGCCTCGTCTAAAATCAGGATCGGTGCATCGACAAGAATGGCCCTGGCAATAGCAATTCTCTGCTTTTCTCCACCGGAGAGCTTTGTGCCTCTTTCTCCCACTTTTGCTTCATAACCGCCAGGGATTTTACGAATGAATTCGTCGGAGTGGGCAAGTCTACTTGCGCGCAAGATCTCCTCCTCCGTCGCCTCCGGTTTCCCATAGGCAATGTTTTCGCGCAACGTGCGATGAAAAAGAAGCGGCTCCTGGGGAATCAGTGCAATCTGATGGCGCAATGACTCCAAACTCACGTCCCCGATGTCTTGTCCATCGATCAAAATTTTCCCTGCGTGCAGAGGGAAGAAGCGCAAAATGAGATTGACGAAGCTGGATTTTCCGGCGCCTGTAAATCCTACAAGGCCAACCTTTTCTCCACCGCGAATATGGACATCCTTGTTCTCAAAGAGCCGTTTCTCTCCATAGTAAAATGAGACCTTTTCAAAGCGAATTTCTCCCCTATTGACCTGGAGTGATTTTGCATTCGGTTTATCCCCGAGGTCTTGAGGCTCCAGCATCAGGGAATAGGCCTGTTTAGCGCTGCCAAAAGAAGAAAAGAGCTCAGGAATAGCCTGAGTGATCACCCAAAGGATCCCCGATAAACTCCACATCATAGTGAAAATCTGAATCACCTGCCCTGTTGTAATGCGCGAATGAAGCCAAAAAACAACAAGAGCACCGTTCATCAGAAGAAAATTTCCAAGGAAAAAGAAAAGTGAAGTAAAACAGTTCATTTTTTGAGCATGCTGTCTTGCTTGCACATTTGTCCTCTCCTCTGCCTGCAGATCTGGCGTTAAAATTCTTCTCTCAAAATCAAAGCGAGCAAAGAGATTTACTGAGAAGTAGTTAGTGAGGCTATCAACGATTTTTCCCAAGAGAGAAGCTCGCACCTCTGCATGTCTTTGTTGATAGGCATCGATGGATCTGGTGAACCTACAAACCACGCCCAAATGAATCACCAGCCAGAGGCCAAAAATAGAGGCAAAAAGGGCATGGATTGACCAGAGGATAACTATTCCTGCAATACAAGCAGATATACTTGGCACAAGGGGCCAGAAAATTTTTTGCAAAAGATTTTCCGCCTGTGTCGTCATATCAGTAATCTTTTGCACCAGACTTCCCGCAAAACGCTCGGCAAAGTAACGGGGGGAATGGCGTTGCAGATGATCGAACATCTGGACGCGAAGATCCGTCTGTAATTTGGGAATCATCCCCCCCAAGAGAAAGCCCATCGTGCGCGCGGCAATTTCCACAAAAAGCATCACTGCAATGCCGGCCACAATGATCGGCAGCAGTGCATTAAATGCCGCACCTCGCTCTGTCTCATATTGGGTAAAAACATCGACAACCAAATGCAACAGGTAAGGCCAAACAAGAACATCTGCAGGCCATGCCATTGCATCCAGTAAAAAAACTGTAAAAAAGCGCCCTTTTTGTTGCCGTAAAGATCGCCAAAAAAAGAGAAAAAGTGTGCTATAAGTCGTTGTCATAATTATACCGAAAATAAGAACTTGACTGCTTCCATTTTAAAGCCATAAAAACCTGAACCTCTTGCTCATTATTATCCCTCTCATATATGGAGTAGATAACCAAAACTCAGGTTAACATAGGGGAAACTATGGACCTATCACCTTTTTTTGCAAAATGGATCGGAATCTATTTTCTGATTTCCGCTCTGATTTTGCTGCTAAGAAAACAACAGCTAGCCCGTACGGTAAAAGAGCTTTTTGCTTCAGAAGGACTCCTCGCCATATCGGCAGAACTCTCTCTCCTCCTAGGCTTGCTGCTTGCGATTGAAAATCCCGTCTGGGAATGGAGCTGGAAAGGGCTTATCACTATCATTGGCTACCTTCTCATTCTCAAAGGCATCATGCGACTGGCCTTTCCACGACGACTGCAAAAAATGGCCTCAAAGTTTATGACAAAGTGGTATTGGCCCACCTTCATCATTGTCTTGGCGATCGGCAGTTATCTAACCTATTGCGGGTTTGCCATGAATCTATGCCAATAGAAGACACACCCACTTCACAACCCAACAACCTTGCCTGCAAACCGTTGCAGGCAAGGTCAATCGCTCTACTAATTTCAATACTCTGAAAACAAAGATGTTAACCACAAATCGATTAATGACTTGAGAGAGCATCGACATTGAGACAAATTCTCTCCAGTCGGAAGAGCACAGCCTCTTCGGACTCTATCAATGGAAGAGGCTTGATCAACAAAAAATCCACCTGTTTCAAATCCTCATCAATCTCTCGAACGTCATCTAAAATGGAGCCTATCTGCTTAAGCAATGCTATTTTCTCTTGTAGTTTGTTCGCAAGATCTTGAATAACTGCAAGCGGCTGCGGAGTGCTTAATTGCTGGAAGATCCCTTGTACTTCGTTGTTTAGTGCGGTTGCTCTCGCCGTAAGAGGTTGCAACTTATTTAGAAGGAATTCCGTTCTCCCATCTGGCGAATCGAGTGAATGAAGTCGAATATGATCTCTAGCTTGGGTTATCGAATCAATCTCCACTATTATTGCCATAATGTGCCTATCCTGTTATTTAATATAAATATATAACCATACTACAACTTTACAGTCAAGAAAAAAAATCCTTTGTACTGGACAAAAAATAGGTTCACACCATGCAACAATCTGGTTTTAAGCAGTTAAAGCACTTAAGTAACCGCCTGAATTTTCTCAGGCCCCACCTCCCAAAAATCGCCCTGCGAATCAGATTAAGCCTCTCTCTAAAGAGGCTCCTCGTTTTTCTTCCATGAGTCTTAACCTCTATTGCCTTGCTCTGATCCTGAATGTCACCCACTTGATCTTATATGATCAAATGACCAACTTTTGATCGGAGGCTATCACGCTCCCGATTTAATTTCCTGGCGCTGTGAATCTCTTCACAGTTTTGCCCCTGTGGAAGTGTTACCACCCCACTAGGCAAAACACGCCAAGCCCATCGTTGTTGTACAACGAGGTCTGAGCCAGACACTATTGAAACTTTCGTTTCGTATTTTTGGGGTAAGTCTCGCAAGACTTTACCTAGACCATTGATCGCGG
>JAGWKO010000032.1 GCA_028873295.1 Verrucomicrobiota bacterium
TCCAAAAGCAACGATTCTTCGCACTGTTTCAGAGAACCCGAAGCGAGGGCTCTGGTTTTTGGCAACTTTGCTTGGGGTTTTATTTCTCTTCAATATAGAGCAATCGTTTGCTCTTGGGTATTCCATTTCTTTGTTGCCCCTCATTGCGCTGGCTTTTTTTCTTGCTCCCCCCTGTGGTTTTTTTGTGTTTTATATTTTGGGGGGCGCGCGCTAAAAGGGTGGGAAGGTTTTTGGGGGGAAGGGGAGTTTTGTCTCTATTCGCGCCACATTGGCCTGGTCTTTACTTCCTCTTCTTTGGACGGTCCTTCTTTGGATTATTCTTATCATCAGTTTTCGGGTTGCTCTTTTCCAAAATTTTCCTGAGAATTTTCCCATTGGTCACACGCAGGAACTGCTTCTTTTTGGCAGCCTGATGGCTAAATTGGTTGTTGCGATTTGGTGTTTTGTTATCTTCACCAATGCCTTTGCTGAAGTACAGCAATTTTCCGTAATTCGCGCCATTATAAATATTGTTTTTTCAGCTGTGAGTGTGATTATTGTTTCTATTTTTTTCTGGTGGGGAATTTATTTAATTTTATAGTAGGAGGTTATTATGGTCTTGAATAAAGTAGTCAGATCTTTGGGGGTTATGCTTGCGTTTCTCCCTCTCTTTTCCCCACTGTATGGCAGTGATAGGATGACTCTGAAATCCTTTGCAAGTCAAAAGGGGGAGTGTGAAATTGGATTTCCCGAGGCGCCAAATTTCATGGAGCAATCTCTCCAGCTTCCAGAAGATAGGGGGACGCTTCGCTATGAAGTTTACCTTTCTCCTTTTGAGAACAAGGGGGTCTTTATGCTTCTCATTGCGACTTATCCCGCTTCTCTTGATCAGGAAAATAGCGTTGCTGGACTCGAGGGACTTGTTCGCGGCATTGTGCATCATCATCCGGACAACAGGCTTGTTTTTGCAAAAATGATGGAGTTCTCAAAGCACCCATCGCTTACGTTTCTCGTTCAGAGCCCGAACAACTATTTTCGAGGACAGGCTGTGATGGTCGATAACAAACTTTATCTTATTGCAATGGAAGGGAAAAAAGATACTCTCGACGAGAAGGTCTTTACCCGGTTCATACAAACATTCCGTCTTGTAGACTAAAAGCCGAGATTCAAGAGCCCCCCGATATAGGGGGCTCCCTTTACTGTGGTGTAGAGGGGGTTGCTGCCATGCTGATTTTTGATATAAAAATTTCCACCCACATCGTAGCCACCATACACCTCGATCTCAAGTCGTAGAGGGAGTGCATAGCGAACATTCACTTCTGTGCCAAAGGTTGTATAACTGAAAATAGCTCTTGGCTCTCTTTCTTGCGCCCCAACGCGAAAGCGCTGTTTGATGGGGCGACCTACAAGGGAAAACCGCCAGTTGGTGTTCAGTTTGTACTGTACCGAATAGGTGATGGGAAAGATCGCCTCAATTGTCCAATGAGAGGTAGGAGAATAGTCAATGCCGAGCAGCGGATAGGTCATCTCATTTTCCAGCCCTACATAGCCAAGTCCCCCCAGGTGAAAGCGCCAATCTTCTGCGAGTTGATAAGCCCCCCAGAGAAGCCAGGAAAAGTAGCCATAGAGGGATGGGTTGGAAAAATGTTCTATATCAAGATCATAAGTTCCTCGAACGATCCAGCGCCATCGATCCAGTCCAGTGCTATAGAAAAGAAGGCCAAATTGTGCATAGGAGAAAGTTGTCGTGTCAAATTTTGGATTTTTATTCCAGTCAACGATGAGCTGATTCCACTGAACTTCCGGAATAAAATAGCTTGTTTCTGTAATGGGAGTGAGCATCGAAACATAGGCTTGCGTTTTGCCAAAATAGAGTTTTCCTCCCTGAGGGGCGTCGATATGGGCATTTGCGATCTGGATTGTCTGTCCAGCCGCATGCAGGGGATGGTAGTCCCAATAGGAACAGCCTGTATCGATTCCAAAGGCAAGTAGTGGTAGGGCAATGCCGAGAAGAAGGGTTCGATTCACTACTCTGTACCATAATAACTCTTTCAGATTCTTTGCAATGGTGAAAAATGTTTTTTTGTGATATAAGAGATCGGTTTTTTTCAACAGAGTACTCAGTTACGCAAGAGGTCTAACGAGCCTATCCGCAAATTCGGAGTAGTGGAGTTCCTATTATGACAATCCGTTTAACGATTCCTCCTGCAGAATTACGCCCTGGATTTTATGAATTTCATAGGGTGTATCAAAAAACTGAAAAAGATAAGCGAGTATGTGAATTGGCCAGCTTATTTTTCGGCTCTCTCTCTCTCTTCCCAGTCATGAAACCTCTGGTTTTTATGCGCTTTTCTGCTGTTATGGTGGGACTTGGGCTACAAATTCCTCTAGGCATACATGCTAATACCACGACGCAAATAAGAAACTGGACTTATTTACATTTGAAGCTCAATCCAATGGGCCCCGCAAAAAGCCCTCTGGTCAATGAGACGATCCAGCATTTTATTTCTTCTGGGAGAATTTTCTGTTTTTATGGAGAAGAGGGACTTATCCTTAAGAAGGAAGAGGGAGTTGAACTGACAAGAGACATGCTGCTGCGTAGTTTGATGAATACCCCCAGTTTTTCTGTGCCAAAACCACTGTGTGATTTTCAATTCGCTGAACGCATAAATACGCTCTCTAAATCAAAATTTTTTGATGTAGTTAAAAAGGAGGAGGATGTTTTTTCAAAGAGGCTTTGCGGTATTAACGGCCCTCTTGATATTCCAAAAATCTGGATCTCTTCCAAAGAAGAGGGTAAGATCAATGTGCGGGCAGATTTCTTCGGTGGTGTAACTCTTTCCGTTGAAGATAAAGAAGTATGAATTACTGTGTTTCGACTTTTCGAACAGTTCGCCGCCCAACTCGTGAGGTGAAAGTCGGCGGCATTGGCATTGGAGGGATAAATCCCATTCGCATCCAGTCGATGACGACTACGGACACGCGCGATATTGAAGCGACTGGACGTCAGATCATTGCGCTTGCAGAGGCGGGGTGTGAGATTGCGCGCGTGACTGTTCAGGGGAGGAGAGAGGCTGAAAGCTGCGCAGAGATCAAAAATTTTCTTGCAGCGCGGGGATGTCAAATTCCTCTTGTGGCAGATATTCACTTTTATCCTCCTGCTGCTCTTCTTGCGGCCGAATCTGTGGACAAGGTGCGCATCAATCCGGGCAATTTTCTTGATAGAAGAGCCACCTTTCAAAGGGTGGAATATGATGAAGTCTCCTATCTTCTGGAGTTGGAGCGTCTGGAAGAGGGAGTGATGCCGCTTGTTGAAAAGTGCAAGAGATTGAGAAGAGCGATTCGCATTGGGACGAATCATGGCTCGCTTTCGGATCGTATCTTGAGTCGCTATGGGGATACGCCGCGTGGGATGGTTGAATCTGCCCTTGAGTTTGCGCGCATTTTTCGAAAAGCTGGTTTTCACGATTTTCTTTTTTCGATGAAATCGAGTCACCCTGTAGTGATGATTCACGCCTATCGCCTTCTTGTGGCCGAGATGATGCAACTTGGGTGGGACTATCCACTGCACCTCGGGGTGACAGAGGCAGGAGAGGGGATGGATGGGCGCATCAAGTCGGCAATTGGGACTGGGAGCCTTCTTCTGGATGGGCTTGGCGATACGATTCGCTTTTCTTTGACGGAAGATCCTGTAGAAGAGATAGCTCCTGCAAGAGCTCTTGTGCGCTTTTTTGAAGAGAGAGAGGGAAGGGGGGTGGAGCCTTTTGTAGAGGTTGGCAGAGACCCTTTTCATTTTCCGGACAAGACAAGATTTGTCTCTCTTTTTTTGAAAAAGGAGAAGGGAGCAGCTGTTCCTGAAGAGGAGGTGGATGGTTTTTGGGATGGGGCGCCCGATCCAAACATCCATTTCGTGCAACCCAAACATTCTGCCCTGCATGAGATGCGTGCTTTTCTTTCACGTTGCCGTGAGGAGGGGGATGAGAGAAAGGTTGTTCTTGTTCAGAATTATGAAGGATCTCCCGAGGATTTTTACATTCGCGCAGGGGCGGAAATAGGCGCTCTTCTTGCAGATGGACTTCTTGATGGCATTTGCATTACAGGCCCTTTTTCGCTATCCTTTTTGCGGACCGTCGGTTATGCTTTGCTTCAGGCGGCAGGGAAGCGTTCTGTTAAGACAGAATTTATCTCTTGCCCTGGCTGTGGAAGAACTCTTTTCCCTCTGCAGGAGACAGCGCGGCGCATCCGTGAGAGGACGGGTCACCTGCCTGGCGTAAAGATTGCTGTCATGGGGTGCATTGTGAATGGGCCCGGAGAGATGGCGGATGCGGATTTTGGCTATGTAGGGTCGAAACCAGGAAAGGTCGATCTCTATGTAGGCAAGGAGCGCGTCTTGAAAGATGTGGATGCAGAAGAGGCAGATGAACAATTGGTAGCGCTGATCAAAGCGCAAGGAAAATGGCGTGAAAAAGTATGAACCCCGCTTGATCGAGGCAAAGTGGCAAAAGATCTGGAAAGAGAAAAATCTTTTTGCGGCGTCGATCCTTCCAGGTAAGCCAAAATACTATATCCTCGATATGTTTCCCTACCCCTCCGGCGCAGGTCTTCATGTGGGCCATGTGACCGGTTATACAGGGACCGATATTTTAGCCCGTTACAAACGCCAAAAAGGCTTTAATGTCCTGCATCCTATGGGCTGGGACAGCTTTGGTTTGCCTGCAGAGCAGTTCGCCCTTCGCACGGGGACGCACCCTGCAGTGACAACGCAAAACAACATTACTACCTATCGAAGGCAGCTGGAGGCGCTCGGCTTCAGCTACGACTGGAAGCGGGAAATTGCAACAAGTGACCCCTCTTATTATCGATGGACGCAATGGCTCTTTACCAAACTCTTTGAGCGGGGGCTTGCCTATGAAGCCGATGTGCTTGTCAATTTCTGCCCTGCTCTTGGAACCGTACTTGCAAATGAAGAGGTGGAGAATGGACGCGCAAAAGAGGGGGGGTACCCTGTAGAGAGAAGACCATTGAAGCAGTGGATTTTAAAGATTACCGCTTATGCTGATCGCCTTCTTGCCGATCTGGATCTCCTCGATTGGCCGGAACATGTAAAGAAGTTGCAGGTCAACTGGATCGGGAAAAGCTCTGGTGTTTTAGTCGATTTTGTGGAGACAGCGACGCAAGAAAAGATCTCTCTTTTCACGACAGCGATTCATACTCTTTTTGGCGTTACCTTTCTTGTTCTCAGTCCAGAACATCCTCTTGTCAAACGCTGTACGACGAAAGAGCGCTTGCGCGAAGTAGAGGCATTCCTTGCCAGAGTTGCTTCCCGAAGTGATTTGGAGAGGAGTGATCCTACGAAAGAGAAGGAGGGAGTTTGGACCGGCGCTTTTGCTCTTCATCCTGTGACGGGGGAAAAAATTCCTGTCTGGGTTGCAGACTATGTCCTCATGGGCTATGGCACAGGTGCTGTGATGGGAGTCCCAGCGCACGATGAGCGCGATCATCTCTTTGCAGAGCGCTACCGCCTTCCCGAGCATCAGGTGATCGAGGAAGGGGTGGTACGGGGGAGCTCTCACCCACAGCTCTCTTTGGACGGTCTTACTGTCGAAGAGGCAAAAGTGAAGGCAACGCGTTGGCTTGAGGAGACGGGCAAAGGGCGTGCGTGCGTGCAGTATAAGTTGCGCGACTGGCTCTTTTCCCGCCAGCGATATTGGGGAGAGCCGATTCCGATTTTGCACTTTGCGGATGGGTCGATGCGCGCTCTTTCTCCTGATGAGCTTCCTCTTACGCCGCCGCATCTGGATGATTTTCATCCTGCAGGAGATGGAAGGAGTGCGCTTGCCAAAGTCTCTTCCTGGGTAGAGGTGACCGATCCGAAGACGGGAAAACGAGCGCTTCGAGAGACAAATACGATGCCGCAGTGGGCTGGTTCCTGTTGGTATTATTTGCGTTTTTGCGATCCTCACAATGGAGCAGAAGCCTGGAGTCAGGAAGCAGAGCGCTACTGGATGCCTGTCGATCTCTACGTGGGGGGGATTGAACACGCAGTGTTGCACCTTCTCTATGCGCGTTTTTGGCACAAGGTTTTTTATGATCTGGGACTTGTTCATACGAGTGAGCCCTTCTTGCGGCTTTGCAATCAGGGGCTTGTAACCGCTGCTTCTTATAAAAAAGAGCAGGGCGGTTATTTACCGCCTGAGGAAGTGGTCGAAAAGGAGGGAAAATTCTTTTCTCAAGCGACGGGTGAAGAGGTTCAGCAGCAGATGGAGAAGATGTCGAAATCAAAACTCAACGGCGTGTCTCCGGATGCTATTATTGAGGAGTTTGGTGCGGATGCCCTTCGGATCTACGAGATGTTTATGGGTCCCTTTGAAAAAGAGAAAGTGTGGAGCACGGAGGCTGTTGAGGGACCGAGGCGTTTTTTGCAGCGCTTTCACGATCTTGTCTTTTCCAGTCGCAGAGTAGAGGAGGAGTCTTTGGAGGCGATGCGTCTTGCCCACCGCCTGGTCGATCGGGTGAGCTTTGAGATTGAAGCACTCCAATTCAATACAGCGATTGCCAAGATGATGGAGTTTCTCAATGCCTTTTCGCCTCTTTCCTCCTATCCGAAGAGGGCGCTCTCGATGGCAGTTCAAATGCTCTATCCCTTTGCGCCGCACCTTGCAGAGGAGCTTTGGGAAGAGCTTGGGGAAAAAGAGCTTCTTGCCTATGCCCCTATTCCATCTGTTGATCCAGCCTTTCTCCGCGATGCTACTCTTACCTATGTGATTCAGGTGAATGGCAAATTGCGCGCTCGTCTTGATCTTCCAGCTGACTTGAGTGAGGAGGAATTGATGGCTCAAGCTTTTGCGCAAAGCGACCTGCAAAAACATGTAACAGGGACGATTGTGAAAAGAATTTTTGTGCCGAACAAGTTGTTGAATATTGTTATATCCCCGAACTGATCCCCTTGATTTTTTGGCTCTACGATTTTCTTCTCTTCTTTGTAGCGATTGCCTCTTCTTTGAGAAAAAGGCATCATCTCTCGCGCTTCTTTCCCTCTCCTCCCGATGCTATGGGGAAAAGGAGCGTCTGGATTCATGCGGTCTCTGTTGGGGAAGTTAAGGCATTTCGGCCTCTTTATCCGCATCTTTGCGCTCTTTATCCCGATGCCTTTTTTCTTCTCACCTGTGTGACTCGGACAGGTCTTGAAGAGGCAAGGCGCTCCTTTCCGACTCTACACTGTACCTATCTCCCTTGGGACTTTCGCTTCTCTATGCGAAGGTGGGCTCGTGCGCTGCGGCCTCTTCTTTTACTTTTTGTTGAGGGAGATCTTTGGCCCAACTTACTGGGCAGTGTTAAGGAAGCGGGAGGGAAAATTGCTCTTGTCAATGCTAAACTCTCTCTTCGCTCCTTTTCCCGTCTTTCGCGCTACCATCGTCTGGCTTCCTCTCATCTCTTTTCCTCTCTTGATCTTGTCTGTGCAAAGAGCGAAGAGCATCGCGTTCGTTTTTCCCGCTTTATTCACAACGCGCCTCTTCATGCGACCGGCAATCTCAAGTGGGCAGAACGTCCCGCTCCAACAGGTTCTCTTCCCTTCACCTTGCCGGAGTGTCCCATTCTGACGCTTGCCTCTACTCATGCAGGCGAAGAGGAGCTGCTTTTGGATAATCTTCCGCTCTCCTCTCTTTTCCTTATTCTTGCGCCTCGCCATCCAGAGCGTTTTTCTTCTGTTGCCGATTTTCTTCAAAAGCGCGGTCTTCCCTTTTTGCGTTGGACAAAACCGCAGCTTTACGATGAAAAGGTGCGCATTCTCCTTCTCGATACTATGGGGGAGCTATCGCATTGCTTTGCGGCTTCACATCTCACTCTTGTCTGTGGCAGTTTTGTTCCAAACATTGGGGGGCACAATCTTTTTGAGCCTTGCCTTTATGGTTCTCCTGTTTTTTTTGGTCCTCACGCCTTTTCACAACAAGAGCTTGCTCAAGAGATCATATCGCGAGGAGCGGGGAAGGAGGTTCATATTTCCGCGCTCTTTTCGGAGGTCAGCGCTTTTCTTGCTACGCCCTCGTTACAAGATAGAGCCAGGGAAGGTGTCTCCGCTCTTGTTCAATCGGCGCAAGGGGTTGAAGGAAAAACAGTCGCCCATCTCAAATGCTTGCAATAAAATCCTTCCTTTCTGTAAACTCGTGCTTTCTTCTGATCGCGGGGTAGAGCAGTGGTTAGCTCGTTGGGCTCATAACCCAAAGGCCGTAGGTTCGAATCCTATCCCCGCTAATTTCTTTTCCGCGAGACCCTGGCGGTATAGCTCAGTTGGTTAGAGCAGCGGAATCATAATCCGCGTGTCGCTGGTTCGAATCCGGCTACCGTCATTCTTAGAATTAATGATTTACAACCAATCGGATCTCGGTGGTTGGCTCCTTTGTCAGATTTTACAGAAACGTCGAGTTTAAGATATCAGACAATTTAATCGAGATTTGGGAGGGGGCGGCGGCTGTAGAGGAGCTTGCTGCGGCTCATCGGGTATGATGCACTGTTGAAATTCTTCCAGTGCTTGTTTGGCGGAGATCCTTTTGGCGGGGTCGACCTGTAGCATTTTCCTGATCATAGAAAAACATTGTTCTATATCAAATGGAGAGGTGATTGCTCCTTGTTTTTGATAGCATATTTCTTTGAAGTTATTAATGGTGTCGTCGATGATATCCTGAGTAACTACTGAAAAAATCATATCGAGAAAGGTCTCGTCCGGGTAGTATCGGAAGTTATTCCTGTTTAATTTTGAAAGAAAGTCGTAAACAATGTCGTCTTTTTCAGAAAATTCAATGTTCTGATTTATTTTTGGTAATATTTTTGATGTGTAGTAAGATCTTAGTAAGAATTCAATAATGGTTTTTTCATTATCTGAAAGGTTGTCGAAATTGTCGAGCATCTTGTTTCCAATCAGGTTTTTTAAATCGAATTTACTGTCAATTTTTTCCATTAACTTATGGTTAATTTGATTTGAGTAAGTGTCTATTGTGGTTTCTGTCAGGATTTGTAGCAGCGTTATCCCCAAGGACCAGATATCCCCAGCTTGTCCGAATTCTGAAACAAAGCTAAAACCCCCACACTTCTTATCGAATTGAGATAGGTTGGATCTGTTGAAATCTATTTCTTTGCGTATGCACTCAGGCGGGCGATAATAGGTAGTTCCACAGCCAACAGAGTGAAGAGGACTGGCCAAATTAAAATCTGTAAAGCAACCAGTAAGTGAATCGCCGTTTTTTTCTATTAAAATATTTGTCGGCTTTATATCGCGATGGAAGAAGGAGATTTTTGGTACATTTGCTTCTCTGTTTTGTGCATCGTTGCGGCTGTCGCTTAGAGAGGCAGGTACTTTTGTTGCGTGTATGTTAACTAATCCAGCCAGAATAGATGTTATTAAATCTTTTTTGCAGTCAATGTCGTTAATTAATTTTCTTTCGATTAAGTTTTCCAAGGTTCCATTTGGATAGAATTTTTCGAACGAATAATCACTGCATCGATTTTCTCGAGTGACGATGAGTTCCATTTTGACAAGACCATCTTGAGGAGTGCGAGTAAGTTGTTCAATAAAAGCTCGTTCGTGAACAAAGAAACTGGCTCGGTTAGGGCATAATTTTCTGACTAATTTTTCTCCTGAAATAAGGTCATAACAAAGTCTGACTTTTGCGGTATTTGCTATCGTTTTTTTTGTTATAAGAATGATGCGGGTTATGACTCCATCTTTGTTATTTTCGAATAAAAAAGAGAATGGTACAGCATGGCTTTCTGTCTTGATTCGAAGAAATTCTTTTTGTATATTGTTTCGATTTGGAATTAATTGATAGAGACTTATTGTTCTTAACCTGCTATACTTAGTGCCTTCTTTTTTATACTCGATCTGATATTGATAAATGCCTCTCGTTTTTTGAATCAAGGAAGTAAGTACCATGTTGATGTGGTATTTCGTTCTGTTAACATTTTCAACAGTATCTGCTTCAGTAAAAATTAAGTCGTCAGGCCATTTTAAATAAAAATTTGTAGGAGAGTTTGATCCGCTTATTATGGACATCTGGTCACTTCGATCATTTGAACCTATCCCAGTAATGAGACTTCGTCGATTTTGGGGTTATTTTGGCCGAATTTCGCTTCTTTTTTGGGTGTATACGAAGTTTGATACAGTCCCCAAAAAAAAATCGAAATCCGGCTCAAAAGAACCCCAAAATCGACAGAAGCTCATTACTGGGATAGGTTCTTCTGGCAAAAATGTTACGCTTGAGGTGATAAATTATCAACGCTCCCAATTTGCGGATAGGTTCAGTTGCAGAATAAGCTTCTTCCACGTAAAATTCTCTTTTCAAAGTAGATGGGAAATATGTCCTTGCAGATGATCTGGAATTTTCTTGGCGCTGATCCTGTCTTTTGGTTTTGCGCGCTCTCCGGTACGGCTTTTTTTGCTTTGCAGTTGCTTTTGAGCCTATTTGGAGTGGGTGACGTATTGGGCGATGAGGGTGAAGAGCTCCCTATCGGTGAAATCCAATGGTTTTCCAAGCGAACAGTGACGGGGTTCCTTATGATGTTTGGCTGGATCGGATTGACCTGTAAAAAGGAGTTTGATCTCCCCGTCTCCGGAGCAGTGCTCATTGCCTTTGTTGGAGGAGTATTGGCCCTTTTTCTCATCGGCTATCTTCTTCGATTGGCGCAAAAATTAAAAAGCCCGGGAAGCGTTTTCCGTATCGAAGAGGCTGTCGGTAAGGAAGCGACTGTCTACCATCGCATCCCTGTAGAAGGAAGCGGTAAGGTCACTCTGTCGTTGAATAATCTCTCGTATGAAGTCGATGCAATTTCACAAAACACGCAGGAAATTCCGGCATTTACAAGAGTGCATGTCTTGAAAAAAATTGATCACAAAACAGTGATGGTATCTTCTTTAGAGGAGAAGTAATTTTATGGAAATTAACTACTTAAGTACAACGTTCTTTCTTTTCCTTCTCTTTTTGTTCTCCTCGACCTTCTTTCTTGCAAAGCTATATCGCAGATGTCCTTCCAATAAAATTCTCGTTGTCTATGGGCGTGTGGGCGGAAACAAAACAGTTCAGTGCTACCATGGAGGAGGAACATTCGTATGGCCTCTTATCCAAGGGTCTGCCTTCCTTGATCTGACTCCGCGCAATATTCATATTCCTCTAAAGGGAGCCCTTTCGCATCAAAATATTCGCGTCAACGTGCCCAGCACATTTACGGTTGCGATTGGCATTACTCCAGATATCATGAATAATGCAGCTGTCAGATTGCTCGATCTTGATCACAAAGGCATTGAATCGATGGCCACCGAAATCATTATTGGGCAGCTTCGCTTGACTGTAGCTTCTTTGCGCATTGAAGAGATCAACCAGGACCGAGAGAGGTTTTTGGAGGCGATTAAGAAGAACATCGAGCCTGAACTTCACAAAATCGGTCTTACTCTTCTCAATGTTAACATTACGGATATTACCGATGAGTCTGAGTACATTGAGAGTATCGGCAAGAAAGCTTCTGCAACTGCTGTTAACCAAGCCAAAATTGACGTTGCAGAACAGGAGAAACAGGGTGATATTGGCAAAGCGCTTGCGGAGAAGGATCGGCGCGTCTCTGTTGCCGCTTTTCACGCGGAGGCAGTGAGGGGTGAAAATGAGTCCAGAGCGCAAATTGCAGCGACCAACGCAATTCTTGCAGAAAAAGAGGCGGAGGCGGCAAGGCGCAGTCAGGTAGCCCAGCAGCAGGCAGAAACAGAGATTCAGCGCGCAAGAGCTCTTGCTCAGGCGCAACTGCTCGAAACAGAAGAGGTCGTCCCCCAAGAGATTCAAAGGAAAAAAGTGCAGATTGAAGCTGAGGCAGAAGCGCAGAGGAAAATTCTTATCGCAAAAGGAGAGGCTGAAGCCATTCTTTCAATCAGGCAAGCAGAAGCAGAGGGGATACAAAAACTGCTCGACGCCAAGGCAAAAGGCTACAAACAGCTTGTTGATGCATGCGGCGATGATGCCAAGAGCGCATCAACGATGCTTCTTATCGAAAAGCTCGAGGAAATTGTTAAGCTTCAGGTTGAGGCAATCAAGAATATCAAAATAGACAAGATCACAGTTTGGGACAGCGGCAATAGCGACAAAGGAGCGGAAGGAAACAGCTCTTCCACATCGCGTTTCATCAGTCAAATGGTAAAATCGCTCCCTGCTTTGCACGATGTCGCCTCAATGGCGGGTCTGGAACTTCCGCAATATCTTGGACAGGTAGCGGAAAAACCTGATTAGTCTTGTGTAGTTACATCCTGCTCTGTTAAACTATCTCTTTCCGAGGTGGCATAGCCAAGTGGTAAGGCAGAGGCCTGCAAAGCCTCCATTCCTCAGTTCGAATCTGAGTGCCACCTATATCCTAATTTGCGGATAGGCTCCTGGGAGTAGGTTCAAAAAGTGCTTTTTTTTGTCGCAACTCCTATTGGGAATCTCGACGATCTTTCAAAAAGAGCGATCGATACTCTCAAAACCGTAGATCTTATTTTCTGTGAAGATACCAGGCACAGCCAATGCCTTCTGCGTCACTACGACATTCATCGTCCTCTCTCTTCTTACCACCGCTTCAATGAAAAAAAACGGGAAGAAGAGATTCTGCTTTTGCTCAAAGAGGGGAAACGCATAGCTCTTCTCTCCGATGCTGGGACACCCTGTCTTTCTGATCCGGGAGCTCTACTTGCGCAAGCCTGCATTCGAGAGAAAATTCCCTTCACAGCTCTTCCAGGACCCTGTAGCCCTATTCAGGCCCTCCTTCTCTCGGGTTTCGCAGGGGAAAAGTTCCAATATATAGGCTTTTTTCCAAGAAAGGGAAATAAGGAGCGATTGCAGGCTCTTGCCTATCCAGGAGTTACGATTGCAGGAGAAAGTCCTCATCGACTCATCGCCACTTTGCAATGGATTACAGAGAAGGATCCGGAGAGACCTGTTGCTGTCGCAAGAGAGATGACAAAGACCTTTGAGAAATGCGTCAGAGGAACCAGCCGGGAAGTGCTTCTTCATTTTACAAAGGAGGAGCCAAGAGGGGAGATGATGCTCTGTATTGGACCGGGTGTCTTGCCTTCAGAAGAGCTCTCTGCTGGAGAGTGCGCCCTAATGCTTTGCAAGTATCATGGCCTCTCCTTAAAAGAGGCGATTCGCGAGGCAGCTCTTCTCCTCAATAAAAGCAAAAGAGACGTTTACACCGAAGTGCACCTGGAGTCGTAAACAACTCTCGGCTGAAGCCGAAAGCTTTTTGAGGAACAACTCATGCAACTAATATCTCTCGACAGTAGGCCAGAGCTTCCATTTATTGTACCGATCACTCGGTCAACATTCCGACGGTTTACATCGACCGTTCGCACGGGTCTCACGCCGGATGCTACATCGGCAGATATAGCATGCCTTCAGAAATTTGGCCGAAGCCAATGTGCTGTCAGCTACCACACCCTCAAAAGGGACTTTGGTTGCGACGTCAACGCCAAGAGACAACTTAATGCCGTTAAGCTCGGTCGCGGGATTGCGAATGCAAATAATTGTATCAAGCAAAAAAAAATAACACAACAGGAGCGGCAATTCCTCCCAGCCCTAAAGGACTGGGTTTCCTTGCCGTCAATCGGATGAAAATAGCTCTTCTCTCTGCCTCAGGAATCGGAGACTGCCTTCTGTTGGCAACTCTTGGCTATTCGCTAAAGAGCAAGGGATGGGATGTGACGCTCTACAGCGACCATGCCGGAAGTTTTGGCGCATGGCTCGGCGGAATTCACTCGCGCCCACAGCTACCCCTGGAACAGATTCCCGATCTTTCCTCCTTCGACGCACTCTTTCTGCAACATGACAACAGCCCGCGAGCGCGAGCTGTGCAGCTGCTTTCACACCACCAGCTCTATCGGTTTTTTGGCGCCCATGTTCCTGAAAAACACGGCCTACTCATTGATTCCAGCGATTACATTTGCGATCGAAAGGTTCCGATGGCAGAAAATGTAGGTCGGGCAGCAAAAAAATTCTTCAATCTCTCTCTTCTACAAACAATTTCCTCTCCTTTCCCGAATCTGCGCCATCGCCGATTTTCAAAAAGAATCCTTATTCACCCCACTGCCTCCTCGGCAGCAAAGTGCTGGCCGCGTCAAAAATTTTTTGCCCTCAAATCTGAGCTGGAAAAGAGGGGGTTGCACTGCACTTTTATCACAGCCCCCAACGAAAAAAAGGAGTGGGGAGCAGAAGATCTCCCTACTCTTGAGGCGCTTGCTTCATTCCTCTATGAGTCAGGGGGATGTATCGGAAATGACTCAGGCCCAGGTCATCTTGCTTCCCTTTTACAGATCCCTCACCTCGTCATAGGGGGAGATGGTCGCCAGATGCCCCTCTGGCAGCCAGGATGGTTCCCTGGTGCCCTCCTCACACCGCCCCCTTTTTTAATGCGTTTTAAGTTGTTTCAGAAAAGGTGGGGTTATTTTATAAAACCAAAAGATGTTGCTAATAAATTTATTGAGACTATCGATTTATAATAATCGTTATTTCTTGTAATATGAAGGCAGGAGGTGATGTGATGAAAGATCTTCCACATCATATTAAGAAACTAAATCGCAACGTTTTGCGTTCTGTTCGTCGAGAAGATAAAGCAGAAGAAGTTTTTGAAACAGCTGCGCGTCCCCCTTCCCGTGAGGCGAAGAGGAAGCATAAAAAGCAGGAGATCCGCGCAGAACGCCTCGCACATGTGCCAATCCACCCTTCAGAAGAGGAGAGGAATCGGCAGATGAGGCATCGCGTTCCGATGATTGAGCGTACCAACGATGCTATCCCTAAACATACAAGGCCTTCCAGGAAAAAAGTGCCTCCAATTAAAATTAAGTGACATGAGAATAGCTCACCTTTCTGATCTGCACTACGCCCATTTTCCCTGGAATCTTTTGCGTCTTTGTTCGAAGCGTTTCCTGGGTGTCTTTAACTGGCTCTCTACTCGGCGTTCTCGTTTTTCTTATGAACCGTTGGAGTCTTTGCCGGGACTTTTTCGGGATTTGGGCGTGGATTTGGTGCTTTTCGGGGGGGATTTTACGACAACAGCGCTTGAAGAGGAATATGCTAAAGCGGCCTCCTTTGTTCAAAAACTCTCGCTTCCCTGGTTTGCCGTTCCCGGTAATCACGACCACTATACGGGCGCAAGCGTTCAAAAAGAGCTCTTCTATCGCTCTTTTTCTCATCCAAAATCTCCTTTTCCCTGGACGTTGAAAAAAGAACGCATTGAACTACAACCTCTTGCAGAAAATTGGTGGCTTGTGGCTCTTGATACGGCAGTTCCAACTTCACTCATTTCTTCCAGAGGGCTCTTTACAGAGCAGCAAGAGCACTATTTTGAGGAGATTTTGGGGAAAATTCCAAAGGGTGATTCTCTAATTTGTCTTGCGCATTACCCCTTTTTCCCTCAGCCTTCGCGGCGCCGCGAGCTGGAGGGGAAAGAGCGTTTGCGCGCTCTTCTTGAGCGCTCGCCTCAGGTGCGCCTTTACCTGCAAGGACATACCCACCGCCATGCAATTGCTGATCTGCAAGAGAGCTCTCTTCCCATCCTTCTTGATAGCGGCAGCTGTACACAAAAGGAAGGAAGCTGGAATATAATTGACCTGATGAGCGATCATTGTGCCGTTTCTGCATATCATTGGAGAAAAGGAGCATGGACGCCATTTCGCAAAGAAATAATTCCGTGGAAGATAAGGTAGCGCCTTTTTGGATCCGCAAGGGTCTGCGTTTTCATTGCACGGGGTGCGGCGGCTGCTGTGGAGGAGCTCCTGGGTATGTCTTTCTTGGACTTCAGGATTTGAAGCGCCTTGCAGAACATCACTCTCTTCCTCTAAAGACATTTCTTGAGCGCTATGCGCGGAGGGTTGATAAGCGTTGGGCTCTGATCGACCGCCCTGGCACCTATGATTGCATTTTCCTGAAAAACAAGAGCTGTTCTGTCTATTCGGCACGCCCAACACAGTGCCGCACTTTTCCCTGGTGGATCGACCAGATTCAGGACCCAAAATCCTGGCAGGAAGCAAAGGAGCGCTGCGAGGGCATTGATCATCCGGAGGCGCCTCTTGTTCCCATAGAGACGATCGAAAAAGAAGCTCGTAGCTATCTGGAAAATATTCTAGATCAGAATTTTACATCTATTTCCTGATGTTTTAATTTTTTTTGTTGCAATAATCGAGCGGAAATGGCTTAATTTTGTTCGTTTTTGATCTGTTTTGTTTATATACACAAACAAGATGAAGAGTTGGCAACAGGTTCTTGGCTCACAGTAGAGAAACATGATGGGAAGGATGTGCATGATACGCAGGATAAATTTATCCTGCGTATCATGCACATCCTTCC
>JAGWKO010000075.1 GCA_028873295.1 Verrucomicrobiota bacterium
ACGATGGGAAGGATGTGCTTGATAAATTTATCATGCGTATCAGGCACATCCTTCCCATCGTGTTTTCTTTCTGAGACTAAAGGCCAGTTGTCAACTCTTGAACCATTTTCGGTATATACCGAAAAAAGCTCAAAAGTTTGACTTTGGAGCTTTTTTCGGTATATGTCGAAAAATAGAACTAATGAGAAGAATTTCGGCACAGACACTCCTTATTTTACTTTTTCTTGCCATTTCATTGATCTCCTCATTTGCTGTTTTATATCTCAGTGTTTCAGCGTCGTATGAAGCTGTTCAGACCCTTGATACGGCTCTGGCCAAGAGCGCAGGAGAGAACCTGAGCTCTAACATGACGGCCCTTTTTGAAAAATGCGAACTCTTCACGCGCATTGGCGCGACCCTTGCGGAACACTCTCCCAATATGGCAGAGGACCAGCTGCTCGCCTCCTACTTTTTAGAACAGCTCACTAGCAACCCATTTGTAACAAGCTATCGTGCAGCAACCTCCAACGGAAGCTATCTGATCTGCCTCAATCTTGCAAATCTCCCTGACTCTACGTTCTCCCATGCCCCTCCTCCCGATGCTTTCTTTGCACTTATCACCTCCGATGGGAATGGCAAAGCAACGACGACCTATTACACGCAAGGAGCGCGCAAAATCAGCTCACGGGAAGAAGCTACCAGCTACAATCCAAGAAATAGTCCCTGGTACAACGAAGCTCTGCGACAAAAAAAATTGATCTGGACAGAATTTTATAAAGATCAGTTGACTTCTCTGGAGGAAATCAGCGCCGCAATACCCACCTATGCTCCTCTGGAAAACCTAAGCATCGTCATCTCCACAGAACTCAGTGCGGACACTCTTGTCCACTATCTCAAAGAGAGTACATTTTCAAAACATGGAGCTGCATTGATTATCAATGAGAAAGGAGAAACCATCCTTCCTCATCTGCCCGAGGATCTGGAACTTGGGAAGACTCTTTTTGCCACTTTTCAACAAGAGAATAAGAATTCTTTTTTCTTCTCTTTCAATCACCTGGTTTATCTGGGAAGAATAGAGCCCTTTCCGGCATCTTTTACAAAAAACTGGCATTTAGCCGCAGCGCTTGCCAGATCCGATTTTTTTTCCGGCATTGTGAAAAATACAGTGCACGTGATGCATTGGATCTCACTTGTTCTGTTTTCCACAGCGCTGATTGCCATTTACTGTGCTTATGCTATCTCCGAGCCCATCCTCAAACTTGCTAAAGAGCTCATGCGCCTCTCAACACTGGAATTGCAGGAAGACGAACCCAATCCATCCATACTCAAAGAGATACAGCAAATGCAGCATGCTCTTTCCGCAACAAGAGTGGCTCTTCGTTCTTTTTCGCGTTATATTCCGCAAGATGTGGCAAAAGAACTCATGAAAAAGGAGCACGATATTACTCTTGGAGGGGAACAGAAGACCCTTACCATCTTCTTCACGGATATTGCCAATTTTACGACGCTTGCAGATACACTGCCCATTGAAATGGTCAACGATCTCCTTGCAAAGCATTTCGATCTTATCTCACAGGTCATTATCGAATGCGGAGGAATGATTGATAAATACATAGGAGACAGCATCATGTCTCTTTGGGGCGCCCTTCGCCTTGAGCCTATCGACATTTCTGCTCTACAGGCATGCAAGGCGGCTCTCTTGTCGCAACTACTTCTGAAGGAGTGGAATCAGAAACAAAAGGCAGCGGGTTTTGTCACCTATGCAACGCGTATGGGAATCAGCACAGGCTCTGTCATTGTTGGAAACTTTGGCACTGAGACACGCATGAACTTCTCTGTTCTTGGCAATGCGGCAAATAGCGCCTCGCGACTCCAGGAACTCAATAAAACCTATGGCACAAGCATCCTGATTGGCGAAGACACCCATCGGGTGGTTGGGTCTCATGTGATTACGCGCTGCCTCGGCACAGTCACTCTACGCGGCACAGAGGAGCGCTGCAGAATTTTTGAACTTTTGGCGATCAAAGATGCAGATTCCCTAATTGCCCCCGCCTCTTCGCAGCTTGTTGAATGGGCGCAAAAATATACAGAAGCTGTTATTGCAAAAGAAACGGGGGACCGCGATCTTGCTCTAAAGATTTTTACCTCTCTTGCCCAAGAATCTCCTGAGGACCTACCAACACAACTTCAACTCAAGAGTCTACAAAAGCCATGACACACGAAGATCTGATAAAAAAAATCGCGCAGCTTGAAACGATCAATGATCAGCTCACCGCAGAATTTGCATTTCTTGACCGTATTGCCAAGGAACTTGGATTCACAGAGGGACTCCAGACCCTTAAAAGCGCAGCGCTGGAACTTCTTGAGGAGCAGAAAAAGAAGGGCGGGACTTAGCGCTCTGTCAGCCAAAGCATCGAACGATAAAATCCAATCTCCAACATCCTTTCCACTCTTTCGGAAGAAATTACCTGTATACCCAAGATTCGAAAGAGGTCTAATGTGTTCGAAAAAAGTGCTCTACTCTGAAGGCGTTTCAGAGGCGCGAATCTTGCGAAATGGCTTAGCGCTCTCTTGATAGGGGCGCACGCGCCCTTTTTGGCAATCGGGACAGCAGCACCCCTGATTCTCTCGCAAGCAATCGATGCAGCAGACAAAGAGTTCATTACAATCCATGTTTGCGCAGTTGTGATAGGTATCACACGTCGCGTCACAATGAAGACACTTTGCAATCACATTTTCCTCTTCATCCAGAGGGACAACCAGGCGATCGTCAAAGACAAAAAGTTTTCCTTTCCAGTGCTTCGAACCCTCATCCATTCCATATTGGATGACTCCCCCATCCAGTTGATAGACGCGGGAAAATCCCTCGCGCTTCAAATAAGAAGAGTAATATTCGCAGCGAATGCCCCCTGTGCAGTAGATCATAAGAGGGGTATCCGAACTGTGCTTTTCCTTAAGCTGCGCTGCATAATGAGGGAAATGACGAAACTGCTCCAACGCAGGAAGCTCAGCCCCTTCGAAATGACCTACGCGCCATTCATACTCATTGCGCACATCGATCAGAAGAGTCCCTGGTTCCCGCTTCTCCAACATTCTTTTCCACTCTTGAGGGGAAAGCGACTCCCCCCTCTCCTCTAAATTGACAGGAACGTCTAAAGCAACGAGCTGCTTTCTATACTTCACCGTCATTTTTGGAAAAGGATGCTCCTTGGCCTTGTGCACTTTAAAGCGCACATCGCAAAATCTGGAGTCGGAAGCAAGCCACTCCATATATTCCTTTGCATGAGAGGACTCTCCACTTGCCTGCCCATTGATCCCCTCTTCAGAAATATAGATACGCCCTCGAAAATTGCGTTCTTTAAAGAAATCCTTATGGCGCTCTACCTCAAGCTTTGGATCCGCGATAGGCACAAGAATATAGTAAGCAAGAACTGAGTAATCCATAGAGACAAGGGATTTTATCACATTTTTTCCGCAAGAGCAAGAAGCTGGAGTTTT
>JAGWKO010000076.1 GCA_028873295.1 Verrucomicrobiota bacterium
GGTGCCCTTACCCGATCGACATTTCAGCCGACTGTTAATAAAGCGCCTCGTGGCGCACCATGATACGCATGATAAATTTATCATGCGTATCATGCACATCCTTCCCATCATGTTTTCTTCCTGAGACCAAAGGCCAGTTGTCAACTCTTGAACCATTTTGGGTATATACCCAAAATGACCCAAGAATTGGCATTTGGAGCGCATCAAAGCGCCGAAAATCGATCGGCGGCGGGATTGTATATCTCTATACTACCCCGCCGCCGCCAATCGACGAACCCTCAGTTACGCAAGAGGTCTATTATCTCCCAAACAGCGCCGAGAAGAGACGCGTAATATCCTGGTATGTGACGTAGAGGAAGAAAAGAATCAGCAGTCCGACAAAGGGCATCACAAGGCGCTCCAGCGTCTGTGCGCGGAAGGGCTTCCTGCGAATCGCCTCAAGAAGTGAGAGCAAAATGTGCCCACCATCAAGAACCGGAATGGGAAGAAGGTTGACGATCCCAAGGTTAAAACTGATCAGTGCGAGCCAGAAGAGCGCCTCTTTTGCGCCCACCATCCAGCTCTGCTGCATCACCTGCACAATGCCAACAGGACCTGTCATATACTTGGGATGCAGTGTTCCTGCGGTAAGAGCAGAGAGCGTCTGCCATGTTTCTCTCGCAGCTCCCTGAAAAAGCTCCAACGGGTTGGGGTTGTAAAGCACCGTGCGATCCTGAAGTCCAAGCCCTAAAACGAAACGATCCCCTTTCCATTGAGGAGTAATAGGTCGCAAGCGATACAGATCTCCCTCTGCAAGAGGAGCACCCGGCCGGCCAATGCCTGCCACAAGCTGCTGCAACGCCACATGGGAAAACTGGTCAAACTGCACCTCTGATTCTTTGAGTGAAAGAACCTTGTGTGGAGAGCGGTCCACGATAGTAAGAACGCGTCTTGTCTGCAGCATCTCAAGCAACTGATAGGCTGTAGGAGCAGCGATGCCATCAATTGCGACAATACGATCCCCCTCCTGCAAGGCGAAATTCTCTTTTTTCTTTTCAGACTGAGGCTCAAGAAAGTCTACCCTGCGCTCCACTACTCCGGTGGGAGAAAGACTGTAGGGAATAAAATAGAGATCCTGCCATCTCCCCTTAATGCCCGCCTCATACTGCCAATCCTCTACTTCAGCCCTCTCATACGAGGTAAGGCGCAAATCTTCAAGCCGTATCCGATCCACCTTCGTCTGTATGAACGCTCCATCGCGCTCTACTGTCAAAAGAGCCGTCGAGCGGTTGACAAGAGAACTGAGTTGTTGCAGCGAATAGATACGCTCTCCATCTGCCCAAAGCAGGCGGTCTCCAGGCTCAATCCCACTTGCCGCTACTGTAGGGAAGGAATCGGGGCTCGAAGTAAAGTAAAGATAGGAAGCAGGTGCGAGAACGCCAACCGTTCGAAGCTTCGCCTGGGCAAGCTGAGGATGAGGATAGGGAGTGAGCTTATAATCAAAGGGAGTATTCTTCCCCGTTTCGGGATCAATCTTTTCTCCCTCAATCCGGATATCACCCTTCTGAAGAAGGGAAGTGATGAGAAGATCCTTTGCGCCGTGAAAAGAGGAGTCGCCATAGCGCTCAATCAAGTCTCCACTTCGCACCCCCATCTGGTAAAGATTGGAAGAGGGATCGACCCAGCCAATGCGATGCGTAAATTCGGCAAAACTCTTTTCCCTCCCTCCAGTTCCCCAAAGGATGCAAAAGAGAAAAAGAGCAAAAAGAATATTGACAAGAGGACCTGCCAGAGCAACGCGAATCCTTTGCATCGGCTTCTTTGCATAGAAGCCGTCGGGGATCTCGTGAGGTTCCTTTTCTCCTTCCTTCTGCATGCCAGCAATGCGAACATAGCCGCCAAAAGGAAGCATGCAGATCATCCACTTTACCCCGTCGCGCGTCCAGGTATAAATCGGCTTGCCAAACCCAATGGAAAAAGCCTCCACTCGCATCCCTTCCCGGCGAGCCACCCAATAGTGACCGAGCTCATGGAGGAACACAAGGAGACCTAATCCAAGAAGAGCACAAAACATTGCAAACAGAGTTTCCACGCTCACCATGTATACCACAAAAGAAGTGTCAATATCAAACAGTACGTGCAGCTTCTCTTGCCAAACCATCTACAGCAAGAATTTCCTCTAAAGAAGAGAGCCTCCAGGCATTGTGCTTTTCAAGTAGCCCTTCCAATTTTTCGGCAATCGCCATGAAAGAAATTTCCTGCTGCAAAAATCGCTCTACCAAAACCTCATTGGCCGCATTGAGAAAGCAAGGGTAACTCCTCCCTTCTGCAAGTGCGCTTCTTGCCAAGCGAAGACAAGGGAACCTCTCCTCATCCGGAGGAGAAAAGTGCAGTGAAGATCTCTGCACCCAGTCCAAAGAGGGAGTCAGCCCTGGGCATCTCCTGGGCCAGGTCAGCGCATACTGGATCGGCATCGCCATGTCAGGCTCTGCAAGCTGCGCTATAAGAGAACCATCCACAAACTCGACCAGACTATGCACAATGCTTTCAGGGTGAACGACAGCTTGAATTTTTTGCGCAGGAATATCAAAGAGATAATGCGCCTCAATCATCTCCAACCCCTTGTTCATCAAAGTCGCGCAATCAATGGTCACCTTGGGTCCCATCGTCCAGTTGGGATGGGCGAGCGCCTCTTGATGTGTTACGCGCTGAAGCTCCTCTTTCTTCTTATTGCGAAAAGGACCTCCAGAGGCCGTCAAAATGAGCCTTCGCACCTCTTCGCGCTTTCCTGAGCGAAGGCACTGGTGCAAAGCAGAGTGCTCGCTATCGATGGGGAGAAGGGTCGTTTGATGTTTGTTCAGAAGAGCCCGCATCCACTCTCCTCCGGAGACGAGGGCCTCCTTACTTGCAATGCCCACCTCTTTGCCTGCGCAAATTGCTGCTACGGTAGGCAGGAGCGCTGCAGTCCCAGTAATTGCGACAAGAACAAAATCGACCTCTGCAAAAGAACTCACCGCGTTGAGTCCTTCACTGCCTGCAAGAACGGGAATGTGTGGAACGCGTTTTTGCAGCTCTAAAGCTGCCTCTTTATCCCAAAGAGCAATTACCTTCGGGGAAAATTCTAAAGCCTGTGCGTGGAGAAGATCGACCTGAGATTTGGCAGCAAGAGCGACGATCTCCACCTCTTCGCGAAGATGCTTTGCTACGGCAAGAGCTCGCTTGCCAATCGAACCGCTACTGCCTAAAAGAGCGACCCGTTTTCTCATATATACCTTTCGTGAATGAAAATTTGGCTCAAAAGAACCCGAAAATCGACAGAACCTCAGTTACGCAAGAGGTCTATACCCAAAATGGTTCAAGAGTTGACAACTGGCCTTTGGTCTCAGGAAGAAAACATGATGGGAAGGATGTGCATGATACGCATGATAAATTTATCATGCGTATCATGCACATCCTT
>JAGWKO010000077.1 GCA_028873295.1 Verrucomicrobiota bacterium
ATACATATTCGCGACGAAAATGCCGCGATCAATGGTCTAGGTAAAGTCTTGCGAGACTTACCCCAAAAATACGAAACGAAAGTTTCAATAGTGTCTGGCTCAGACCTCGTTGTACAACAACGATGGGCTTGGCGTGTTTTGCCTAGTGGAGTGGTAACACTCCCACAGGGGCAAAACCGTGAAGAGATTCACAGCGCCAGGAAATTAAATCGGGAGCGTGGTAGCCTCCGATCAAAAGTTGGTCATTTGATCATATAAGATCAAGTTTGATCAAGTTTTGAAGAGCGGTCAATCTCCAGCTTTGTTGATTATTACAACTGCGTCTCTCTCTCTACGCTAACCCCGATGGGAGCAACAGACATTTCCAAAATCGCTCAAGACCCCATCAAGGATTCTTCCCAAACTGTAGCTAATGTAGAACTCCGATTTGCAAAAGAAAATGAAAGCTTTATTCCCCTGGGAAAAGAAGCTGTAGAGGTACCTTTGACTCCTACTTCTGTCGTCTACGCAGATAGCCAAAAAGTATTAACAGGATTTTGGAATTGGCGAGATTCCAAAGAGTGCTGTGTTACTGCTGAATCACAAAAAGATGAGAGCGGCGCATGGAGTCCTGAGTATATTCTCCTTGTTGCAGACCAGGCACACCAGGATCTCAATGCAGAAAGCAAACCAATCGCTGAGAGGCCAGGGGATGCTGAACAAGCCATTCTACAGAGTATGGACGGCCTCTGTAACATTAAAGGCTCCTGGTACACTATGGACATCTTGAGCGCATCACGTCCTGAGGTTACACTGGATCTCTCTTTTATTAACGAAGGCGAAGTCACAGTCGCTCCATCCCTCTAATTCGGAAAAATCAGTATGCGGAGGTAGGGATTTTCCCTACCTCCCTATACCCGTTCCGCTTGAAAGACCCCAAAACCTAAAAAATCGGGCACCGAGCATGACACAACTAGTCTTTTCATCTGCCAATTTTTCTATTTGCAAATTTTCTTGTCAGGAAGAAGTCCCCCCTAACCTCATAAAGAATTCTTCTTTTTTTTGTATGTCAAAAACAGCTCAAGAAGTTTCTCTTATTGCCGAAAGCAGATTCGTCACAGAAATTCCGGAAAAACAGGATGGGTGGGGAATGTTTTACATTAAGGGAGAAATTTCCTTCGCTGTCACAGGCCTTTTATCCCCTATATTGGAACGCATGGCTGAAGCAAAGATATCCATTTGCACAGTCTCAACATTCAACACTGATTATGTATTTTTTGAGAATAAACACAAAAACTCTGTTATAGATCTATTAAAAAACAACTACACAATAGAAGAAGAGAGTCAAAAAACTTCAGGTTGACTGTTTCCTGGATAATAGATTAGGATTATTGTAAATCGAGGGTAGCTATGCTAAAAAATATAGTAATTCTTTTTTCGTTTATTGCGACATGTGCATTTAGCAGCAACACAAAACAAGACTCCCTGATTATAGGGACGAACGCTGAATTCCCTCCCTTTACTTACATGGAGAAGGGAGAAATTGTAGGGTTTGATATCGACGTTGCCAGGGAAGTGTGCAAGAGGCTTGGCAAAAACCCCTCCTTCAAAAACATGCCTTTTGAAGCATTGATTCCGGACCTTCTTCTCTCTCATGTAGATTTTGTTGCAGCGGGCATGAGCTATACTCCTGAAAGGGCAAAGCGCGTCCTGTTTACGAAAAATTATCTATCCGGCGATCCCCTTGTTATTCTCACCTTGAAACAAAAAAAATTACATATCGATCAATTGGCAGGCAAAAAAGTGGCTGTCAATGAAGGGTATACAAGCGACTTTCTTCTAACACCTCGCAAGGATATTTCTCTCACGCGTTTGGCTACAACTGCTGACGGTTTTTTGGCTCTGCAAAGCAAAAGGGTGGATGCTTTTGTAACAGCACAAAGTACGATCGATGCTTTTTTTGCAAAACAGGACCGCTCGCTCTTCGAAATCACTCCTATCGAGGGAACAGGAGAAACCTGCGCTCTTGTTTTACCTCTAAAAAAAGAGGCTCTTTTAAAGGAAATCCAAAGCGCCCTGGATGCTATGGAGCAGGATGGGACGCTTTCTACATTAAGAAGCAAATGGAAGCTCTGATATGTTGATAGACTTCCCTCTGATATGCGACTCCCTACCAGCCCTTTTGCGCGGCGTTACTGTAAGCCTCGGGATTACGGCTGTGGCAACTTTTCTGGGCATCTCGCTCGGCACTCTTTTCGGCATAGTTTTAACGGGAAAATCCAGGTCTCTTCGCTATGTTATCACGGGATATGTCACTCTATTTCGAGGGACCCCCATGCTGGTGCAGATCCTCTTTGTCTATTACGCCCTGCCCCAATTTGGCATTATGATCGCTCCCTTTTGGGCAGCGGGTCTTGCGATCGGGCTCAACAGCTGCGCCTACGTAAGCCAAATCGTCCAGTCGGGAATTGAAGCTGTCCCCAATGGGCAAGTAGAAGCAGCAAAGACGCTTGGCCTCTCCTCTTTGCAGACACTGCTCTACATTGTCCTCCCGCAGGCATTTCGAACGATCCTGCCGGTCCTTGGCAACGAGGCGATTACTTTAATCAAAGACTCCAGCCTGGCCTCCATCATCGGTGTGATGGAACTATCAAAAGAGGCTTCCATTATCCGAAGCACAACCTACGATGCGTTCTCCATACTTTTAGCTATCTCTCTCATCTATCTTTTGCTGACAGGCGGCGTATCCCTTTTGTTTAAAAAACTTGAAAACCGAAGGAAAAAATATGCTCCAGGTACGTAATCTTTGCAAAAGCATTCAGGAGAAAAAAATTCTCCATGACCTGCACTTTTCCCTCTCTCTCGGAGAAATAGGCATTTTTCTCGGCAAGTCAGGGGTTGGCAAGTCGACGCTTCTTCGCGTCCTTGCTCAATTGGAAAACTATGAAAGCGGCTCCATCACGCTCGATCAAAAGCCGCTTACGCAAAAAAATGCGGGCTTAGGCGTAGGGATGGTCTTTCAGCAGTTCAACCTGTTTGAGCATTTAAATGTGGAAGAGAACATTACGCTGGCTCTTGTACACCACAAAAAGCTCTCCAGACAGGAAGCGCAAAAAATCGCATGGGGGCTTCTGGAGCGTTACGGCCTTCTTGACAAACGAAATAGCAGGGTCTCTACGCTATCGGGCGGGCAAAAACAGCGACTTGCTATCGCAAGAACTCTTGCTCTGGATCCCAAAGTCATCTGCCTGGATGAACCCACCTCTGCTCTGGATCCACATCTTACGCAACAAGTTGCCGGATTTATCGAGGAGTTGGCCGCAGAGAATCGCATCATCCTGTTAACCACGCATGACATGGCACTGGTTACACGTTTACAGGCACGGCTCTTCTTGCTGGATGCAGGCTCCTTTGCAGAAGTCGCATCC
>JAGWKO010000033.1 GCA_028873295.1 Verrucomicrobiota bacterium
CCTACGCTATGAATGGTCTTTTAATGATCACGGGTGCAGCGGGAATGATTGGCTCGGGAGTGGTGCGTCATCTCAATGATCTGGGTCGCAAAAATCTTCTTCTTGTGGATGACTTGAAGCGAGGAGAAAAATGGAAGAATCTTGTTCAGAAAAGCTTTGTGGAAATTATTTCCAAGGGAGAGCTTTTTGAATGGCTGCAAGTACGTGGCGATGAAGTAGAGGGCATTCTGCACCTTGGCGCCTGTTCCGATACAACAGAAAGGGATGCTGACTATCTGCTTGAGAACAATGTACGCTTCTCAATTCGCCTTGCCGAATGGGCTCTTGGCAACAACAAACGCTTTGTCTATGCCTCCTCTGCTGCGACTTACGGAGATGGAAGTAGAGGGTTCATCGATGATGAAGCTTTACTACAAGAACTTTCTCCTTTGAATATGTATGGGTTCTCCAAGCATCTTGTCGACCTTTGGATGCACCGCGAAGGCGGGTTGAAGAGGGCAGCCGCATTAAAATACTTCAATATTTTCGGCCCCAACGAATACCACAAAGGACACATGCGCTCGATGCCTCTGAAGATGACAGAACTCGCTGTGCGGGAAGGGAGTGTCGATCTTTTTCAATCCAATGATCTTAAGCAATTTGCGCATGGAGATCAGCAACGCGATTTTCTCTATGTGAAAGATGCGGTCCGCATGACTCTTGCTCTTTTTGATTCTGCACTGGGGGGGGTCTATAATATTGGCCGTGGAGAAGCGGCAACCTGGAACTCTTTGGCGCATGCTCTTTTTGCGGCGCTCGAGCGTCCTGCAAGGATTCGCTATATTGAAATGCCCACAGCTCTTTCCGGGCAATATCAGAACTATACTTGTGCAGATATGACAAAAATCGGGCGCGCTTTTCCCCAGTTTTCCTACACCTCCCTTCAAGAGGCGGTGCGGGACTATGTTCAAAACTATATTCTTCCAGGAAAACGATGGTAATTGGATCGACATTGCAAGGCGCTTTTCAAAAATTGGGCTCTTTCCGAGCTCTTCTTCTCGGAGATTTTTTACTCGATTCCTATACGACAGGAAAGGTAGGGCGCATTTCTCCTGAAGGCCCCGTTCCTATTTTGGAGGTAACGCATGAGGAGTCGCAACCTGGTGGAGCGGGCAATGTGGCTCTTAATCTCGCCTCTCTTGGAGGGAAGGTGTTTGCTCTTGGAAGAAGAGGAGAAGATGCAGTGGGAGAAAAGCTTCTTGCCCTTTTGCGTCAGGGAGGAGTGTCTCCAGAAGGATTGCTTGTGCAGCCAGATTACCGGACGCCGCTTAAAAATCGCCTCATCGCTCGCGGGCAACAACTTCTCAGAGTGGATTATGAGAAAATTGAGGGGATCTCTGCCACTTTTGAAGAAAAGGTAAAGCAATTGATCGATCGCTTTATCGAGTGTGTCGACATTGTGGCAATTTCTGATTATGGGAAGGGCTTTCTTTCCCGCTCCCTTCTCTCTTATGCGATTTCTGCCGGAAAAAGAAGATCCCTTCCTGTGATTGTCGATCCCAAGGGAAATGATTTTTCCAAATACAGAGGAGTAACTCTTTTAAAGCCCAACGCAGCAGAAGCCTATGCAGCAGCACATGCCTCCTCTTCGGTTCCTTTGCAGGAAGTGGCTTCCCGCATCATACAGGAGACCGATGCAACATGGCTTCTGATTACGCGCTCGGAAGAGGGGATGTCTCTTTTCAGCGCTCAGGGAGAACGGATGGATTTTCCCGTACGCTCAAAAGAGGTGCGCGATGTGACAGGAGCAGGAGATACTGCGCTTGCCATGTTGTGCCTTGGCATGGGAGTGAAAATTCCTCTTTCAGAGGCGATCGGACTTGCAAATATCGCTGCGGGTATTGCTGTAGAACGGGTAGGCTGCGCACAGGTGTCTCTCAAAGAGGTTAGCGAGCGGCTCTCAAGTCATTGCTAAAGTGATGAAGCCAAGTAGGATCGCTGGCTCTACGCCTCTTACAGCAAGCTCTATTGCGACTTCGCACAAAGTTATATCCCACCAGGGGTTTGTGCGTTGCATATTCTGTGTGATGAATGCAAGCAGGGTCTCTGGTTCCATGCCCTTTCTTGCAGCCAGTGCTTTTGCGATTTTGTTTACAGCTATGCTATCTGGCTCATCTCCCTCTATTCTGGTTGCGATGGCAAGCAGCGTTTCCTGGTCTTCTCCTCTTGCTGCCAGCACTCCTGCGATTTCTCTCAAGGCATCCTTGCGTTCGATTGAAAATTGTATAGTGTCGATGAAGGCAAGCAGAGTGTTTAGATTTTCTCCTCTTGTAGCCAGTAGTGTTGCAATCCTACGCAAAGTCATTTGGTGATCCTGTTCAAAAACTATATTGTTTGCAGCTGTGAGCAGCAGAGGTAACTCTGCTCCTCTTGCAGCCAGTACGTCTACGACCCCGATCCAAACTCTATCGCTCTCAGACTCAGACTTCGGGTTGTTCGTGATGAAGACTTGTAGATCATTTGGAATGGATGAGAGCTCGCCGCCTGCTGCCAGCGCTATCGCTCTCCCGACAAAATTTTCCTTGGGACGCTTTATACTGGTTGCGATTGAAAGCAGATCCTCTTGCTTCGAACCTCTTATAGCCAGAGATTTTATGGCCTCATTTAAGGCGTAATCGCGTTGCCCTTCAGATTTTGTATTGTCGGTGATGAATGCAAGAACCTTCTCTTGAGTTGCATCTTTTGTAACCAGCATTTTCACAATCTTGTATACAATTGCATTGCGAATTCCTGGAAGGGAGGTTGCTTTGTTTGCGATTGCAAGCACTACCTGTTCTTCGGAACCCAGTGCGATCAAATCTGTTGCGCACTCCAAAAGGAGCTGGGCTATCCAGGGTTGAGTGCACTCTTGCATTTTGTTTGCAATGAATGCGATTAGTTTCTCTTGCTTTGCTCCCTTTGCAACTAGCGATCTTACGATGGTGTGGGACATAAAGAGGTCTGCCTGGGGATACGTCAGCAGCGCTTCTGCGTTTTTCCCTGTGTACACCATCGACTGAGCTATGGCGGTGAGGTAACGCCAGTTGTGCGGTGAGCTATTGACGATCTGACATGCTTGATCGAATGCCTCCAGGAGTATTAGAGCTATTACCTTTTGCGTCTGTCCTGACTCTGCTGCAAATACCCGGTCAGCTACTATTTTTTTTAATGTTGGGGGGATACCTGCCGCGATTCTGGCGACTGCATTGCGATTCTGGATTGTTGAATGCAGGATAGTGTCTATCAGCCCCTGCAGGTCGGGGTTCAGGTCTGGGGGGAGAGTCATAACTGATTTGATCGTTCTTTTCCAGATGGTTATGTATCTCCCCCCCTCTTTTCCTGTATAAACTGCCAGGATATGACCTTGCATTCCTTTGCAAACTCTTTCACAGCGCGCCAGATCTGTGGTTCTTAGGTAAGAAAAAATTTGAACCAGCAGGTCTGAGGACAAAACGTTGAGTTTGCCAATTTCATTTTCCTCTGAGCGTGTAAGATTTCCTATTGTGTTGGAATAATTTTCAGCGTTTACATGTATGGCCATATTAATATCTGTTAATTTTACACAACAATTTTATGATATTTGCTTATTTTTTTTCAATATAAAAATATTTTTTCACACTGCTCCAAAGTCAAACTTTTGAGTTTTTTCGATATACTAAAAAATACCTTCTCTTTACCATCCCTCTGCCATGCGATTGCTTTTTTTCCTGACGTTGGCATTTTCTCTTTTCGCAAAGACCCCCTTTGAGGATACATTTCCCTCATCTGCTGAAGAGATCGCTTCACTAAAAAATCATCTGCTCATTGAAGGGTACGTCTCCCCTCTTTCCGGCCAACTAGTGATTGCAGAATCCGATCTTGTGGTGAAGGGAGCCTCTGATCTTGTGCTACAGCGTAGATTCTCTCCTCCCACGATTCTTGGCAAATATTCGGACTACTCGAACAAGGATCGCTACTTTCTTGCGGTTCACAGCAAGCGGCAAAGCGCAAAAGGTTGGGTGCTTTACCCTCATCTTTGGGTTGGGATCAATCCCAATTCCCCCTACTTTCAACTCAGCGATCCAAGCGGCGCTGTTTTAGAATTCGAAATAAAGAACGAGAAAGGCATTTTAAAAATGCCTCCTTTTGGTTTTTCCAATCTCCGAGGCGAGGAACCGGATTCACGAGTTGATCTTCGCAACATCACGCTTGAGTTCTCGGGTTCACAACTTACTGCACATTGGCCAGATGGCACAAAAAGGCTCTATTCCAAATGGAACCACCTCTACCGGTTGCATAAGGAAATTACTCCTAACGGCCAGGCGGTTCGATATGAGTATGACAACTACATTTTGAAAAAGATTGTCGCTTGCGATGTCTCTGAAAAATATTCCTACGGAACCATTTTTGTTGAAAACGAGAATAGCTGGGTAGGCTCGGACGGAAGAGAGTTGAAACTGCACGTAAAACAGCAGGAAATTCAGGCCTCTTACAAAGAGGGGGACAAACAAGCAAAATGCAATGTCTCAATCCCCTTAGTCATCGAAGCATCCGCTCCTTTCTACTCCAACAAAGCGGGATACGACGAGAGATTTCTGCTCAATTTTTACGATGCAAAAGAGTATCCAATCTCTTGCGTCTATTCCCGCTATAAAAATCATCCCTCTCGCATTGAACGTTTTTTTACTCCTTCCGGAACCACCGCTATCTCTTATGATGCGCCAATCCCGGGAAAGAAAGCTGGTTCAACGACAGTGATTCATCCGAGTGGCGCGACAACGGTGTATCGATTCAACACTCTCCTGCTTCTGGAGGCTGTTGAAAACTGGTGTAATGGTAAGCGCGTTAACCAGAAGCGCTTTTCCTATGACCATAAGCAGCATATCGCGGCAATTGATACTTTGGATGAAGAGGGAGGAGCCCTCTTAACCCGTCATTTCCAATGCGATGAGCAAGGCAATCCTTTAGTTGAAACCCTCACCGGCGATTTTGGCAGTTTTTCGATTCGAAGAAAGTTTGATCGGGGGCGCTGTCTCTTTGAAAGAAGAGATGATGGTCTGGAAACTGTCTATACGTACCTTGGAGATACCTGGCTGCTCACCTCCAAGACAATTCTTGATCGCGGCTCTTGTCTTCGAAAAACCGTCTATCATTACAACGGAGAAAATCACCTCGTTCTTGAAGAGGAAGCGGGGAAAACAAAAATCTCCTACGTTCTTTATCAAACAGGATCGCACTTGCATCGTCCTGAATGGCAGGTGATCAATGATTGGGAAGGAAAGTTGATCCGTAAGGTGCGTTTTTTTTATGACAGATATGGAAATACATCAAAGGAAGAGCACTTTGGCAGCGATGGCAATCTTGCTTACACAATAGAGAGAGAATTCGATGCAAAAGGCAATCTCTTGAAGGAGACCGATCCTTTGGGAAGATGCGCCTCTTATACCTATGACAATCGGGGGCGTCCTGTTCGGGAAACGACCTTCTCCGGATCACCTGTTATTGAGCGCTCATTTGATGAAAAGGGGCGTCTTACTCTTTTAAAAGAGGAGAACCACCGAACAGAGTATGGGTATAACAGCTCGGACGAACTCACCTGGAAGGTCGATTATCTTGGCTTAAAGACTACCTGGGAGTATGACCCTGTGCATGGCAAACCAACTGTCATGGACTCTTCTCCTCTCAGAATGGAATATCGCTACGACGCTTTTGGTCGAGAGATAAGCCGATCTGATAGTTATGGTGCGACAACCGCACTCAGGTACAACAGCTACGGTGCCCCGTTAGAAATCATCGACCCTGATGGAGGGCGGAGGAGTTTCTCCTACGCTCCGAATGGTCTGCTCCTTGAAGAGATCGATCCGGATGGTGTGAAGACAACCTGGTCTTACGATGTTCTGGGACGCGTTTTGAGCAAAAAAGTAGGGGAGAGACTCACGAGGTATGTGTATGATGCCTATCAGTTACTAGAGGAGATCGACCCCACAGGTATCGCTACGCGTTATCTCTACAATCTGGCTGGTCAAAAAGTGGAGGAGGAGAGAGCGGGAAGAGTTACCTCTTTTCAGTATGATTCTTTGGGATTTCTTGTTTCCAAAAAACGCGGCAAGCGCCAAATCAACTATAAGAGAAACCAGATCGGGCAGCTGCTGGAGCAGTCTGAAGAGCCCTATCTTAAAACCAGTTGGACTTATGACAATTTTGGCCATGTCGCCTCTCTTACAAGAGAGGGGACGTCCTATTTTCGTTACGATAAGTATGGGCGCCTCTTTGAAACATTAGATGAGACAGGGAGTAAAACGACTATTCAGTATGAAGAAAAGGATCAGCGCCTCATTAAAAGAATCGTTGATCCAAGAGGAGTGGAAACGACTGAGGTCTATAATGCCCACGGCCTGCTTCTTCAAAGAAGCATCCCCGGAGCGCTTCTTGAAGAGTTCTCTTATGACCGGGTTCTTCGATGCACGCGTCAGGACTCCCTTCAGTTTTCCTACACTCCAGGAGGAAAAAGAAGTTCTGTTGTCGACGCGGGGAAAACGACCACTCTTTGGGCCTACACGCCTTCCGGCAAACCATTAACTGAGCAAAAACCGACAGGTGTTATTTCCTATCGATATAATGATCAGGGAGAATTGATCCAAAAGGGAGAGAAGCGTTTTTCCTGCGACGCCTTGGGGCGCCTTACTCAAGGGACAGGATTTCAGAGAGTATTGGATCCATTTGGCAATATCCTTCGTGAAGAATGGGAAAATGGACTTTGGATAGATAGTACTTATGATGATTGGGATCGCGTTACGTTAAGGAAGTTTTTCGATGGCAGTGCGGTTGGTTACAGGTATGAAGGCCCTTTTTTGAAAGAGGTGCAGCGCTATAGCGCTGGTGGCAAAACTCTCTACTCTCATCTCTATGTTGATTATAACCGATCTGGAAAACCCCTTCTGGAGAAAGGATGTTTTGATACTGCATATCGCTATGATGCAACAGGACGCAGACGAGCATTGCTTCAAACGCCCTATTCTGTTGAGAAGGTATCTTATGATACCGCTGGCAATCCTATTCAGCAAGGAACGGTTTCTTATGCCTATGACAAAGCATCGAGATTGGTCGCAGAATCATCTAAATTCAATGCTGCGTATGATTTTTGTCATAACTGCATTGAGAAAAACGGTGTTCGCGCCCCTTCTTTGACATACGATCTGAACGGGAACCTTCTCAAGGAAACCTTCCAATATAACCTCTTCGGAGAATTGATCGAAGCAGCAGGAGACAGTTTTACATACGACGCCTTGAGTCGCAGAATCCAGAAAGGTGGCCAATCCTTTCTTTTCGTTGAAAACGAAGAGATTGCAATGGTAGAGAAGGGAAAGATAAAAGAACTGAAAGTGGAAGGGCTTTCGACGCCAATTGCGATTGAAATCAATGAACAAGCCTTTGCGCCTATCTGCGATATACAGGGGAGTATCAGAACTCTTGTTGATTGGAAAGACAAGAAAATCATGTTCCATAACACTGCAGATGCATTTGGGGAAGGGGTCTCTGCGTCGATTCCCTATGCTTACATGGGAAAACGCTATGACCCAACAACTGGGCTTGTTTATTTCGGTAAACGTTACTACGATCCTTGCTTACAAAGATGGCTAACTCCTGATCCTCAGTGGGAAAAGGATCATTCCAATCTTTATCAGTTTCTCTTTAATAATCCTATGGTCTATCGAGATCCGACAGGGGAGAGCATTGGAGGCTGGCTGCTTGGTATGGGAGAAATTTTATTGGGCGGCGCTTTGATTTTTACTGGAGGTGTTTTAGAAGTTGCTACGCTTGGCGCGTATACCATCGCTTTTGGACTGCAAACAGGTGCTGGACTTGCGTTGATCGGAGATGGATTTGTTAGAACAACAGCGGAGGCTAGAAATTTCGCTTCTTTCCCTTATTCAAATAATTGGCGTAATTTTAATTATTCATGCAAAAAAGATAATGTTGACCAAAATTTGACAGATGATCCAGATGAACTGTTAAAACAACCAGACTGGGAAGAAACTACTCATCCGGAAGCCGGGAAATATGGACACAGAACTTTTGAGAATAAAGCGACGGGAGAAAAATTGAGACACGATCAAGGTCGTCCTGGCAAACCTGGGCATGAAGGAAAAAATCATTGGCATCGTCTAAACCCTAAATCAACAAGCGATAAAGATGCGTATTTAGATGGGAACGGGAACCCTGTTGGCAAGGGCAGCGATTCATCTCATCTTTATGCACCAAAATATACCAAAAAAAACTGAAAAGTTTGCTTTTGGAGCAGTGTTTATCGAAAAAAGCTCCAAAGTCAAACTTTTTAGGTTTTTCCCGATGTGAAGAGAATAAAATGGACATAAGCAAGTATACTAGTTATTTTCATGACGGATCAATAATATTGATCGAAAGAAAAGATAACAAAATAGTCATTTCTATGGAGAGTTCAGAGCTGGATCCAGAAGAAGTGCAAAATATTTCCCTTACAAAAAGACATACGATAAAAGGGGATCTCTATTTCTCAGATGTCAAGGAGATATCGATAAATGGAAATTATTGCGATAAAAAAATAAGTCGTTTTAACGATTATGAGATAATGCATCTTGAAGTGTCAAACAAATCCGCAACTATAGAAGTGTTTTCATGGGGAGGAGGAGATGTAAAATCTCAAGATTATGCCACCTTAATCATTGAAGCAGATCATATTTATTGGGATAATTTTTCAAATTAAATGATTCATCAAAAAAGCCGGGTCCCGAATTCGAATGGAGAGGAAAAGGAGAGGCTGAGAGTAGTAAGGGTACTTGGTACAATGAAGAAACCAATGAAAGACTTCATCCTGATTTACTACACCCGGAAGGGAAAGATCCTCATTGGGATTACGAAGGCCCAGCATTCCCAAGGCCAGGAGTGAGATTGTATCCGGATGGAACGTGGGAACATAAGTAAAATATGAGAAGATTAATTAAGGTCGAATTAAATTATGACAATTCAATGAATTACATCAAGAAAAACTTTTTCGGTGTGAATGAAATGTCCTCTCGAATATTAGAAACATTATCTTCTGTAACAAGTAAGTTTTATGTTTTATTACCACAAGACGCAAATAGAGAAAGAATTTATAATTTTGCTTCTGGATATGTTACATCAAATGTAGACAAAGAAATCTCTCATTATGTTGTCGGTAAAATGAAAGAGAAGCAATGTTTTTGTATTTTTGATGATGTAAACACTAGCGTTTTGGATAATATGCATGACAGCTTCTATTTGGAGCACTACTTATATTATAAAAACGAGGTGTACTACACTATTAAGAGAGAAATATTGTCTGAAGATGTGTTTTTTAAATGCATGATCGCTTCTGATGGAATATGGCATTCTTTGTGCGTTATTACAAAAGTTGCTTTAGATGATTTGATTGGTAAGGAATTGAGCCAAGATTTAATTGAAAAAATTTGCAAGGATGCACAGCTTGTTATGGTCGGTGCTTATGATGGCGAGGGCTATATCTTCTGGGAAAGAAATTGATACTGTTCAAGTGCTGCAGCGCCGAATGTTCTCCTGCTTATAAGTTTAAGTCCTTGAATAGGGGGCTCCTCTTTGATTGAGCTCTTCTCAATGAAAAGAAAGCCTCCCTCTTTGAGCAAGTAGCGACGAAGAATTTGCTCGATGTAGGGGAGCACGGGGAGAGCGTAAGGCGGATCGAGATAGATTAACGAAAAGGACTCTTCGAGTTGTGCAAGAGCGCGCTCTGCCTTGTACGGGAGAAGCTCTACTTGCGCTTCCACATGTAAGAGGGCGATATTTTGGCGCAGGGCCTGGAGCGCTACTTTGTCCTGTTCGATGAAGGTGACTCTGCTTGCCCCGCGGCTCAGAGCTTCAAATCCCATAGCCCCGCTTCCTGCAAAGCAGTCAAGAAAGTGCGCTCCTTCAATATAATGTTGGCAAATGTTGAAGAAGGCTCCCCTCATAATGGCTTGTGTTGGTCTTGTAGCGGGACCTGCACTTTTGAGAGAGCGCCCTTTAAACTTGCCTCCAAGAATTTTTATCCCCATAATATTCAGACCTATTTCTCAGACCTATTTCTCAGACCTATTTCTCAGACCTATTTTGCCAAGAAAGAGCCTTTTCCTGTAACATCGGCTTCTTTGGCTTTTTATTAGAAGGGATTTCATGAAGCGACTTTGGAGTAGAAAGGGGCTGCGTAGCTCATTTGTTGAAGGTGAGGGTGAGGAGGGGCATACGCTCAAGAGACACCTGCGCACAGGACACCTTACCTCTATTGGAATTGGGGCAATTATTGGGGCGGGGATTTTTGTGATCACAGGCCAAGCAGCGGCTCTTTTTGCCGGCCCGGCAGTGGTCGTCTCTTTTTGCCTCGCTGCGCTGATCTGTACGTTTACGGGCCTCTGCTATGCAGAGCTCTCCTCCATGATTCCGGTTGCTGGTGGTTCCTACTCCTATTCCTATGTGGCATTGGGAGAGCTTCCCGCCTGGATTATTGGCTGGTCGGTTCTTGGACAGTATATCATCTCGGCCTCCACTGTTTCAGTTGGATGGAGCGGATACGCGGTAAGCTTTATCAAATCTCTGGGGGTGTCGCTTTCTGATCTTTGGACAGGAGCGCCCATTGCTTGGAATCATGCGCTTGGGTGGCATCTCACGGGTGCTGTTCTCAATTTGCCCGCGATTGCCATTGTCCTTTTTCTTACAGTTCTGGCGGCAATTGGAATCAAGGCTGCCGCACATTTCAACAATGTCATGGTGGTGGTTAAACTCGCAACACTCGCTATCTTTATTTTTGTGAGTTTTTTCTACATTCACCCTGGCAATTGGATCCCCTTTATTCCAGAAAATGCCAGGGACGCTTTGGGTAATGGTATTTTTGGCGAGTTTGGGTGGAGTGGAGTGCTCCGCGCTTCAGGGATGGTATTCTTTGCCTACATTGGATTTGATACGGTGGCTACGCTTGCCCAGGAGACGATTCAACCGCAGAAATCCCTCCCAAGAGGAATCCTCGGCTCGCTCTTCATTTGCACGATTGCCTATATTTTAACTTCTCTTGTTCTCACGGGCGTCGTCAAATATACCATGCTCAATGTGGCAGATCCGATGACTGTTGCTTTGCAAATGATGGGGCCAGCTCTTATTTGGCTGCAGTTCCTGATTCAGATTGCAATTATCGCAGGTCTTACTACGGTAATCCTTGTGCAGATTCTTGGAGAGAGCCGTATGTTCTTTGCGATGAGTAAGGATGGCCTATTGCCTAAGGTCTTCTCATCGATACATCACAAAACGCATACCCCGCTTTTTGCTACAATTGTTACAGGAGGCGCTTGCATGATTGTGTCCGGGCTCTTTCCTATTGATATTCTGGCTCAGTTCGTTTCGATTCTGACTCTCTTTATCTTTGGCATTGTTTGCTTGGGCGTGCTGATCTTGAGAAGACTGCATCCTGAATTTCCGCGTCCTTTCAAAGTACCCTTTTCGCCGATTGTTCCTCTTTGCGGTATTGGAACTTGCATCGCGCAAATGTGCCTTTTCCCCGCATTGACATGGATGCAGTTTGTTGGATGGATTATTGTCGGTCTCTTTCTCTATTTTGGCTACAGCATTCGCCATAGTGTTGTGCAAAAGAAACACCATTCCCGCGCATGAAAGAAGATCTAGCGCTTCTCTATAAGGAGCATCATCGACAGCGCGGGCGCTATGACTACCTCTTTTGCCAGGGAGAGAGAATTCCCTGGCTTTCCAAGTGGATCGGCAAGGGGAAGCGCGTTCTTGACCTTGGTTGTCGCGATGGCGCCCTAACACAGGCTTTTGCGGAGGGCAATGAGGTCATTGGCGTCGATGTGGATCCTGAAGCTCTGCGTCGCATTAAAGAGCGCCTTTCCATTGAGACCTATTGGCTCGATCTGAATGGGGAATGGCCTTTTGCCAAAGATTCTTTTGATGTAATTGTCTCTTGTGAACTCTTCGAACACCTTCTTTTTCCTGCCAGATTGCTTGGAAATATCGCCCTTGCACTCAAGGAGGGAGGGCTTTCGATTGGCTCAGTGCCCAATGCATTTCGTCTGCGCAATCGCATTCGCTTTTTGCAGGGGGAGGAGTTTGATAAAGATCCAACCCACCTGCATCTTTTTTCCTATACTAAACTGCAAGGGTTCCTTGAGACGTCTTTTTCAGAAGTAACGATCCTTCCTCTTGGAGGACATATAGCGCCCCTGATTCCTTGTCATCCGGCTCTGCCTAAGAGGGTAGGTGCTCTTTTTGCAAAAGACCTGCTCTGGTGCGCGACAAATGGTATAAGGTCTATTTTTGTCTGAAAAGCAGATCCAGAGCCCCAGGGAAAAGAGTGAAGGGGTCTTGTGGGGTAGGGCCTTTTATTTTGTCATCGACCTGTAAGGAGATGATCTCAAGTTCTGTTTGGCGATAGATATCCGGGCTGCAAAAGCGAAGTTGAAGATGCGCCTGGTCGGAGATGAGGGCAAATTCGATAGGAGTGTCAGGGCCATTTTGCAGAACAGTGACGCGGTAGGGAAGAGGCGGTTTTTTATTCAAAAAAGAGCGGCCATCGAAGAGGGACCCAAACTGATCTTTCCGTGTGATGTAGTGAAGAATGGAGGGGAAAATATCGACGTGTGTAGCGCGTGGTGGCGCAATATTTTTTTGGCGTGCAAAGCGACAGAAAATAGGAACTTCGAGCTGGCAGCGATTGAGGTGTGTTCCATGAAAAAGAGCTCCATCTTCATAGAATTCTTCCCCATGATCCCCTGTGATCACAATCATCGCTTCGTCATAAAGACCCTCTTTTTTCAAAGTCTGGAAGAATCTTCCAAATAGAGAATCGATATGGAAAATCGCATTGCGATAGCGATTTTTAACAGGTTCTATTTCTTGAGCGTTGATGGTGAGATAGTCGATCTGTTTTGCGCAGGGAGTAAACTGAAGAGGAAAGTCTTTCGGGATGCTATATTCTGAATGAGTGCCATCAAAAAAGAAGATATAGGCCGTCGCTTCGTTTTCTTTTCGCATTGCGATATCGCGCTGGAAAGCGTCGATACAAGCGCGGTCGCGATCACAGGGCTCAAGCGTGCGGTCTGTTGAATAGTCTTCGATCGTGTCTGCAAGTGCATTTTCTTTTCCAAAGAGAAGTTGATCCATGGAAAAGTAGTGCAGCTCGGCAGAAGTATAGACGCGTATTTTGTATCCCATTTGCTTAAGAATCTGCAGAGGAATACTTCCATTTGTCCAGTGATCCCGTACGGCGGTCCAGTCATAGGGGAGCCCGGAGTGAAAAATGGCAAACCAGGAGAGAGGAGTCCAGTTGGCGTTGGCAGAGGAGTTTTGAATGTTGATATTTTCTTGTGCAAAAGACATCAAATGAGGGGCCGTTAGAGGGGTGAGAAAGTCTTTGCGCAGCGTTTCGACAATAAAGAGGTAGAGGTTTTTCTTATTGCGCGCTTTGCACAGGGGAACCTTTTCTCGCGTCTCCTTTTCATCTCGAAAGGAGGGAAGAGAATGGGGGAGTGCAATGCGATGAGGTGTTGGAGCGAGAAAGGTGGTGCCGAGCGGCAGCCTTTTTTGAAACTTGTCATAGAGCAGTCGATCGAGGTGAGGGTGGAAAAGAATTTCCAAAAAGAGCAGGGAGCCACCTGTCGCAATGATCGCAAGCGCAATTTGCCCTTGAGAGAGTGTCCAGGGCTTGCGTCGCGCCAGCTTGCTTGTCGCCCAGTAGAGAAAGAGACCAGCGCAGGGAATTAGGATCAGCGAGGCAAAAAGAAGCATGGTCATCTCCCAATTGAGATTGAGAGCTCGCAGTGCAGTGAGCAGATGATCAAAGCCTCTTCCAAATAGGAATTTAAAGACATAGGCAATCGATGTATCCATCAGCCGCAGCAGAGTAAAATCGGTAAAATGGATGAGAAGAAGGATGAAAGAAAAAGCGATGAAAAGAAAAAAGGTCCAAAGGGGCGCCCATCGTTTCAGTGAATAGGCAATGAAAATAAAGGCCCATACCTCGAGCAGAGCTTGCCCTGCAGAATAGAGAAAAAAACAAAGGCGTACTCCCCACAGAGGCTGTTCGAGAAAAAGAAGGTGGGAAAGACTGCAAATGGAGAGAACAACAAAAAAGATGCTGAAGTAGAGATAGTTGATCTCATGCTTTTGCGAGAGCCATGTCTGGATTGTTTTCCACATAAGGCCTCTTTCGAAACTTGGGGTTCGTCGATTTTTGGGATCATTTTGGGTATACAGTCCCCCAAAAAAGAAGAGAAATTCGGCTCAAAAGAACCCGAAAATCGACAGAACCCAAGATTCGAAAGAGGTCTATAGAGACAGTCGAGGGTACAGCATTTGCACAAGACTTGACAAGAGGGCTTCTTTCCATCTTCAATAGAGCAATATGATTAAGCACCTTTGTTGTTATCTTTCCTGTCTTCTCGGCTCTCTGCTTGGGCTGTCTGATGTGAAGAGCGTGGTCATTCTCGGCAGTGGGATTGGGGGGCTGACCTCAGCTCTTTACCTTGCACGGGCAGGGATCGAAACTTTTGTGGTTGAGGGGCCTCTCCCCGGAGGGTTGATCACGGAGTCGCATCTGGTACAGAACTGGCCTGGGGAATTCGCAATTGGCGGCACAGAGTTGATGGCCAAGGTGCGACAGCAGACAGAGGCAAATGGCGTTCACTTTGTGCAAAAAGAGGTGGTGGATGTCGACTTTTCCACGCGTCCTTTCTCCATCACTTTGCGCTCTTCTGAAGAGGAAAGGGGAAAAGAGCTTTGGCAGACTCAAAGTTGCATCATTGCCACTGGGACAACACCTAATTTTCTCGGAGTGTCTGGAGAAAAGGAGTATTGGGGAAGGGGTGTGAGCAATTGCGCAATTTGTGATGGAGCGCTTTACCGGGACCGCATCGTTGGAGTGGTTGGCGGAGGAGACGCCGCTGCCCTGGAGGCGCTCTATCTTTCCCGTATGGCAAAGAAGGTCTATCTTTTTGTGCGAAAAGGGGAGATGCGCGCCAAGGAAAAGACAAGAGTGCAAGCCCTTCTTGCAACCGAGAATGTGACTTTTATTCCTAAAACAGAGGTGGTGCAGATTCTCGGGGAAGAGGGCGAAGTGACCGGGGTTCTTGTGGAAAAAGAGGGAAAGCGCGAAGAGATCTCTCTTGACGGGCTGTTTCTTGCGATCGGTTCAAAGCCAAACTCCCAGATTTTCCAGGGGAAGGTAGCTCTTGATGCGCAAGGCTATATCGCTCTTAAAGAGGGACAGCAGAGCTCTGTTCCTGGAGTTTTTGCTGTCGGAGATGTCTCTGATCCAATCTTCAAACAGGCCGTGACGGCAGCAGGAGACGGAGCAAAAGCAGCTCTGCAGCTGGAGGGTTTTTTAATGAAAACTTCTGTGCAGGGTAATTCTGTGCAGGATACTACTGTGGTTGAGCTGGACTCCGAGCAGTCGCTTGAGCCCTTTTTACACTCGGGCAAGCCACTTCTTGTCGACTTCTATGCGCCCTGGTGTGGCCCCTGTCGCCGCATCGCGCCCCGATTTGAGGAAGTGGCAACTCGTTTACAGGGAAAGATGCTCTTTTGCCGCGTTGATGTGGATCGAGTAGGCCCTGTTGCAAGAGCCTATCGCGTGCGCTCTATGCCAACCCTTGTTCTCTTCGATGCCACAGGAGCTGAAAAGGAGAGGGCTGTTGGAAGTGCGGCAGCGCTTGATCTTTTGCAGCGTCTTGAGCAGGAGGATGCTATACCCAAACAAGATGAAGAGTTGACAACTGGCCTTTAGTCTCAGGAAGAAAACATGATGGGAAGGATGTGCATGATACGCATGATAAATTTATCATGCGTATCATGCACAT
>JAGWKO010000034.1 GCA_028873295.1 Verrucomicrobiota bacterium
GCCGCCGCCGATCGATTTTCGGCGCTTTGACGTGCTCCAAATGCCAATTCTTGCATCATTTTGGGTATACCTTTTCAGCTTTTTTGGGCAGGCACACGAGCACGAAGAGATGAACATCCTAACTCTAATGTATTGGGATCCTGATCCAGTACTTTTTACTATCCCCTACTTCAATTTTCCCATCCTCTGGTACGGGTTCTTTTTTGCCCTTGGCTTTTGGCTCAGTGCGCTTCTCTTTTCCAAACTTCTCCGTGAGACTTTCCAAAAGCTCTCTCCCTCGGAGGATATCCCCTTCCGCGTGCGCACTGCGATCGACAGACTCTCTCTTTACTGTATCGTTGCCACACTTCTTGGAGCCCGACTGGGACATCTCCTCTTCTATGAGAAGCCCTCCCTCTATTTGAGTGATCCTCTTCTCTTTTTCCGCTTCCGGGAAGGTGGCCTTGCAAGCCACGGCGCCGTCTTCGCTCTCATCCTTGCTTTAATCCTCTTTTCTAAACGGCACCGCGAACAGGTTCTCACTCCCTTTCGCCTCCTCGACCTTTTCTCTGTTGTCGCTCCCTTGGCCGCAAGCTGCATTCGGATCGGCAACTTCATCAACCAGGAAATTCTCGGCACTCCAACGAACCTTCCCTGGGCCGTTACCTTTGGCCATCCAGCAGATGGGGGCCTTCCCCTGCCGCGCCATCCCGTGCAACTCTATGAAGCTCTCGGCTACCTTGGTCTCTTCTTTCTTCTCTTTTTTCTCTATAAGAAACCTGCATTCCAGGAAAAAGAGGGTCGCCTTGCAGGACTTCTTCTCCTCCTCCTTTTCTCCCTTCGCTTCGCTCTAGAGTATTGCAAACAGGAGCAGAGCGCCCTCTCCTCCCCTCTTCCCTGCACGATCGGAGCGCTCTTGAGCCTTCCCTTCATTGCACTGGGGCTCTATCTCTTCTTGACGGGTAAAAAAAACTCCCTTATACCGCAAGGATATGGGAGAAGTGCCAAACATCGAAGGGTCAATCCGAGCAATTGAGCGCTATGTCTCTGAGCTCGAGAAGAAAGAGGCTTCCTCACAGGAGAAATCTGCAGCAAGGCTCGCTCTTAATGTATTGCAGTCTCCCCGCATCATTTTAGCGCTTCCTCAACAGTTTCGCCTTCTGGAACTTGTCGCTCGGGTGAAAAAGACGGAGACAGATCCTTTGGCACATGCAATCGCCCCGATTCTCTACACCAATCTCCTCCTCAAAAAACTGAAAAAAAATGAAATGAAAAACAGGCTTTTTGCTCTTCTGGAGAAAATCCCTGAAGAGAAAAAAGAGAGGATTTTAGAAAAGATCGTACAGATCTTCTACCCCCCCATTGACTACTTCACTTTTTTGAAAAGGCTTAGCGGCACAAGCGACGTGGAGTATTGCGACAATGAGCGCGTTGGCGATGACGAGATTCGCATTGCAAGTATTGTGGCGATGCTAACACTCCCTGAGGATCAGCAGGAAAAGATTCTTTCTCTTCTCCATACACTGGCCCCAAAAATTTCGAACGATCGATATGCGGAAGTAGTGGAAGCACTTCTCAACTTATCGGAAGAAGATCGGGAAATGTCTGTAACAAAGACTCTTGCCTCTCTTCAAACACCTATCGATGGCGCGAGAATGGCAACCCTTTTACAGGAGATCTAATGGACCATAAAGAAATTTTAGAAAAACTTGTCTATGATCTCATCTGGTCCTGGGACCATAGAACTGACCAGATCTGGTTTGAGCTCGATCCGGAACTTTGGGCATTGACGCACAACCCACTTGTTATTTTACAAACAGTCTCCAGGCAAAAACTGGAGGAGACTCTTGCCAATCCCTACTACCAGCAACTCATCGATGATTTGGGCCAGGCGATGCACGCTGCTGAAGTGAATGAAAAGAGCTGGTTTCGGCAAAAATATCCCAAAAGTCCTGTGACACTCATCGCCTACTTCAGCATGGAGTTTATGCTGAGTGAATCGCTCCCCATCTATTCAGGAGGGCTCGGTCATGTCGCAGGCGACACAATGAAGGCCATGAATGACCTTGGCATCCCTGTCGTCGGCATCGGGCTTCTCTACCAGCAGGGCTATTTTCGCCAGGTGATTGATCAGGAGGGGGCACAACAGGCCTTTTTCCCCTACAACAGCCCTGGGCAGCTGCCCATTCAACCAACGCGCCTGCCAAATGGAGAGTGGCTGCGCCTTGAAATTCTCCTTCCCGGTCGCAAACTGTGGCTGCGCGTCTGGGAAGTAAAAATAGGAAGAATCAAGCTCTACCTCCTGGACAGCAATGACCTTGCCAACTACCCCCCAGACAGGAGCATCACAGGTGAGCTCTATGGCGGATCCCGCGAAACGCGCCTGGAGCAGGAGATCGCCCTCGGCCTCGGAGGAGGAAAATTACTTGAGGCACTGCACTTGAAGCCGGAGGTCTATCACCTCAATGAGGGACATGCGGCTTTTGCGATCCTGGAGCGATGCAGGCAGTATCAAGAAAATAACGGTGTCTCCTTCAGCGAAGCGCTCGCTGCGACAAGAGCGGGAAACCTCTTCACCACACACACCGCTGTCTCTGCAGGATTTGACCGCTTTGATCCTAAACTCCTGGAGAACTATTTAGGCCATTACGTACAGGATAATCTGCATATTCCCTTTTCAGAATTTCTTGCCTTGGGACGGGCAAGTCCAAATGATCCTGAAGAGCCATTCAATATGGCCTATCTTGCCATTCACGGAAGCGGAGCTGTGAATGCCGTGAGCAAGTTGCATGAAGAGGTGAGTCGCAATCTCTTTTCTCCCCTTTTTCCCCGCTGGCCCATCTCGGAAATTCCGATTGGGCACGTTACAAATGGCATCCATGTGCGCAGCTGGGACTCATCGATCTCCGATGACCTTTGGACAGAGACATGTGGAAAAGAGCGCTGGATGCGCGACGCGGAAGAGATGGCAGAGCAGATTCGCGCTGTTCCCGATGAGAAGATCTGGCAGATGCGCGAAAAGGCGCGCGAACAGATGATCTCCTTTGGACGTTTTCGCCTTACGCAAATGCTCAAGGCCCGCTGCGCAAGTCCAGAGGAGATCGAAGAGGTAAAGCATCGATTCAAACCAAGAGTCTTCACCATTGGTTTTGCGCGAAGATTTGCTACCTACAAACGGCCCAATCTTCTCTTGCGCAACCTGGAAAGACTCGAGCGCATTCTGACCAATAAAGAGCGCCCCGCACAACTTCTGATCGCCGGCAAAGCACATCCTGCCGATCTGGAAGGGCAGCGACTGATTCAAGAGTGGATCGCTTTCATCAAAAGAAAAGAGATATGCAACTCTATCGTATTCCTCCAAGACTACGATATGCTGATGACAGAAAGACTTGTCGGAGGCGTTGACCTCTGGATCAATACGCCAAGGCGCCCTTGGGAAGCCTGCGGAACAAGCGGCATGAAGATCCTTGTCAACGGAGGACTCAATCTCTCTGTTCTTGATGGTTGGTGGTCGGAGGCGTTCCGTCCCGAAGTGGGATGGGCTATCGGCGACCGCTCCATTTGCAGTGAGAAAGAGATCGCAGCACGCGATGCAAAAGACGCAGAGGAGCTCTATAACCTTCTCGAACATACGATCATTCCGGAGTTCTACAAGCGCGATGCTATTGGGATCCCCAGAGAATGGGTAGCCAAAGTGCGCGAAAGTATGGCGAGTCTCACCTGGAGTTTCAGCACCAACCGCTCACTCACAGAATATATGGATCGCTACTACGTCCCCGCCGCCAAAGCCTATCGCGAACGAGTCCAGGATCAGGGCTTTGTCGCCTCCGAGATTGCCACCTGGACACATGCGTGGAGCGAAGCGGCGATTCAGATGCGCGGCGTAGAGGTGACAAGCGACAAAGAGCAGCACCATTTCCGCGCTCTTATCGATCTTGGTGGTCTACCTCCGGAAGCAGCCTCTGTTGAGCTCTTTGCTTCGGCCGCAAAGCCCGTCTCAATGCGCGCAACAGCTCTTGGAGAATATACAGCAGATGTTTCAAAAGAGAGGCCCGCATCCGACTACACAGTGCGCGTCATCCCCCGCTTTTCAGGCAGCTCTGTTCCTCTGGAAAACCCCGTCATCCTCTGGCAAAAATGACCCCTTCGGAACTGCAGGCTATTCACGCCTATTGGAGAGCCGCGAACTATCTGACTGTCGGGCAAATCTATCTGCTGGACAACCCTCTTCTTCGCACTCCTCTTTTGAAAGAGCATATTAAGCCTCGCCTTCTCGGCCACTGGGGGACCTCCCCCGGCCTCAATCTCATCTACGCTCATCTCAACCGCATCATTTGTAAAAGAGAACAAAATATCATTCTCCTCACAGGACCAGGTCACGGCGGCCCTGCGATTGTGGCTAATACTTTTCTTGAAGGTACCTTCAGCGAGCTCTACACCGAGGTCACTCAAGATGTAGCTGGCCTTACAAAGCTCTGCAAACAGTTCTCCTTTCCCGGGGGCATTCCGAGCCACACAGCAGCAGAAGTGCCAGGCTCCATTCACGAAGGCGGAGAGCTTGGCTATGTTCTTGCCCATGCGTATGGCGCTGTTTTTGACCATCCCGACCTCGTCGCTGTAGCTGTTGTAGGCGATGGAGAGGCAGAGACAGGAGCGCTTGCCACGAGCTGGCATTCCAACAAATTTTTAAATCCGCAAACAGATGGCGCTGTACTTCCGATCCTGCATCTCAACGGCTATAAGATTGCAAACCCGACAGTGCTGGCGCGCATTTCTGAAGAGGAGCTTCTCTCTCTTTTTCGCGGCTATGGCTACAATCCCTACCTTCTCTCTGGCGACGATCCCATGCGCATGCATCAGGACTTTTCCGCTCTTCTCGACAGGGTGTTTGATGAGATCTCCTATCTCAAAACAAAAAAAGAGCGCCCCAGATGGCCCATGATCATTTTGCGCACTCCCAAAGGATGGACAGGTCCCAAGGAGTGGGAGGGTAAGCCAATAGAGAATTCCTGGCGCGCCCATCAGGTTCCACTCACACAGGTGCGCACACTGCCAGCGCAGCTTCAAATGCTGCAAGACTGGATGCTCTCCTACAAGCCAGAAGAGCTCTTCGATGCAAAGGGAAAGCCAGTCCCCGAGCTCTCTCTTTTTGTCCCAAAAGGAGAAAAGAGAATTGGCGCCTCCCCCTATGCCAATGGAGGACTACTTCTTCGCGATCTCAAACTTCCCGATTTTCGCAAGTATGCCGTCGCCGCTCAGCCAAGAGGAGCGCAGGTGATCGAAACGGCGACCCTTTTGGGCGCCTTTCTTCGCGATGTGATGCGACTGAATGATGAGAATCGCAACTTTCGCGTGATGGGGCCGGATGAGACTGCTTCCAATCGCCTGCAGGCTCTCTTTGAAGCCACCTCTCGCACCTTCCTCGGAGAGATTCTCCCAACAGATACATTTCTCTCACCGGAGGGAAGGGTAATGGAGATTTTGAGCGAACATATGTGCCAAGGGTGGCTTGAGGGCTATCTTCTCACAGGAAGACACGGTTTTTTCTCCTGCTACGAAGCCTTCATTCACATTGTCGATTCCATGTTCAACCAGTATGCAAAATGGTTGAAAACCTCCAAAAAAATCCCTTGGAGGCGGCCCATTGCCTCTCTCAACTACTTTCTCACCTCTCATGTTTGGCGCCAGGACCACAATGGCTTTTCACATCAGGATCCAGGTTTTATCGATCATGTAGCGAACAAGAAAGCAGAAATTGTGCGCATTTATCTGCCACCGGATGGGAATACGCTCCTCTCCGTTGCAGACCACTGTCTGCGCTCTCGTAACTATGTCAATGTCATCATTGCCGGCAAACAGCCAGCGCTGCAATATCTCACTATGGATGAGGCAATAGAGCACTGCACGCAGGGAATCGGTATCTGGCCTTGGGCAGGCAATGAAGGAACATCGCCTCCTGATATCGTCATGGCCTGCTGTGGCGATGTCCCTACGCTGGAGACGCTCGCAGCTGTAGAGCTTCTTTATTCTCTTGTCCCGAGTCTCAAAATCCGCGTTGTCAATGTAGTGGATCTTATGGCGCTGCAGTCAAAAACGCACCATCCCCATGGCTTGAACGACCAGGCCTTCGCCGACATCTTTACCGAAACAAAGCCTGTTCTTTTTACTTTTCACGGCTACCCTTGGCTGATCCACAGACTGATCTATAATCGCAGGCAGGCGATCCACTTTCACGTTCATGGATACCGGGAAGAGGGAACAACGACCACGCCCTTTGACATGTGTGTGTTAAATGGCATCGACCGCTATCATCTTGCCTTATCCGCCCTGGACTGCCTCCCTGCTTTAAGCGAGATGCGCGGCTCTTTGCGCGATTTTCTGGAAAAAAAGCTCATTGCCCATAAGCGCTACATTACTGAAATGGGCGACGATCCGCCAGAAATCAAAGAGTGGAAGTGGAAAAAGAAAAGATGCGACTGACAGAAAAAGAGAGAGGCGTGATTAAAAGAGCAGTTCTAAATATTGTAAAAAATATGTTTCTCACCATTAATTGCGGAAGCTCTTCAGTCCGCGCTGCCCTTTTTTCTCTTGACTCTTCCGGAAAACTCTCACGCCTATGGGAAAAACATCTTCCTTCGCATGATCTGGAATCCCTTCTCTCTTTTCTCCCCGAGCATCCCACAACAATCGGACATCGCGTGGTACATGGCGGCGCCAGATTCCGGCAAACCACACAGATTACCGAGGAGATACTCCATTTTCTCACTACCCTCTCCCCTCTTGCTCCCCTTCACAACACTTACTCTCTCAAAGGAATAGAAGTAGCAAAAAGACTTTTTCCCAAAGCATCTCATTTTGCTGTCTTCGATACCGCCTTTTATGCAGGTTTTCCACAGCATGTGGCACTCTATCCTATTCCTTTTGAGATTGCGAGAAAACACGAAATCAGACGCTATGGTTTTCACGGCATTTCACACGCCTACCTCTGGAGGCGTTATCTGGAAATGAGCGGGAGAAAAGGTGGCCGAGTGCTCTCTTTGCACCTGGGGAGCGGCTGCTCGATCACAGCGACAGTAGATGGGATTCCCATCGATACGACAATGGGATTTACTCCTCTTGAAGGAGTCATGATGGGGACGCGCTCTGGCAGCATTGACCCAAGCCTTGTCCCCTACATTGCGACAAAAGAGGGAATCTCTGCAGAAAAGATCATCTCCCTTCTCAATGAACAATCAGGACTCCTTGGTATCTCCGGTCTTACAGGCGATATGCAAACTCTTTTAAAAGAAAAAACGCCAATGGCAGAACTTGCGATCGAAATGTTCCTCCACAGCCTTATTAAGGCAATCGGCTCCCTTTTTGCTCTCCTGGGATCCATCGATGCTCTTCTTTTCAGCGGAGGCATTGGAGAAAATAGTCCGGAAATACGAAAACGCCTTGTCGAAAAACTTCCCTGGCTGTCAGTCTCCCTGGACGAAGAAGCCAATCAAACCGCCTCTTGCCTCTCCCCCGGCACAGGACGCGAAATTTCCACCTCCTCTTCTATTACAAAAATTTTTGCTATTGCCAGCGATGAAAACCTCGCCATCGCAGAAGAAATTTCGTAAAAGTTCACCCCCCGAGACGGCCTCACTGTTTGAACCAGACTAGTGCTCTGTCAACAAAAAATTTATACGCTAACTTGAACTAAAACAGGAATAACGCATAATTAATAGCAAAAAGAAACAATAAGATCGCCATGAGCACTACTATCGTTACAACCGAAGAGAGATTAGTCTTACGACTGAGTGTGCAAAGAGAGGAGAGAACAACTGATTGGCTTTTGGAACGATTGGTACATATTGTTTCAGCACATCAAGATCAACAAGACTCCCTATCCATTGAGCTCGCTACATGGGGGGGTCAACTAGTCACGCTTTATTTAGAAGACGCATCAGACGCCTGTTTAGAGGCCACTATAAAGAAAATAGGTGATTTACAAAAGATCCTGGTTAATCCCATGGATCTTGCTCCGTTAAAACATCCCGTGCTGGTTGAGGGAAGACTTTGGGAGCAGTGGATGTTTACTTTGTACCGTTCACGGAGTGATCTTTGCCCCTTTTTTAGGGGCCGTCTTTCAAGAGAGCAGACCGATCACCAGTTTGCAAGGGAGATGATAGAGTGGCTGGAAGAAGTAAAAGTGTTTTGTCGAGCACAAAACATTGAAGCTTCCTTTACAGAAGAAGACCCTTCCCAATTTTTGCAAGAAGATGATCTTCGGAATCTGAATACCGTATCGTTGGTGCAAGGATTTCAAAACCTGGCAACGATTACTCGGAGAAGGATGCAGAGCGCCCAATTTGAGGAGAAATTTACAGAAATAGCCTCTTCCTTTCGACATCAACAAGACACTCTACTTCAAGAAATTGAAAAAGCTAAAGAAGACTTAAAGAAGGTCATTGGTGAAAGAGACGCGGAAAGAGACGCGGCCTGCGAAGCAAGAATTGCAGAACTTAATAAACAACTTATAGAGCAAAAAGAACAACTTGACTCTCTGGAAAAACGAGTACAACAGACAGAATTGGAAGCTCAGCAGCATAGAAATTCCATTGCAAATCTACAAGATAGCCTTGCAAGAGCGCAGAGAAATATTAACGCCCTTCAAAATCAACCTCAAAAAAAGGAGAGGGGATGTCTAATCATGTAATGCCACTTATGACAAATAATATAAATCCCTTCCAGGCAGCCCAAGCCCATGTTGAACAAGTCCAGAAGGAAAAAGAGCTTGCCAAAATAGAAGAGCAAGTCGAAAAATGTGCGACCGATTGCTTTGATCTGTTGACTTCCTTACAACTTGATCTTTCTCTCGTGGAGCTGGAATGTGATCTTTTAGAAAAAGGATTACAGGAGGATCTGCAGGAAACAGTCAAACAGGTCGAGCGTCTGCGAAATAACTACTTGGAGAACTTGCGTTGGAGACAAGATCATATACGACACTGCTTTTCAAGAATAGCTTCTGAGAAAGATTGGCACAATAGTAAGAACCTAAGCATCCCCAAGGAATATAAAGAATAGATGAAAATATCTTTCCCCTTTGAACATGTGCAATCCAGATTGCAACAAGAAGAAAAAAACAGAGAAAAACAATTGGAAGAAAAGATCGATCTGGTTTTTTCTTCTCTATTGCATGCTTTTAGTCAGGTAGTTGAAAGGAGCGAAGTAGTAGAAGGACGCATTGAAGCATTACAGAATGCCCTTAAAGAAAAAGCTACATTGGAAACAGAAATCATCCCGCAGGTGCTGACAGATCGAGATGCTGCGATTCAATCTTTAAATCATACTTACCAACAAGTAATTACACTTTTTCGCACAGGAAAAGTTCCTGATTCTCCTATTGAGTTATTCACTATCCCCACCCCATTTGCAGTACAACCAGGAACTTTGGAAATAACCCACGCACAAAATAGTTCTGTGACTCATTCTTTTACTCCCTTTCACTACACAAGCCTATCAGAAAAAATCACAAAATATTTGAATGCATTGCAAAACAACATTGATGTTCAAATTATCAACAACAGAATTTTAAGATATAAAGTCAAGGGGCTAAAAATCAAATTTTTAGAAGAAAAAAACATAAGATGGATTCATCTCATGCAGCTAGCAACTGGCCTTGACGACGAGCTGGATTTACTACATTATAATTTTATAAAAATTCACAACTGCCTGAACAGATCCTATTATCCTTTTAAAAATAAAGAAGAAGTGTTACCAAAACTACCAAAATTGTATGCTGATCTACCCTCTTCACAGAGCATTTGCCGCTATGGTTTTCTTGCTCATTCAAAAGCATACCCCTCGCCTCACCCTTTATTTAGAGGACCCGTTTGAATACAATCACGTTACAATCGCAGAGATTACACTTTCGCCTTTCTTCTGCTACAACCACTTTGAAAGAAAAAAGAGAAGCTCTGATTCAACGCTTAAAGACAAGTCCCTTGCTCACTGAAGAAGAGAAAGAGCGCATTGTTGAGGCAGATGATCCTGAAGAAACCATAGCTTACCTACTTCACAGCCTCATTGATCCATTGATAGCACGCAAAGAAGAGGCAGAATCTATCTGGGAAATCAAAGATGAATTGGAACTCCTTCTCGGAGAATTACTAGCCCCAACGAATACCAGTGTTGAGAGTTATCTAAAGCAGTTTGCAGAAGATGCATTAGCGTGTGAGATGCTTTATGAGGAAAGGGCCGTTATCGGAGAAGAAAGACTGCGAGGACAGACTCTTTTATTAACAAATGTGGAGTCTATGACAACTCAAGCAACAGGAGTAGAGGAAGCGGCGACTACCTTAAGAGATAGAGCGCTGCGTATTCAGTCACTTCTTGTTGAGGTGCAAAGGTTAGAGAAAATAGCAAAACAGGATGCAGATACAACACAAAGTCTTATAAGACGCGTCAGGGAGCAATTGCCATGACACCAGCAGCCCTTTTTCAATACAGAAAACTACGCAATCAAGGGATATCACATGAAGAGATACGCCAGGTTGTCTTACAAAACAGTCAGGCAAGATGTGACCGTATATTTCAAAGAAATCAAGAAGAAATAGCTTCCCTGACTCCCTCCATTCCATACCAGGAACAGTTGGAAAAACAGCGACAAGACGTGGAGAGTCTAACAAAAAAGGCTCAAGAGCTTGAGTCAGCACTACGAGAAAAGTCTTGCACGCAAACTGCTATGCTGCAAACAAAAAGAACTCTACAAGAAAATTTACGGGAAAGGCAAGTTTTACTGAGCAGTTTGAAGCATCATCAAAACAATGACGGAAAAGCTCAAGACCGCCTCTATGCTTTTGGAGCAAGGGCTTCACGCAACATTGCAAGGAAAAACGCTGGGAAGAATTGATGTTAAGAACAGAATTACGAGCAGACCTTGCCGGGATAAAGATTGCCTTACAGGAAAGAGAAAAAAAGGACTTTATCACACAAAACTGTCAAAACTGGCATCAAGAGTTTTCTGCAGAATTACGCAAAGAGGCAGATGATGAGAGTACGATTGCACATCGCACGAGGCTTTTACAAAAAATCCTAAGAGATGAGATGCCCTTTTTCTACTCACCACTTGAAGAACAGTCCTACCTTGGAAACGATGGAAAAGTCTATGGGCATCAAGCGCTTTGTTGCTATCTACAGGCAATCCCTTCTTCTTTGAAGGGGAAATCTCCTATTACGCCTGAGACGGGAGATCTCTTTTTTGTAGAGGAAAAACCACATAGTGTTGTGAAAGTCTGCGTTCAATGGCTTAAGAAAAGAAATCAAGCGCTTCCACCCCACCCCAATATCCAATTTCAATTTGCCGCTTTGGAAAAAATCCCTCCTCTTCCCACAGAAAAAGTAGCCAAAAGACAAGAGAAAATCCGCCATATTCAACAAGAACAAGAGAAAAATAGACTGCAGATTCATGCTGCAAGAGAAAATAGACGTGAGGAAGAAACAAAAAGAATATGCGACAGGGTAGCTCGTGTCTTTGGACAGATCCGCCCGCAAGCCGCAGATCAAAAAGTGCCAGTGTCAGAAGAGACTTTTCACGCCCAAAATTTATCAGCCCTATCTGTTGAGTTTTTTGAACGGGAAAAGCACCTTTTTGCGCAAAAAATCCAAGAACTCGATATGCGCATTGACTGCCTGGAAACAGAGTTGCAACAAGAAGCACAACTTCTTACAGAGACTCAGCGCGAGACTATCAAATTAGAAGTGGAAATTCGCAAAACAGAAAAAATGTTGGAAGAACGTAATGCAAAAGCAGCAGAAGGAGGCGGTTGGTGGATTGCTGTTGCTGCAGTGGTGATCACTGTGACGGGAACCGCTCTATCTGGAGGACAAGGATTTATTGCCGCCGCACGAAACGGAATTCAAGCAGGAGCAATCATCCCTATTTAAACAAAAAAATGAACCAATAAAAAACACACAGAGCAATATATGACAAGTAACGTAGCGACAGAAAATCTTCTAATAAAAAGTCTTCCTAATCAAGGCCAAATAGCAAGTCATCAAGAGTGGTTAGCCTTGACTTCTCGAGTAAATGATTTGGGTAAAAAATGGCAAGAGGCATTTCGAAACAAATATGATGGGGATCCAATGCGTGTAGATGCCCTGGATGAATATATCCGAGCTAAGATGGCTTGCGTCATTCATTCTCTTTCTATAGATATAGGCAAACTGGAAAGCCAATGTGCAAACAGGGGTACTTTAGCAGCCAAAGAAGCAAAAGTCATCGAAGAGATAAACAATATTGTTTATAGCGTACTTTCAGAAGATAAATTAATTCAAAATGTTTACGCTAACGATCAACGTAAAATTTTGAACTGTTATAAAACACTGAAGCCAGAGTTGGCTAATCAATGGTTGACATTACAGGATCGTCTGCAAAGAGAACTTGAGTATCAGCCTCCAAGCTTTGTTGAAGACTTGAAGACTATTAAACGTTGTTTCGTTGAAAAAAAACCGAATGAAGAGGAAGAACCAACAGAAATGCCTACATATGATGAGTATATGCTTCAGGCTCCGATGTCTCTTCCTAGAAGATATGGGAGATCATCAAGTCCTGGCCTCTCCGGAATAGGTCCCTCTATTAATGAGAAAGATAGCTATTTAACAAGAGAAGAAAAGAATAAAGAAGAAATAGCTAGGATAGAATCTTTTATAGATAGGCTGGTAGAAGAGTCTATGAAGCAGGATTTTGAAGAGGAACATGAACCAAAAGCTCTTCCAAAAAATGCAACTGATAAAGGTGTATTTGACGTGTAGGAGAAGAACCTTCAGAACCTCAATTATGCAAGAGGTCTAATGCTCCGCTTGCAGGAAGGCCGTGAGAGACTCCCTGCAAGGGACCGTAGCTTTGCATACGGCATCGGAGCGGCCCTGCTCCTCAAACGAGGAGAGAGCAAGAAGCATTACTTGTGCTTTTCTTTGGATAAATCGATCCAATGACCAAGAGAAATGAACATCAACACACCAGCTCCCAATCCGAGCAGTCCGATTGAAGCGTGTGCTACTGGTGATGTCATCTCAGCAAGATAGAAAAGCCCTTGGAAGCACAAATATGCCGCAAGAACTATAACAGAAAGAACTCTAACAGTTTTCATAGGATTACCTCCTAATCCCCCTCCTACCAAAAAGGTCTTTTTTTAACAACCTATCCAAAAAAATGTAGAAAATCGGGATAATGAGGAGATGCCCGCCCTTTCCAAACACCGCCTCCTCTCAGCTCTTGAGGAGATTGGCGATTATCTGCGAATGCTCGGCAATCTCTGCACGGCGACGTGGAAGCGCCCCCCTCCCTGGGCACTTGTGCGCGAGCAGCTCTTCCATATCGGTGTACTTTCGCTCTTTGTCGTAGCGATTACGGGATTTACAACAGGATTTGTCCTCGCTGCCCAATCCTTTTATCAACTCGGGGAAAAGGGGCTCTCTGCAATCACCGGAGTTCTTGTCGGCAAGGCGATGATCACTGAACTCGGCCCCATCCTGACTGCGTTCATGGTCACAGGACGGGTAGGCTCTGCCATGTGTGCGGAACTCGGCTCAATGCGCGTTACAGAACAGATCGACGCAATGCGCTCAATGGCTGTAAGCCCAAATGCCTACCTTGTTGCCCCACGCGTCCTTGCAGGCACTCTCATGGTCCCCCTTTTGACACTTTTTAGCGTCCTCATGGGGATCTTCGGAGGGTTTTTGATTGCGACCCTCCTCTTTAATATGCCGCCTTCAAGCTACTTTGATCCCATGCGCCTTCACATCACCCTCTTCGATGTGGCAAGCGGGCTTTTAAAATCGCTGCTCTTCGGATTCCTCCTTGTCACCGTCTGTTGCTACAAGGGAATGCGCGCCTCGGGAGGAGCTGCAGGTGTGGGCAAGGCGACAACGCAAAGTGTCGTGACAAGCTATATTCTGATCCTTATGTCCGATTTTCTCTTGACATTGGGACTGAATATCATCAATCAGGAACTCAAATACAATTGGATGCAATGATCTCCATCCGGAATCTTTGGAAACGCTATGGCAACACCCAGGTATTACAAGGGCTCAATCTGGAGGTAGCCCAAGGAGAAATCCTTGTCATTTTGGGACGCTCCGGCGTGGGGAAAAGCGTCCTCCTTCGCCATATTATGGGAATCGAAAAGCCCGATCGCGGCGAAATTTTTATCAATGATATAGAGGTTACAAGCGATCATCCTCATTTGATCAAAAACATGGGCATGCTCTTTCAGGGCTCCGCGCTCTTTGACTCAATGACCATAGGAGAAAATGCTGCTTTCTATCTGCAGCAACATGGAGATCCTCGAACAGGAAAGCCTATCCCCTCCAGCTGCATTCGAGAAAAAGTATCGCAAGCTCTTACCATGGTAGGACTTGCGGGAAAAGAAGAGGAGATGCCCGCAAATCTTTCCGGAGGAATGCGTAAAAGAGCGGCTCTTGCCCGCCTCATTGTTTACAGGCCCTCTATTCTTCTCTATGACGAGCCGACAACAGGTCTTGACCCCATTACAGCAAAGCAGATCAATGAGTTAATCCTTACCACACAAAAAGAGCTGCGGGGTACCAGTATTATTGTTACCCATGATATGCTCTCTGCTTTTTACCTGGCAGACCGCCTGGCGCTTCATCAAGATGGGAAAATTGCTCACCTTGCTGACCCAAAAACTTTTCTAAAGATTGACGACCCGACGATTCAAATGCTAAAGGAGAGTTTAAAACTATATACCGAAAATGACCGACCGCATTAAAAATATTCTCATTGGACTTTTCGTTCTCGCTGCATTCGCCATTGGAGCGGGGATGCTCTTTTTCCTAAAACCGCAGATCGGAGATGGTAAGAAAATTTTACGCGTGCGTTTTGCCAATATCTCGGGCATCGCGGTCGGAACACGCGTCACCTTTGCAGGAAAGCCTGTTGGCGAGGTGATCCATATTCGCGAAATTACAGATGCGCGCGATCACCCGGACGCTTCGGGAAAGATCTATTTCTATGAGCTTATCCTAAAAACCGACTCAAGCGTAGAGGTTTATGCAAATGATGAGATCTCTCTGCGCTCTACAGGCCTGATGGGAGAAAGATCGGTCGCTATCCTGCCGAAAGCTGTAGCCGGCGATCGACGCGTGAGCGATGAGGTGATCTATGCCAGCACGCCAGACTCTTTGGAGAACAGCTTCCAGCAGGTGGCCAAAGTCGCAAGCCGGCTCGATGGCATGATTGGAAGAGTCGACTCCTGGTTTCAGGAAAATAGTGCACCACTCTCAAGCTCCATCCACCATGTCGATGAACTTCTCTCCCAAATGGAGGGCCTTGCCCGCTCTGTTTCTCAAGGAGAGGGAAACCTTGGAAAACTTTTTGAAACAGAAGATCTCTACCTTCATCTGAACTCACTTCTTAGCAAAGCAGAGACAATGATGAATGACATCAACCACTATGGCATTCTGTTTCAATATAATAAGGGATGGCAACGCACGCGTACGCGCAAGGCCAACCTTATCACAGCTCTCCAGACGCCCGAAGAGTTCCGCGCCTATTTTCTCGAGGAGGTCGATGGGATCACCGCCTCTCTTGGAAGACTTTCACTTCTTCTGGAGCGTGTTAAAGGAGAGGGCAAGGAAGAGATGAGTGAAGGAGCCTTTAAAGAAGAGATGGCCTCTCTTCTGCGCAATGTGCAATCACTTGCCGATTCGCTGAAGCTCTACAATGAGTCTTTGCAAACAAAGCAGGTCACTACTTTCTGAACTAGTGCTCTAGTGCTCTGTCAACATTAATTTTAGGGATTGGGCTGCGTGAAAGCTCCCGCGATTGAGTTGTCGAAGATGGGGGGTGTATTTCCTAA
>JAGWKO010000078.1 GCA_028873295.1 Verrucomicrobiota bacterium
CGATGGGAAGGATGTGCATGATACGCATGATAAATTTATCATGCGTATCATGCACATCCTTCCCATCGTGTTTTCTTTCTGAGACTAAAGGCCAGTTGTCAACTCTTGAACCATTTTCGGTATACCCAAAATGACTCAAGAATTGGCAGCTTTCACGCGGTCAGAATGCCAATTCTTGAGTCATTTTGGGTATATCAGTTGGCAAAAATGACGCCAAGAGGGTATTTCATAAGAATCAGGTTAGGAGGGGACATGTGGTCTCTTTTCTCGTCTTTCTTACTGGGTATGTCTTCATTAGCGCAAGCGGACGGTGTTGATGCTCCTGTAGTTAAAAAAAAAGAACAGATACGAGTTCTTCCTGTGAAGGGGACGCCTCAGTCCGATGCATCAAAGGTCTTTCTCTCTTTTCCGAAGCCAGACGAGGTGGTAGGGAGTGGAAAGGTATGGGTGCAATTTCGCACGCAGAATTATTCTCTTGCGGCCGGCTCTTCTGATTTTGAAAGATCCAAAGAGATTGCCATTTCTCCTGAGGGACAGACTGCCCATGTGGTGGTGGATAACCTTCCTTATTTTACCGTGAGTCAGCAGGCAATTGATCCTTTCAATGAACTTGGCAACTTTCGTCTTACCTACTACAAGGTTCCGATCCCCTACCAGTTGCAGGAGGGACCTCATACTCTGCGCATCTTTCTTGCTCGTTCTTTTGGAGAGAGTTTGAAGGAGATCGATAGCTTTCAGGCGATCACCTTCTTTGTCGGTAGTAAAGAAGGCAGTAAGGAGGCGCCTGACCTTGGGGATCCCTATCTCACCTACAATGAGCCGAGTAATGAACTCCCTCTCAGAGCCTCAAAGCCCATTTTGCTCGATTTCTATATTTCCAATTGTGAGCTTACTCCGGATGGTTACAAGGTGCGCCTTACCATCGATGGGAACTATCATCGCATGCTCACTTCCTGGCAACCCTACTACATCTATGGCATGACGCGGGGCAAGCATACAGTTCGATTGGAGCTGCTCGATGAAAATGGCGCTGTTGCGCCCGGTCCCTTTAATGATGTCCAGAGGACGATTACTCTGGAGTGACAGAGAAGGTCTCGAATCGTATACCGCCAGACGGTGTGACAATGCCCATCTCTACTCGTGGCTTTGCTAGCGTCAGGCTATTCCAATGGTAGAGAGGCGCGATGGGCAGATCAGCTGCAATCAGCCTTTCTGCCTGATCAAAAAGCATTTTGCGTTCTTCTTTTGAAAAGCTCTTTTCCAGTTCCTGGAACAGGTTTTGATACTCTTTTGAGTCCCAGGCAGAAAAATTCTTGGGACAAAGAGGAGAGCGGTAGCGCTCAAGAAGACTGATGGGGTCGTCAAAGGGAGCGATCCATGAGGTAAGCGCTATCTCGTAATTGCGAGAATGCAACATCTCCAGATGCCACTTGGGATCCCGTTCCTCCAATAACAGAGTGATCCCCAGCCGTTCTTGCCATTGTCGTTGCAGTGTCTGCGCCAGCCTTTTTTCAACCTGTCCAGAGCGATAGGAGAGAGTGAGGGGAGGCAGTTTCTCCAGAGAAAGTTCTTTAAGGCCTTGCTGTAATAGTTCCTTCGCCTCTTCTGGCACAAAGGGAAAAAGGGGGGTGGGGGGAAGAGAAGAAAGAGAAGGGGGGAGGGGAGTCAGGGCTACCTGTTGTCCTGGTGCATTTGTAAAGACGAGCTCCTCTCGATTGACAGCAAGAGAAAGAGCTTTTCGAATAGAGAGATTAAGGAGGGGAGAGTTTTGCATGTTGAAGCAGAGAAAAGTGGAGGCCAGCATAGGGATCTTTTCAATGTGCTCCCTCTTCTCTAATGAGGGCATTGCATCGAGAGGAAGTGAAATAAGAGGGGCGCCAAGCCAGTCAAGTTCTCCCTGCTCAAAAAGATGAAGCGCTGTCGCCTCATCCTGAATCACGCTGATCTCAATGCGCTCCAGAGCAATAGAGGAGGCATTCCAGAAGTGAGGGTTTTTCTGCAGTATAAAAGAATCGCGGGAACGGGAAGAGAGAAGCTGAAAGGGGCCATTTGATAAAGGAGTAGACCAGGAGGGAGTCTCCAGATGAGAGGGAATGGGTAGGAAGAGAGGGAATGCGGTAAGAGAGAGAAACCAGGGCGTTGGTTTTTCAAGAAAGACGACGAGCTCTTTTTCTCCTCGAGCTTCTACAGAGAGAAGCGAAGGCGGCTGCTCCCCGCAAAGTGAAGAAGCTGCACCGCGAAGGGGAAGGGTCAGGTAAGAAAAGGGGCAAGGAAAAGAGGGGTCGACAAGCCGCCTCCAGGCTGCGACAAAATCAGAGGCCACCACAGGATGTCCATCGCTCCAATAGGCGTCGCGCAGGAAAAAGATATAGCAGGAACGGTCTTCGGAAATATCGATTCTCTCTGCAAGGGCAGGCTCCACGTTGCCATCCGGGAGAGCTCTTGTAAGTCCTTCGTATAGAAGGCAATGTATAGTTGATGAGAGAAAATCGCAGCTTTTCCCTGGATCAAGAGTAGCGGGTTCTTTCTGGAATGCAAGGCGAAGTGTTTTTGGGGGTGGTGAAAAAGAGGTACAAGAGACGAGACAGAGAAGGAAAAGAAATCGACAGAAGCTCATTACTGGGATAGGTTCGTGTATATAATACCGGAAATGAGCATCTGAGTATACCCAAAATGACCAGAAAAAGAATTGTCAACTAAAACAGATTTTTGTAGTCTCAAATTAGGCGTGTCTTCTCCAGTCTGAACCCAGGCTCTTGCACGCCGAGGGGTCTAATGGTTTTTTTTCAATTCCTTATTGTATTTTTCGCCAATCACGTGCTTCCTGGGATCTATGTGGTTGATCAAACCAAACTGCCCCATGTAGGGGGGGACCTTCTTTTTGCATTTCTTCTGGGCGTTGCCAACACGATTATCTGCTCCTTTCTGCACACCATGAGACTGCGTTCCTTTTACCGACTCTTTAGCGCCTGTCTCTGCCTCAATTTTTTTGCCTATGGCCTTCTCAAATGGATCCCTCTTGGCATCCAGGTTCGCACTTTTACAGGTTACTTTTTGGCAGCGGGACTTGTTACAATCGGCAGCTTCCTGATCAATTGCTTTGAAATTCAGGCAAAAGAAGATCCCTCTTCCTTGCACATGCCTGAATAGACCTTTATTCAAGTCATTAACTGCTTATTATACCGAAAATGGTTCAAGAGTTGACAACTGGCCTTTGATCTCAGAAAGAAAACATGATGGGAAGGATGTGCATGATACGCATGATAAATTTATCATGCGTATCATGCACATCCTTCCCATCATG
>JAGWKO010000035.1 GCA_028873295.1 Verrucomicrobiota bacterium
GGGAAAGAAAATTGTTTGAGTGGAAAGTTGGGGTGACTCTTGCAAAGATTTACCCCCAATCATTACTGGCCGATCACTAGATAGGAGATGCCCATGTTTTGGATCAATCAATTGCAGCACCCATCCTCGCTTTTGGAAAATTGGGGTGATTTGTTCATGCAAGTCCACAAAAACTTTTAATCTATCTGTTTTGGATAAGGCTTCGTAATCAACTTCTTTAAAGTTGTCGGTTATAAGAGAAATTGAATGCATAGCGAGAGATTTTGGGTTTGCAATAAACATCCATGCGAGCCATTCAAGTAAATTTAACATGGCATCTTTGGAGAGTGCTGCGAGCGTTCTCTCCGATATAATAGTTTTTAATATAACGCTTGTAGGGCCTTCAATATGATCGCGGAGGTTGTTATCGACAAGATTCTTATGAATCCATTGCAGATATTTTGGTAGATTGCTTAAGCTATTTTCATCGAATGAGAAGTAATCTTCTTCTCCACAGAAGCTGTCAATGCCTACTGCTTTTGGAGGTTGATTCTTTTTTTTATCAAGTCGAGCTGTTTGCTTATCATTGATTCCGAAATTTCTTATGTGAAATTGAGGAACGTAGTGCGCATATGCCATTTTCGTTATCTACTTTTTTAATTTATGCCTGTTTGCCGTTTTCCGCACACACCCTGTGACTTGCGTAACAGTTGTGACAAGTCGTATCAGACATGACGTCAATTTATCGTGTGTCAGCAACGTTACAGTCGTCAGGGTAGTATAGCATAAAAATCTCAAAAACCAAGGAAGTTTTACTGCAGTTTAATCCAGTCTACTGCGTAAAAACTGCGTAATTTGGCTTTACGCAGTCGAATTTTTGGTTGTGAATTTTATGCTGTATGTCACTAAAAACAAAAGGCTTCAGTCGTAAAACTGAAGCCTTAATTTGGATTGGAGGTGGAGAGAATCGAACTCTCGTCCTTGGCAAGCGCCTCGTAAGTGACTACATGCTTAGTGCCTTTTTAATTCCCCGATCTTGCCGGAAGGCGCTCCGCTTGGGACCGAGTCAGCGACTCGATATCTCGAATTCCTCCCCAGACCCGCTGAGAAAGGGAGGATTCATACCAGGATGTATGACAGTGGAACTCCAAGACTCCTGGTTTGATCTTGGGCCACTGGTTCAAAGCAGCGGTTAAGCTGCGAGTTTGAACTCGTCTTCTGTTACGTTGACGATTGTTTGTTCATCGGATTTTTTAGGAGGCCAACCGATGATCCTCCGCATGCCACCTACGCCTTGCTCCCAAGTCGAAACCTTGACACCCCCGCAGTCTCCAGGAAGATCCTCCTGACGGCTGCGGGAATGTAAAGAAGGGCAATGGGTTACATTTATATTATAGCAGGAAGATACTTTTTAGTATAGTATAGAACCCTATGTTTAAGTGTGATTCATCAGAAACCTTCCCCTCCAGGGAAGAAAAAATACTTCGCTTCTGGCAGCAAGAGAGCCTTTTTGAAAAATCTGTCGAAAATCGGCAGGGACGCCCTCTCTTCTCTTTCTACGATGGCCCCCCTTTCGCAACAGGCCTCCCTCATTATGGCCACATCCTTGCCGGTACCATCAAAGATGTGGTCGCAAGGTTCTGGACCATGCGAGGCTTTTTCGTCCCTCGCCGCTTCGGCTGGGACTGCCATGGATTGCCAGTAGAGAACGAGATCGAAAAAACAAAGGAGCTCTCAGGGGCCTCTGCTATCGAAGCCTTTGGCATTGCGCAGTTTAACGAGGAGTGCCGCAGCATTGTTCTTCGCTACACCGCCGAGTGGAAAAAAAGCGTCGAGCGCATGGGGCGTTGGATTGATTTTGATCGCGGATACCGCACTATGGACCCTGATTTCATGGAGAGCGTCTGGTGGGTTTTCGGAGAGCTGTACAAGAAGGGCCTTATCTATGAAGGGTTTAAGGTGATGCCCTTTTCTCATAAGTTGGGGACGCCGCTTTCCAACTTTGAGGCCAATCTGAACTATCGCGACGTAGATGACCCCTCTGTTGTTGTGGCTTTCCCTCTCCGTGATGAGCAAGAGACTTTTTTCCTGGCCTGGACGACAACTCCATGGACTCTGCCCTCCAACCTGGCCTTAATGGTAGGGGGAGAGATCTCGTATGTAAAGGTGTGGGATGAAAAGAGTAAAAGACATTACATCCTTGCTGAGAAGAGGGTAGGGGCATGGTTCCTCGAGCAGATAGAGATTGAGGAGCGTTTTTTGGGAAAAGCGCTTGAAGGCAAGAGATATGTTCCTCTTTTCCCCTGGTTTTCAGAGCAAGAGGGTGCTTTTCGCGTCATTGTTGAGCCTACTGTTGCGGATGAAGAGGGGACGGGGATTGTTCATGCAGCTCCTGCTTTTGGAGAGCTCGATTTTTATGCCTGCAAAAGAGAGGGGATTGAGCCTGTTTGTCCGGTGGATCAAAATGGACGTTTTACTCAGGAAGTTCCTCCTTTTACCGGCCGTTATGTGAAGGAGTGCGACCGGGACATTGCGCGCCTTCTCAAAGAGCAGAGATCGCTTTTCTATCAAGGCACGATTCGACACCGCTATCCCTTCTGTTGGAGATCGGACACGCCTTTGATCTACAAAGTAGTGCGCACCTGGTTTGTGGCAGTGGAAAAGATTAAAGATCAGCTGATCGCCGCCAATGAAACAATGCACTGGGTGCCTGGGCATATTAAAGAGGGGCGTTTTGGGAAGTGGTTGGAGAATGCGCGCGATTGGGCAATCAGCCGCAACCGCTATTGGGGAACGCCGATTCCGGTATGGCGAGGAGACCTGGGAGATTTGCATGTAATCACAAGTGTCAAAGAACTTGAGGCGCTCACAGGAAAAACAGTGACGGATCTCCATCGTCACGAGATCGATCACCTCACTTTTGTCAAAGAGGGACAGACTTACAGGCGCATCCCCGAGGTGTTCGACTGCTGGTTTGAGTCAGGTTCAATGCCCTATGCTTCTTTGCACTATCCTTTTGAGAATCGCGAGCTCTTTTCAGCTACTTTCCCGGCAGATTTTATTGCAGAAGGACTCGACCAGACGCGCGGGTGGTTTTACACGTTGACTGTTCTTGCCTCAGCACTGTTTGACAAGGCGGCCATGAAGCATGTGATTGTCAACGGACTTATCCTGGCAGAAGATGGCACAAAGATGTCCAAACGCCTTAAAAACTACCCCGATCCGCACGAAGTTGTGGATCGTCACGGAGCCGATGCGCTGCGTCTCTATCTTCTTAGCAGCCCTGTTGTGGAAGGGGAGGATTTGCGCTTTTCTGAAAGGGGAGTGGAGGAGGTGTTGCGCCAGGTGCTCATCCCCCTTTGGAACAGCTACTACTTTCTCTCAACGTATGCATCGATCTATCATTGGAGCCCCGAAAAGATAGAACCCGCTTCCTCCATCCTTGATCGCTGGATTCTCTCTCTCTCCGAGCGCTGCTTGCAGGAGATGCAGGCAGGGATGGAGCGCTATGAGCTCAAAGCCGCAGTAGAGCCGATTGCCCTTTTCGTAGACCAACTCACGAACTGGTACATCCGCAGGTCGCGCTCTCGGTTTTGGGCAGATCAGGAGACGCCAGATCGCAACCAGGCTTTCTCCACACTCTACACTGTGCTGCTGCAGCAGATGAAGGCAATGGCCCCCTTCATCCCATTTCTTGCTGAAGCGATCTATCAAGGTCTGCGAAGTGAGAAAATGCCTCTCTCTGTGCATCTCACAGATACCCCTGTCGCAGACTCCTCCCTGCGCGATCCTGCTTTGGAGCGCGAGGTGGAAGAGGCGCAGCGCGCGGTCAATCTCGGTCACAGCTTGCGCAAGGAGCATCGCGTTAAGGTGCGACAGCCACTTGCCAAAGCGCTTTTTATCAGCAGCAGTCAGGAACTTTTAGAAGTGCTCTCAAGACAAAAGGAACTCATTGCCGATGAACTGAATGTGAAAGAGATCGCATTTCATAGCGATGAGGCCTCGTTTGTGCATCTCTCAGCCAAGCCGCACTTTGCGATCCTTGGGAAAAAGCTCGGGAAAAAAATGGGTGAGGCACAAAAAGCGATCACTGCTCTTTCTCGCAGCGAATTGCAGACGCTTCTTGAGGGGAAATCACTCCCTTTACAGCTCGCAGAAGAGCCATTTCTCTTGCAGCCAGAGGATGTGCAGCTGGAGCGCAAAGTGCGCGAAGGCCTCGTGGCTGCAAATAATGGCGACCTCACAGTGGTGCTCGACCTCAATCTTACAAAAGAGCTTGAAAGCGAGGGGCTTGCTCGTGAGCTTATCAATAAACTGAACACAATGAGGCGGACTCTTGGTCTACACGTTACAGATCGCATCGCGATCAAGCTGCAAGTGGCAGAGCGTGTGCAGAGCGCTTTTGAAGAGCATCGCGACTATATTCTCGGAGAAGTGCTTGGAGTTGCGGTGACTTTTGAGTCATGCCCCGAAGGAACGGCATGGGATCTGAATGGAGAAGAGGCTCGGATCGCGATTTGTCAGGCTAAGCGTTAGCTTCGGCAAGTTCTTTGAAGGCCTGCTGAAGGGCCTGATTTTCCGCTTTGTCAAAAGCGCCGCTTGAGGAGAGCCATTGGATATAACTTTTGGGGACTTCACTAAGGCGTTTGCCCTTGTATTTTCCAAAAGGCATCCGCATTTCTTGCCCCTCCTCAGAGAGCAGTTGCATCACCTCTTCCCAGGAGAGGTCGTCAATCATGATGCGAAAGACGCGGTGGAGAATATGGCAGTCATCAAGAGCGCGGTGCGCCTGATTGGATGGGATCCCATACTCTTCTCTTAAAAATTGCAGAGAGTGTTTTGGGAGGTCGGGGCGATATTTGCGCGCCCATTTGAGGGTGTCGATAGAGGCCCACTCCGGCAGCTGTAACTCGGCGCGTTTTGCTTCTGCGGCGAGGAACAACTTGTCAAAACTATCATTGTTGTGAGCGATGAGAATCGCATCCGGGGTGCAAAATTCTGCAAATGCAGCAAGAGCTTGGGCGATGGTGGGGGCATCTTGCACCATCGCATCGGTGATGCCGTGGACCGCTGTAGCTCCAGCAGGGATGGGGCACTCCGGTTGCACAAGGGTGCAAAAAACACGGTCGCCTTCAGGATCGAAGGCCGCAATCTCTATAATGCGATCGCTTCCTGGACGAGTTCCGGTGGTCTCTGTATCGTAGTAGATGCCTCTTCTGTTCATTCGCGTTCTTGAACTTATCCCAGTACTGGGATAGGTTCTTGTAAGTATACCAAAAATGTAGGAAAATTCTCTAAGGTTAAGTGAACCTATCCCAGTGATGCGGTATATATACTCTCTTGTATTGCTTCCTCTCCTCTCAGGTTGTATGCAGTTCCATGATGGCGAAGAAGAGCTGCGTGCTGTTCCTGTGACTAACAACCCTTACGTTGTTCCCAATCACGCTTCGAATTTTCCAGGACCTGGCAGGCCAGCAAACTCAGGTCCCTAAGCATCTGGTAGACCAAAGAAATCTTTCAGCGCCTGTTTTGTCGTATCGCGTCCGATGAGGGACAGCGACTCTGTGAGTGGGATCTTTTTGGGACAGACACGTGCGCAGTTCTGCGCATTGCCGCATCCTGCAATGCCTCCATTGTCTTTTGCTGTTCTGAGGCGATCTGCTGCCTCAAACTTACCTACGGGATGCGAGTTAAAGCGACGGATTTGCGAAAGGGGGGCAGGGCCCATGAAGGAGGAGTTTTCATGTACCTGGGGACAGGCCTCTGCACAACAGCCGCAGGTCATACAGGTGGAGAGAAGATAGAGGGCCTCTTGTACGGCAGGAGCGATCGGAGGGCCTCCCTCATGCAGGTCGTTTGCGCTGTCGATGGAGATCCATGCTTTGACTCTTTTTAGAGCCTCAAACATGTTTGTGCGATCGACCTGTAAATCGCGGATAAGAGGGAATTTGCTCAAAGGCGCCAGGGTAATGATGGAGCACTCTTGAAGAAGAGGAGCGATGAGAGCTGTGCAGGCCTGGCGCGGTTTCCCATTGATCAGAATGGAGCAGGAGCCGCACACCTCTTCCAGGCATCCGCTTTCCCACGCTACAGGCGTTGTGCTTCGCCCTTCCTTGTTGATGGGGTTCTTTTGGATCTCCATCAGCGCTGAAATCACATTGGCCCCTTCCGTCAGAGGAAGCTCAAAAGCCTCCCAATACTGCTCTTCAGGAAAGCCTCGATAGATGTTCAGTGTATATTTCATAGGGGGAGTATCACATTTTCAGGGACTCTTTTAGGAACGGGCTGCACCTTTTTTGCCTGTTGGTAGTCGCGGAGAATCGGATCAAAGTGGCGCGTATCTACCGGCTCATAGTGGATCTTCGGCTCGCTCTTTTCCCCACCATACGCGGCTATCGTTGTTTTTAGCCACTCCTCATCATTCCTTTTGGGGAACTCGGGCTTAAAATGCGCTCCGCGAAATTCATTGCGAAGCAGTGCGCCCTTCACAATGATGAGAGCAAGGTCTATCATTGCATCAAACTGATTTGCAAAAACATAGGTTTGATTAAGCCGTGTTCCGCGGTCGGAGAGAGCGATTGAGGCAGTGCGTTCGCGGATCTCCTGGATTTTTTGCAGGGTTTTTTCAAGGTCAGGATTGTCGCGCTTGACTCCCGCAAAGCGTACCATCCAGTCTGCAAGCTCATTGTGGAGCAGATGAATATTTTCAGGACCCTCGCTCTGCAGGATCTTTTTCTTTCGTGCTTCTTCCAAAGAGCAGGCAGTTTGGAAAAGAGAGTCGGGGAGATCCTCGCAGCTCTTTGTCAGAGTTTCAAGATAGCGAGGGACTTCGCAGCCGCTGGTGAGGCCTCCGAAGATGCAGGAGAGAAGCGAGTTTGCGCCGAGGCGGTTTGCGCCGTGGTACTGATATTCTGATTCCCCTGCGCAAAAACAGCCGGTGAGGTTTGTCATCTGGCGAAAGCGGCTTCCTCTGTCAGGGTCGTCGCTTGCGGGCCAGTCGACCCAGGCGCCTCCCATCGAATAGTGGATGGCCGGAAAAATTTTCATCGGCGTCTGCCGAGGGTCGCTGCCGATAAACTTGCGGTAGATCTCCAGCACAGAATCGATGCGGTGCAGCTTCTCTTCAGAGAGGTGGGTGACATCGAGAAAGACTGCCGCTTCGCCATCGACACCGAGCCCCTTTTCAAAGACGCGAAGAACTTCGCGCGAGCCGATATCGCGGGGGACCAGATTTCCAAAAGCAGGGTACATCTCCTCAAGGAAATACCAGGGCTCACCTGTCTTGCCGCAGGGCCGCGTAGTGCCATCCGGGAAGAGGATCTCTTTTGAAGAGTCGCCCCAGACCCAAATTCTTCCCCCTTCTCCTCGCACAGACTCGCTCACAAGTCGCATCTTGTCATCGCCGGGAATCGCTGTCGGGTGGATCTGGATGAATTCCCCATTGGCATAGTGCATCCCCTGCTGAAAGAGTCTGCCATTAGCAGCACCCGTGCAAAAGGTCGACATAGTCGACTTTCTGTAAAGAACCCCCATCCCACCTGTTGCCATCACGACAGCATCGGCGCGAAGAGCCTCGATTTCCAGAGTGAAGAGATCGTGCATTACAATGCCGCGCGCCCGTCCTTCATCATCCAGGACGAGACGCAAGAATTCATGATGCTCATATTTTTTTACCGTGCCGGCCGCTTCATGGCGCCTCACCTGTTCATCCAGTGCGTAGAGGAGCTGTTGGCCTGTGGAGGCACCGCAAAAGGCGGTGCGATGGTAGAGCGTTCCTCCAAAGCGGCGAAAATCGATATGTCCCTCAGGAGTGCGTGTAAAGGGACATCCCATGCGGTCAAAAAGACGCAAGATAGCAGGACCGGCAAGACACATCTCCAGAACAGGAGGCTGGTTTGCAAGAAAATCACCCCCCTTGATCGTGTCATAGGCATGAATATAGGGAGAGTCCCCCTCCCCCTTCAGATTGACAGCGACGTTGATTCCCCCCTGCGCGCAGACAGAATGAGACCTTCGCACTTTGGTGAGAGAAATAAGATGGACGAGGCATCCCTTTTCTGCAAGCTTCATAGCACAGGAGAGCCCAGCAAGCCCGCCTCCAACAACAATGACAGTTTTCCCTGCTTTCATTTAATACCGTAAGTTAATCCAATAGCTGCACCAGATCGCAGCAAGCCCAAGAAGAGAAAGCAGAAGCATGCTTGCAGCACTGAGCAGCAGCATCCTCTTTTGCGATCGAAAGGAGAGCAGAACCCCCCAGGTGATCAGAAAGGTCCAAAGACCGTTGCCTGCATGAAAAGCGGCCGCCAGAAGGAATAGGGTGTAGAAGGCAGCCATCACGGGGTCTTTGAAAATATTGCGCAGCATCAAAAGATAGCCGGTTCCTGGAGTGTCAGAGACTGCGATCAGCTCATTGTTCTTTAAAGAAAAAGAGGTGAGGGTAGTCACCCAGGCTGTGAGCTCGCTGATCTCTTGCTGCATCAAAGGGTCAAGTTCTGTAGGCGAAGAAGAGACGGCCTCTAATTTTCCCCGCACCATCCCTTCAATGCGGACGATCTCTTGCGGTGTGAAAAGAGTGACGCCCAGACGATCGGCGAGTGTGAGAAGGCCCGGATCAAAGCTCACTTTGACAAAGTCGCTCTCCTTTGTTCCTACGCTGATGCGTTTGGGAGCGTCAAGAAAACGCATCTGAACCACGTGTCCCACGATCCCGATGAGCAGAATCCAGGAGGTGAGTCTTTGCCAGGCAAAGGCGCGGTTTCGTTCAAAAGGTAGGGAGGGTGTCGTGCCATCTGTGGAACGGTGGTTCTCTCTTGCCTGCAAAGCGCGCGAGATGCCCCAAGCTCCGTGAATGAGAATAGGTACTCCGATGAGAAAAATCTCGATCAGTTGAAGGTAGGGAAGACTTTCGAGTTTGTTCACCATGCGAACAAATCCTTCGCCATCATCTCCAATCCAAAGTCCCGCTTGAGAGTTGGTCACAAGATGCAAAATGAGATAGAGAAAAAGCCAAAATCCCGTGAAGGAATGGATGCGTCGCCAGAAAAATTCTGAAGAGTTCATTTCTTTTTTTTATACAGAAGTGCGTAAAAAATTTGAAAAAAAAAAGTAAATCAGGCAATGGAAAGTCAAGGACCATCTAGTAAGGAGGACATATGGCCGTAAAAAAAAGAAAAACAGCAAAAAAGAAAACAGTAAGAAAAACAGCGAGAAAAACGATGAAAAGAACAACAGCGAAAAAAACTGTAAGAAAAAAAGCAGCGAAGCCTCGTCGTCGTAAGCCAGCAGCTTCCAAAATGAAAAAGGGAGCTACTTGCGGAGAATGCCCTCAATAAGGGCTTTTCTTAATCTGGAGGGATCGCTCTGCGACTCCCTCCAGAAAAAATATAATCCATTCTTCCCACCCTCCCTTCTCGGGAATCCCAAAGAGCTTCTGGTTATAACGTAGACGATTATTCATAAAGTACTCACTCATAAATAGAAATGGGTGGGAAATTACTTTTCTTTTCCATAAAAAAACGGGGATAAAAATGCGAGCGAGCCGGCCATTGCCATCCATGAAGGGGTGGAGGATGAGAAGCTGTGCAAAGAGGAGGGCGATTTGGAGGAGCGGGTCCTCTTTTTTCTCTTTTGAAAAGTGCATCCAATCGGCGAGGTGGCGGGGGAGGAGGGAGGCTTTTGGTGGAATAAACCAGGCATCTTCTATGGGCGATCCCTCTTCGCCGACCCAATTTTGACCCGTGCGCACTTTACCAACTTCTTCTCCCTCTTTTTTAATGATGCGATGCAGTTTGCAGAAGAAAGAGAGGGGATAGCTCTTTTGAGAGATGGCCCATTCGATCGCCTGTTTGACGCGCATCTCTTTTTCTTTTCGTCCTCTTTCCTGTTCTTTGATGCTGGCTCGCGCTTCTTGCTGAATTAACGTTTCCAGAAAGGAGGGAATGAATTTTTCATCGCAGCGAGCGAGGGCATCATGCGCTTTGCTCAAAGGCAAGAGAAGAGAGTGATAATCAAGAGAACAAGTAGGAGGGAAGGGTGCTATTTTGGCCATAGAGAGGAGTGTTTTAGGCGCTCCAGGATGGAAATCTGATCTTCCAATCCTTCATCGATGGAGATTCTTTCTGCTTCTTTTAACAGAGCCCCGAGTTGTTTTCCAGGCAGAACACCCTGTTCCATCAGACAGGCAGAGGAGACAAGGGGTCTATTTTCCTCAATGCGAGCAATGGCAGGTCGCAGTTTTTTGATTTTCTCTTCCTGCGCAAGGAGGAACTTTTGGGGATCCTCTTCATGGGCGCTGAAGATGCGAAGGGCTGTTGCAGAGGAGGGGTGTGCATAAAAGTGCGCCCATTCCTGCAGAGGAGGGCTCTTTTTTTGAAGCAGAGTTTTTCCTCGGGCAAGAAAGAGCAGGAAATTTTCCTCCTGACCCGAGAGTTTCAGTTTTTTGCAAAGGGCGATCTCTTCCTGTAAAGAGGCGTTCGGGAAAAGGGGGAGAAGAAAAGCGATGAGAGGGGCATTTTCCGGATAGAGGTGCAAAGGAGAAAGGCGCTCCTCGAGCAGTTCAGGCAAGGTGTGCGCAAGTTCTGGAAAGATGGGAGTAAGGAGAGAAAAGTGGACCATTTGCGTGAGCATGAGGTGGAGTTTGCCAAAACTTTTTGCTTTTTCAAGTTCCTGGGAAATGCGCTCCATCGCCACTGCTGGCCGCAGGTGATGCGCCTCTTTCATGATCGCAGTGCGCGTCTTTTCTTCGATCGGGAAGTTGAACCTGCAGGAGAGCCGCAGCGCGCGAAGCATGCGCAGCCGGTCCTCGCGAATCCGCGCTTCCGGGTTGCCGATGGCCCGAATGATTCCCCGTTCCAGATCTTTTCTACCGCCGACAAAATCGAGGATTTCCCCCTTGAGGGGGTCATAGAAGAGGCCGTTGATCGTAAAATCGCGTCGTTGTGCATCCTCCTCCGCTGTGGCAAAGGCGATTTTTGTAGGGCGTCTGCCATCCCGATATTCTATATCCTGGCGAAAGGTTGCCACTTCATAGGGATGGCCATCGACGATGACAAGGATAATCCCGAAAGCAATGCCAATGGGGACAGTGTGTGGAAAAAGAACCTGGATCGTCTCTGGGGCTGCATTGGTCGCGATGTCGATATCATCTGAAGGGTGTTGCAAAAGAAAATCGCGTACCCATCCTCCTGCGTAGTAGGCGACAAAGCCCGCCTGCGCCAATTTTTCCACGATAAAGCGCGCTTGAGGATGCTCTTCCACAGGTTATTTCTTTTTCGTACGTCTTCTTGTCGTTTTTTTCTTCACGTAGGGTGTTTTGGGGTGGTTCTGATATCGCGTAGGAAGCTCTTCGACTTTGTTGACGATGACATCGCAGTCCGGGTAGTTGGAGCAGGAGAAAAAGGGTTTGCCAAACCGAGACTTTCGACGCTGTATTTGGCCATCGCAGCCGATTGCCGGACATTTGGGGAGGGGGCCGGTTTCTTCTTTCCCAGGAATGTTGACGATGCCCTTGCAATCGGGATAGCGAGAGCAGCCAAGGAAGGGGCCGAATCTGCCATGACGCAGGGTCATCGCTGCCCCGCAGGAAGGGCAAGTCTGATCCCAGTCGAAGTTGGGGTCGTAATCCTCTTTTTTGAAGTCTAACGCTTCAATCGGGCTTGTGTAGTCGCAATCCGGGTAGTTGGAGCAGCCGTAGAAATATTTGCTTCGCGCCCATACTTTTTGCAGTTTGTGACCGCATTTTGGGCAATCGATGTCTGTTGTGACTTTGGGGACAACAGCCTCTTTCTCTGCTTTTTCAATAAGGGGGAAAAAGTCAGCCCAAAAATTGCGGATCAGCTCTTTCCAGTCTTTGTGGTGTTCTGCTACCTCTTCGAGAAGGTTTTCCATTTGTGCTGTGAAGGTCACATCCATGATGAGGGCAAAATTTTGCTCCAGCATCTCTGCAATGACCTTTCCCAGCTCTGTCGGCTTGAGCGCCTGCTGTTCTTTTGTCGTATAGTCGCGGCTCTGAATCTTATTCATGATGGCCACATAAGTGGAGGGTCTTCCGATTCCGAGGCGCTCCAATTCCTTGACAAGAGAGGCTTCTGTGAAGCGCGGTGGCGGCCTTGTGAAGGCCTGTTCAGAGAGCACTTTTTTCTTTTGCAGCGCTAATCCCTCTTCCAGAGGAGGAAGGATCTTTTCCTCCTTCTCCTCTTTCTGATCCTCTTTTTCTTCGTAGGCGGCAAGGAAGCCATTGAAGGTGAGAGTTGATCCGCTTGCATGGAGAAGAATATCCTGGTCCGTAAGAATGTCTGCAGAGACGGTATCGTAGATTGCAGGATTCATTTGCGATGCGATAAATCTGCGCCAGATCAAAAGATAGAGCTTATACTGTTCGGCGCTGAGATAAGAGCGCACTTTGTCGGGGTGTCTGTCCAGATTTGTAGGGCGGATTGCTTCATGAGCCTCCTGTGCCGATTTTCTGGAGGCATAGAAACGAGGTTGGTCGGGAAGATAGGGGAGGCCAAAATGCTCTGTAATATAGCGGCGCGCCGACTGAATCGCCTCTGGCGCGATGTTGAAGGAGTCTGTACGCATATAGGTGATGAGACCTTCTGTGCCCTCATCTCCCATATCCACCCCTTCGTAGAGCTCTTGTGCGATATGCATCGTGCGCGAGACGGAAAATCCATAGTGGCGGCTTGCCTCCTGCTGCAGTGTGGAGGTAATAAAGGGAGGGACGGGATTTCTTTTCTTCTCCTTCTTCTCAACAGACCCTACCTTATAGGAGGCCTTTTGCAGTTTTTCTACGAGGCTATCCGCGCTTTTTTTATCAGGGATGAGAAAGACCTCTTTCCCTGCTACGCTCTGTTTTTCAACCCGTTTTCCTCCTACGGAGTGAAGGGTTGCAAAAAAGGAGCGATCCATCTTCTGCCCCTGCAGCTCGACGCTTAAGTTCCAATATTCCACGGGGACAAAGCGCTCGATCTCCTTTTCTCTGTCGACGACCAGTTTGAGCGCCACAGACTGTACTCTACCGGCTGAGCTTCCTTGCTTACCTCTTCCCACTTTGCGCGTCAGGATGGGGGAGATCTTGTATCCTACGATGCGATCGAGAAGTCGCCTTGCCTGCTGTGCGTTGACAAGGTCCATGTCGATGTTGCGCGGGTTTGCAAGCGCCTGCTGGACTGCCTCTTTGGTGATCGATTGGAAGGAGGCCCGTTTCAGCGGTGTGCCAGGAGGGAGGATCGAGGCAATGTGCCAGGCGATCGCTTCTCCTTCGCGATCAGGGTCGGGGCAGAGAAAGACTTGGTCTGCTTTTTTTGCTTCTTCCTGTAGTTTCTTGACCGTCTCTTTTTTGTCGGGGAGGGTGACGTAGGAGGGCTCAAAATCGTGTTCTATGTCAATGCCAAAACCTTTGGTCGGCAAATCGCGAATATGACCCATTGAGGAGGCAAAGGAGAACTTTGCTCCAAGGAATTTTTTGAGCGTTTTGATTTTTGTCGGAGACTCAACGATGACAAGAGCTTTACCCATAGACCCCATATTCGGTAGAATTGCAGGATACTATCTCATTTTTGAGCAAACTGCCAAGTATAAAATGCAAAACGGTCCCTCACTTCTCTCTGATGAAGAACTCATTTGTTACAACCGGGATGGGATGATCCCCGGCCCTGGCGAGACGGAGGGAGCATTTTTGCAGAGGGTTTCTGTGATGCAGGCTCTTGCGGGAGAAAGACAGATTCCTCCTGCTCACCTGGAGTGGACGCGCCTGCATGTACAGGAGCTCTATGGTGCAGTGCCCCGCTACCTTCCTGTCTTTTATTCTAATAAATCTCTTCCCTTTTGGCAGGGGGGCGTCTCCTGGGTTGAGGGGGGAGTGGTGAGCATTCAGCTGCGCAAGGGGTTTGCAAAAGGTTCCTGCCTCGGCTATAGCCGCGAAGAGCTACTTTCCCATGAGGCGGTGCATGCGCTGCGAGGCGCCTTTGAAGAGATGCGCTTTGAGGAGGTCTTTGCCTATCTCACCTCAGAAAAGAGGTGGCGAAGAGTTTTGGGGCCTATGATTCAATCTCCCTGGGAAGTGTGGCCTTTTCTTTTGGCTCTTGTGCTTGGTCTTTTTTTTCCTCTTGGCACCTGGATTGCGATTGCCTGGTTGGGAGCCGGGTTTGTGCGCCTTGCAAGAGTGCATTGGACGCTGCGCAGAGCTGCCTCCCATCTGAATGAAGTTTTGGGAGATGTGAAAAAAACTCGCGCGCTGCTTTTCCGGTTAACGGATCGCGAGATTGCTCTTTTTGCCAAAAAAGGAGAGGATCTTTTAGCCTACGCAGCAAAGCAGACGGAGTTGCGCTGGCGGCTTTTGAGGTTGGTTTGCGGATTGTCTAACAGCTGACTGGAGTCAATGATTTTATCAAATAGACCTCTTGCATAACTGAGGTTTAAAGAAGATGACCTCACAAGACTGCCACAAAAAAACACGTCATGCAACTAATTGATGGCAATGAATAATGATTATTTGATTGACGAAATGTCCAATATATCATACAATGAGAGAAAAAGCTTATACGATCTATAACACCCCAGAGTACGATGAATGGTTGGATGAAGAATCGGCTAAGAGTCAGGTGCAGGTCCGCTCTCGAATAGCCAACATTTGAGAAGAACTAGAATGAAACTGAAAAAAGGCACTGGCCTTCGACAAAGCAATCCAAGGGAAGAATTGTTAGATGAAGAGTTGATTGGACGCGCCATTTGGGAATGTCTCAAGAATGGAGACTCCGAAGGTGTGATAGAAGTCATTCGCATCTATTTGGAAGCGGTGAATAAAACTCAGATCGCCAAGGAAAACGACATGGCCAGATCAACGATGTATCACACATTGAAAAGTAAAAATCCGACTGTAAAAACTCTCGCTAAATTGGTTCATGCTTGTATCTAGTGCTCTGTCAACATTAATTTTAGGGATTGGGCTGCGTGAAAGCCCAATCCCTAAAATTAATGTTGACAGAGCACTAGCGCAAAATCCGCGAGTTAGGACTCTTATTGGATGAATGGTATGCATTCTTTGGCGCATAAAAAAGATGAACGAGTTCAAGCAGTGTATTTTATACCCAAAATGGTTCAAGAGTTGACAACTGGCCTTTGGTCTCAGGAAGAAAACATGATGGGAAGGATGCGCATGATACGCATGATAAATTTATCATGCATATCATGCGCATCCTTCCCATCATGTTTTCTTCCTGAGACC
>JAGWKO010000036.1 GCA_028873295.1 Verrucomicrobiota bacterium
AATCGTTATACCCAAAAAGCATGTGTATTTAATTTGAAGTAATGACATGTCATATAGAGGCCATCACAACATGTCATTACTTCAAATTAAATACACATGCTTTTTGGGTGCCTTTCAAGTGGAACGGGTATATCAGGTAAGAACAGTCAAAGAGGGGCGCCGGATCTCTTTTTCCGTCTCTGCTTTTTGCATGGGCAAAGATCGGATCACCTTTCCAACAAGATCATAGCCAGCTTCCTGGGTAATCTCGACCTCGTACAGCGAACCAAAAGCCTGCACTTTGCGCCAATCGTTCAGAATCAGCTCGCCGTCGACATCGGGACATTGCCCCTGATGACGCCCGCGCAAAAGAAGCTTTGATTCGGGATGATACCCTTCAACAAGAGCTGCAACCTTTTTTCCCACCATCTTCCGGTTTCTTGCTACTACAAGCTTCTCCTGAAGCGCCATCAGCTCATGAAAGCGTCGCTCTTTTATCTCTTCTGGAACCTGATCGGGAAGACGGGCCGCATAGGCCTCCTTTTCCAGGGAAAAGCGAAAGACGCCTACAGAGTCCAGAGGATACTCCTGTACAAACTGGAGAAGCTCCTGAAACTGCTCTTCTGTCTCTCCGGGGAATCCCACCATCAGACTTGTGCGAATGCGCGCATCGGGAAGTTCCTTGCGCACAAGCGTTAGGATGTCAATGATCTCTTGGCGCGATGTCGTGCGATGCATCGCCTTGAGCATCGGGTCGTTGATATGCTGAATCGGCATGTCGAGGTAGGGACAGATTCTCCTGTCGCTCTTCATGATGTCGACGATTTCCTGATCGATCTCGTCTGGATAAAGATAGAGAAGGCGCAGCCAAAAATTCCCCTCTTCCTGGAGAAGACGGCGAAGAAGACGGGCAAGAGCTCCCCTCTCCCCGCGATCCCGACCAAAATCACCCAAGTCTTGGGCAATGAGTAGAATTTCAAAGACCCCCTGCGCACGCAGGGCACGAAACTCCTTCACGACTCTCTCTTCGGTCTTACTCTGTAAAGGCCCCTTAATTGCAGGGATAATACAGAAGGCACAACGCTTCTTGCACCCTTCTGCGATCTTCAGGTAGGCAAAATGTTTTGGCGTCGAGAGAGTCCGCGGCACCTCACCCCACTCAAGATAACTCTTGGCAGAGGAGAGCGAAACGCCCGACTCTTCAGACTGCACGGCATCCAGAATTTTCTCCACATCTCCCGAGCCGAGAAAATAATGGATGTTAGGAAATCTCTCCTGCAAAAGATCCATATGCTTCCGGACCATGCATCCTGCAACAATCACCCGGGCGCTCTCTTTTTTCAGAGCAAAGGCGCCTGCAATCGTTTCCAATGCCTCCTGGCGCGCTGCCTCAAGAAAGCCGCAGGTATTGATCACCAGAAAATCGGCATCTCCTACTTCAGCTGTCGCCTCAAAACCAGCCTTGAGCAGAAGACCTATCATCACTTCGCTGTCGACGAGATTACGAGCGCAGCCAAGAGAGGTAAAATGAAATTTTCTTTTTGTCTGTAGAAGGGTTCGGTCAAACATCTTGTCCTAAAATTCCACACAGTATACTCTCCCCCTCCCTACAACGCAATGATTATACCCAAAATAGTGCGGAAATTTCTTTTTCTCCTCTTCTCCCTGTGGGCTGTTGCTACACTCACTTTTCTTCTCATGCACGCAATCCCCGGGGACCCCTTCATCAGCGACCAGGCCTTGCCAGAAGAGGTGCTGCGCTCGCTTTATGCACACTATGGCCTCGACCGCCCTCTCCTCGTGCAATATGGCAACTATCTATGGGATCTTCTCCACGGCAATCTGGGCATTTCGATCACCTATGCGGGAAGAGGCGTTGCCGAGCTCATTCAAGAGGCTTTCCCGGTCTCTGCTCGCGTAGGCCTTCAGGCTCTAGTCCTCGCTATCCCATGCGGCACTGCAATCGGCCTCTTTTCAGCCCTTAGACAGGGAAGCTTGCAGGACAGGGGACTCATGCTTTTCTCCTCCATTGGACTGTCCCTTCCCAATTTTGTCATTGCAGCCCTCTTGCAATACCTCTTTGCCATTCAGCTCCCCTTCTTCCCCATCGCACGCTGGGGAGGAATTGAACATACCATTCTTCCAACACTCACACTCTCCCTTCCACCCATCGCCTTCATCGCGAGGCTAACGCGCGCCAATGCTGTAGAGAGTCTGAGAGAAAATTACATCAAGCTTGCCTTTGCAAAAGGACTTTCTCTAACGCGCATCGCACTAAGGCACCTTCTGCCCAATGCGTTCCTCCCGGTGATTTCCTATCTTGGTCCCATTACAGCACAAATTTTAATGGGCAGTTTCATGGTCGAAAGGATTTTTGCCCTTCCAGGACTCGGCCAATGGATGATCCACAGCATTCACACAAGAGACTACCCCACTATTCTTGGCCTTGCCTTCTTCTTTTCCGCCCTCCTGCTCACAGCCACCTGCATCGTCGACCTTCTCTTAAGTCTCATCGATCCCCGCATTCGATCCAGATGGAGGGTGCATGAAAGTTAAGACGCCCATTCTCCTCCTTCTTTTTCTCATCGCCTTTGCCCTCCTCACCCCTCTCTTTACTACCAGCTCCCCTTACGCATTGCACCTGGAAGCAAAAAATCTCCCCCCCTCTGCTCAATTCTTTTTTGGCACCGATGAACTGGGTCGCGATCTTCTTTCTCGCACAGCTATGGGACTCAGGCTCTCTCTCTCGATCGCTCTTTTTGCTGCGATCATTGACCTTATCATCGGTGTGCTTTGGGGCACTATTGCCGCCTGGATCGGAGGCGTGATCGAAGAGAGCATGATGCGCCTTGCTGATATCTTACAGGCAATCCCCCACCTCCTCATCGTCATCTTTCTCACTCTCTTCTGGGGCAGTGGATTTCCTGCGCTTCTCCTCGCAATCGGCATGACCAGCTGGATCCACACAGCGCGCATTACGCGAGGCCACCTGGTTCGAATCCGTACACTCGATTACATGCAAAGCGCAAGAGTCATTGGCGCCTCTACCTTCTACATCATTTACCGTTACCTGATCCCCAATGCAATCGGCCCTATCCTCGCCTCCATTACCCTTACGCTTCCCTCTGCCATCTTTTCCGAAGCCTTTCTCAGCTTCCTTGGCCTTGGCATTCAAGCACCAAGTGCAAGTCTTGGCGTAATGGTGAATGATGGGTTGAGTGCCATGCGCTACTACCCCTGGCGTCTCTGGATTCCCGCCGGAGCTCTCTCTCTACTACTCCTCTTGCTGCATTCAATAGGCCGCCTTCTGCAGGAAACAATCGATCCAAAACTAAGAAAATAATCAACTCCCATGTTACATATACGACACCTCTCTATCGCCTTTCCTTTTCGCAAAACAACCGCGCTCTTTGATCTCTCTTTTTCCATGCAGGAAGGAGAAAGCGTTGGGATCATTGGCGAGAGCGGCAGCGGAAAAAGCAGCGCTGTGCAGGCGATTCTCAGGCTGCTGCCACCCACTGCAGAAGTGCGTGGCTCTATCGAATTCGAAGGAGAAGATCTGCTGCAAATGAACGAAAGGCAGCTCTCTACCATACGCGGGAAAAAGATCGGCATAGCCTTCCAGGAGAGCGGCACTTCCCTCAACCCCATCATGACAGTCGGCGCACAACTCGAAGAGACCCTTTGCGACTCTCCCCATCAATTATTTGAAATAGTAGGCCTGCAAGCTGCTGATTTGAAGCGCTATCCCCATGAACTCAGCGGAGGGATGAAACAGAGAGCACTGCTTGCCATCGCTTGCGCTTCCCGCCCGAAACTCCTCATCGCAGACGAACCAACAACAGCTCTTGATCCCCATACCAAACAGGGAATTTCCTTCTTGCTTGAGCATAACATCCTTGCACCGAGCCTGCTTCTTGTCTCTCACGATCTTCCCCTTGCTGCCAAAATTTGCAAACGACTCCTTATCTTCCATCAGGGTCATCTCATAGAAGAGGGTCCTACGGAAAAAATTATAGATTCCCCCAAACACCCCTATACCCAAATGTTAATCTCTCACATAAACCTATGATCAGGCTCTGCAACGTAACAAAAACATTCCGGAATCGCAAAAAAGAGACCGTTGCTGTGCGCAATGTCTCTTTCACTATTCATCGGGGAGAGATTTTCTCTCTGGTCGGTGAAAATGGATGCGGCAAATCGACGCTTGCTAAACTGCTACTTGGGTTGCTCTCCCCTACAGAGGGGGAGATTTTTTTTGGCGAAAAGAGACTGGAAAGAAAAAGGGAGCTTGCTCTGGAAGCGCAAATCATCTTTCAGGATTCTCTTTCTTCCCTACATCCGAGAATGCGCGTCAAAGATCTCATCGATGAGCCGCTCAGAATCTGGAAGAGGGCGAGCAGGGTCGATGAATTGCTGGACCTCGTCGCTCTTCCTTCTTCTCTCAAGGAGCGCTACCCCCATGAACTCAGCGGAGGGCAAAGACAGAGAGTCTCGATTGCGCGAGCGCTCAGTCTCAATCCCCCCTTTCTCATTCTCGATGAAGCACTCTCTTCCCTCGATCTCATCACACAGGCGCAAATTGCAAGACTGCTCAAAGAACTCCACAGCGGTCTCGGACTCACCTATCTCTGCATCTCTCACGACTGGGAGTTTGTAGAGAGCTTCTCCCATCGCATCGCCACTATGAAAAAAGGAGAGATTGTAAGAATCACTCCCAAGGGAAAGGGCGATGAGGAGACGGAGCCTCTGGCTCTTGGGGGGGAGCAGCGTTTTTGAGAATTTTCCCGACAATAGCCCCCTTCTTGCCAAAAAGAGGCGCAACACTCTCTCCGTGTTGAATCGCAAGAAGAGCGCCGATTTTAGCAGCAGCAGTGGACTTTGCTATCTCCGGGTGCTCGAACGTTCCAGTCACAGGAATCTGCAAAACGTACGTTGGAGAGAGAGAGGAAATTTTAAGGCGCGACTCAAGCGTATCGGCAGGGATCCCAAGCGTCCCATGCAGCGCAGAAGAGTGAAGATTCAGATCTCCCCATGCACAGAGATGAAAAGCATTGCCGAGAAGAGCATCGACGCGCTCCAAAGCAACTTTCCCGTCAGCCATAGAAAAAAAAAGAGGCGTTAGCCAAACAGAAAGAGGCGCGGGCAAAGAAACAAGTGGAGGAAAAGAGAGCGGAAGATCGAGAGAAAAACGCCCAAGATCAAGAATTGAATGAGGCAAGCGGATCTCTTTGAGAGAAAAAGGAGAAACGGGTATGTGGCTCCCTTGAGAATCAATACGAAGCGAAATGGAGTAATCAACACCGAGCAACGGAAGGGAAAAATGCTCACGGAAAAGCTCCAGAAGCTGAGACGTAGGGCGTAGCAAGAGCTGAAAAGGTTTAGTGAAATGCAGACTCTTCTTCTGCAACTCCCCTTCCACAGCGAGCTGCAATGCAGAAGAGCGCAGAGATCCTTCGATATGATCAGCCGTGCAGTGCGACTCTGCCGCGAAAAGAGGCCCCACAAAAGCAGAAAACCAACCCTTTGCATGCAAAAGGGAATCAACGAGAGCAGAAGGGAAAGCAGAACAGTGAAGATTGAGAGAAAAATCAGAAGAAGAACTAAAGAGGCCACTCAAGGTAAACATGCCCCCCTTCTCGCTCTCCCCAGAAAGATCCACAGACTTTCCTTTTAAAGAACCCTCTATCTTTGTCAACTGAAGATCGGGAAGAGATCCCCCCTGGAAAGAGAGTGCTTCCTGCCACTCCTTGATACTCCAAAGAGGAAGGGCGATCTGTATCTTCTCCAGATGCGCGCTGATCTTTTCCTGACGAACCCAAACGCCAGAAAGCTCTTGAGGCCCAAACCAGCTGCAACGCAACTTCTCAATGGAAAGAGAAAGAGAGGCGCGCTTGGAAATCTCCTCTTCGAGAAACTTTTTTGCAAAGGGAAGAGAAAGCACTTGAGGTAAAAAAAGAAGAGAGAAAAAAAGAATAAAAAAGAACAGGAGTATAATTTTTTTCATTTCTTTGATGCTCTTTGATCGTTGCAAAATTTTTTAAAGGGCATCATGTAACGGGCAATTTCTTTTTCTCTAGCCTTTTCACTGGAAAAATCGGGCCGCTCGATATAATTGCCAAAATCGATCTCCACAGCCTTTTCCCCTATAAAACCAAAATTGCGCCAAAGACTCGGATCGCTATTCCCGATTCCCTTCCTTGTTCTCTCCTCCAAAAGCTGAGAAAAAGCCTCCATCTTTTCTTCAAGAGTCCCGTTACACAAAGAATCTTCCAACGCCTTTTTTAATGAAACTGCCTTGCGCTGCAGAGCAAATCGATAGTTGTCTAAAGAGAGCTCCACTGTTCCACCCAGAGGAGTCTTTAGAGTTACCCCAGGAAGCTCCCCAGAAGTGAGATTCAGGTGCAGAAAGAGGAGCGCCGTCTCTTCCCGCGCATGGTCCCAACCGAGAAGAGCGGAGCGAAAAAGAGAAAGGGCGGTCTTTTCCTGCCAACCCTCCTCGTGCCGATTCCAGAATCTGCGCCTTCTGGAATCAAAGCGAAAAAGCTTTAGAACATAATCTCCATCTTTACTTTCAAAAACATACGATTGAGCCCCCTTCCCCAGGAATGAAAAAGGCTGAGAAAAGATCGCCTTCAGAGTCTCCTTGGAGAGAAGGGGTTCTCGTTCCCATTTTTCTGAAAAGGCAATCGGGATGTAGAGCTTCTCAAGCTTAAAGCCATGCGTCCACAGTTTGAACTGCGTGGGAAGAGCAAGAGAACAAAAAAGAAGAAGAGAGAAAAGGAGGATTTTTTTTATGTCGAAAATTCGCACGCCATCTCCTCTGCTTTGGCTCGAAACCAGGAAACCATTTCCGGATCAACCTCTTTTAAAAATGCACAGAAGGGATCGACGAGTTTGAGAAAGGAAGAGCGCAGCCCGATGGAATCATCCAGGTACAAACTCCCCACATCAATTTGCAACACATCCTTCCCCTCAAAAGCAAAATTATCCTGAAAAGTAGGATCTTTGTTGTGAATTTTTTTCCTTGTGCGCACCGCATTATAGCGCAAAAAGGCCGTTAAAAGATTCTCTTTTTCCGTTTGATCCTTTCTGGAGACGGCAGAAAGAAAGGCGGGAATGAGAAGATCGCACCGCTTCTGCAAGAGAAAGGCAGTGCAATCGAGATCAATGAAAAATTGTCTTCCCAAACGATCGACGAGAACAACTCTCTTTTGCAGCTGTCTTGTCGCTGCAGGGTGGAAGAAAAGAAGCGCGGTCTCCTGCTGCAAAAAATGCTCTGCGAGCTCAAAACTTTTCATAAGAGAGCGATGCCTTCTCTCTTTTTCCTTGCGATAGAGAGCGCGATAGTCTTCCAAAAAGGGAAGAGCGCGCATCCAGAAGGGAACCTGATGGAGGTCCCAGCGAGGCAGCTTAATAACAAACCTCTGATCCTTGCTAACAAAGGCATAGTTTTGACGCCCCCGCCCCAGGTAAGAAAAGGGCTCATCCCAGGAAACTCCCTCAGGCAAAGAATGATTTGCCTCTTGGCAAGAGGCTGGAAGAGGAAAAAAGGAGGAGATGCGGCCAATGGCAAACCCATCTTTTGCCAAATGCCAGCCCTTTCCTACAAGAAGAAGAGAGAGAACAAGAAGGAGAAGAATAAGAAAACGGCGTGCCATCACTGGGATAGGTTCAGTATACCTAAAAAGTGAGTTAACGTAGACTACAACTTTCAGGAGGTATTCTATGGTTTCTTTCCTTTCCTTCTTTTTTTGTCTCTTTTCATCTTTTGCTTTTTCCCCGACTCCTACAGCCGCTGTGATCAAAATCACCCCCAAGAAAGATCTCTCTTATTCAGATCTTCCCTGCACAGAGCAGGATCGCGTGCGCATTGCAGAGCTCATTACCTGTCTTGCAGATAGCAACTACGCTACCCTTCTCCTCAGGGAAGAGCATCTGAGGCGCCTTGGGCATCAACTCAATGACGTCCATCCTCTGAAATTTCTCTCTGTGCTCGTCACACAAATGAAACCTCGCCTGAAGCAAGTCTTTGAGGATTCTCTCAAACGAAGAGGGTTCATCCATGGGCAAGATGGTCTTGCAGTAAACTTGAGCCGTGAAGCGCAAAAGGGACAACTTCCCTCCTATATCGCTCCCTTTGCAGCAGAAGTAGGGGTCTCCCCAGCACAAATCGAGCCCTTCTTTTCAAGGGGCGACTGGGAAGGACTCGCCTCATTTCTCATCTATCATTAATCGCTTGGCAAACGGGGCAAAAGTCTCTGGAGAAACGATCTTTGCCCCTTTCACTTCCTGCAGATAGAGAGCGTTTGCCGCCTCCCATCCAGGAATTCCCTTTAACAACTCCTGAAGCCCCCCTTCCTTTGTCTCAGAGTGAATCCAGATTTCTCCAGGATTGACAGCGAGAAGCTCCATAGCCGTTTGTCCTCCCGAACGCGTACAAGTCAGATCGCTGCGATGAAAAAGAGGTGCGATCACTGCATCGCTCTGAAAGGAGAAGGGAATCACACTGAAGAGAGCGTTCCCACACTTGTAAGCCTCTTCAACTGCCTCCACAACATCTCGAAAAAGAGTCTTCTCAAGAGGGCGATGTTCGGCAGAGAAAACAAAGAGCCAGGTAGGCCTTCTGCAACACTCCTTTGCAACGCGCAACCACTCTTCGACATAGTGCAGCGTCGCCCTGCTTGCAGGCTGCGACCCAAGAAGAATTGTAAAGACTTTGACATGAGGAGGAATCGTTACTGTCACCTCTTTCCCAGAGACAGTTGTATAAGACTCGGCGCCTCCCTTGCAAAAAGCTCTTTGCATCAGCTGTAGCTCCTCTTCGCTCTTGCAACAAAAGGTCACAGGAAGGGGCTGCTGGTCACGCGGCCTCTCTTGCAGTGCGCGAAACGATTGCCGCACATTAAGCTCATAGTGAATCTCTTCCCTTGTTAATCGACATGTCGTCTGCCAAAAAGACTCCTCTGTTTCCCCTTCCTTCAAAAGAGGAACAATAGTAGAGAGTTGCAGAAAGGGGCGATCCCTGCGCGTAAGACGCCTGATGGGGCCAAAAAAATGGGTCGCAAGTTTCGTAGGAAAATCGACGAGAACCTTTTGCAGGTAAACTCTCTTTTTCTTGTGCGCATTGTAGATCCGTATCGCCTTAACGATCGCTGACGTCCCAAGAGGTTGTGTATCAATCACATGATCTATTTTTTCTCTATAGAGAGCGTGAAGGGTGCGAAGAAAGAGATAGGGCCAACAAAAAAAGTCCATCACCCTTTGCGAAGCGATATAAAAATCCAGCGCCGCAACATCCCCTCTGATTTGCGCCTGGTTCCAACTCCTGGAACAAAAAGTACCAAAACGCTGCCCCATCCAGTCCTGTAAAACATCCTTGCGAATGATGACAGCTTGTGGAGCCCTTTTTTTTATCTCCTGCTCCTTGGCCATAGCTGCCTGCAAAAGCCCGCCGCCTCCAGAAGAGGTGAGCAAAAGGATTTTCTTCAGTTGATCAATTTTAAGAGTTCGCATCAGTTATACCAAAAATGATTCAAGCAGCGAGTAGTCCACCCATCGAAAGATAGGCAAGCAGGCGATACCCACCATGGAGCGCAAACAGTTTCCAACTTTTCCTCCTCCAAAGGCAAGAGGAAATTTGCGTTGGAGCGACAAATCCGAGCCAGAAACAAAAAGCGACAAACATCCCATCCGTCACTGTCGTCACTGCCAGATGTCTCTCAAAAAAATCAAGAAAAAAGGCAGTGATGAAAGAGGGCGCCAGATGCAAAACGGTGCGCCAGGATCTCCAATGCAACTCCCGTTCTTTTGTTAAAGCAAGCCAAAGCTCCCCAAAAAGCGCACGAGAGTACCAGACAGCACCAATTGCCATATTGAGAAAAGTCGCAAGAACAATAGCAATCCAATCGGGATAGGGATTATAGATCTCCATCAATTTCCTCCTTGAAGAATCTCTCTCAGTTCTTTGACAAGAAGCTGAAATCTTTGCATCGCAGATTCAATGGCTTGCGGCTTCCGCATATCTACCCCGGCGCCCTGAAGAAGGTCGAGAGGGTAGTGACTGCCCCCGGAAGAGAGAAAGTGAAGATAGCGCTCCACCGCTTCGCCAGAAGACTCTGTTTGATGAAAAAGGGAAAGGGCCGCACTGAGTCCTGTAGCATACTGATAGACATAGAAATTATAGTAGAAGTGTGGAATACGCGCCCACTCCACTGCAAGTTCGGGATCTGCAGTGAGGGCTGGCCCATAGTATTTGCGACTGAGCTCCAGATAGAAGTCACTCAAAAGAGAGGGCGTTACAGGGACTCCATCCTCTGCCCATTTGTGAATCTGCAGTTCAAATTCGGCAAAAAGAGTCTGCCTGAAAAGAGTTGCTCGCATTCCTTCGATCTCATAATGAATAAGGTAGGCCCTCTCTTTTGCAGAAGTCATCTTCTCTTTCAGCATCTGCAGCAGAAGTTGCTCGTTGAAAGTGGAGGCCACCTCCGCGACAAAAATGGGATATTGCGAGTAGAGATAGCTCTGATTTTTCCGGCTCAGCAAACTATGCATGCTATGACCCACCTCATGCGCAAGTGTCAGGACATCATTCAAAGTCCCCTGATAGTTGAGCAGAATATAGGGCATGCTGTCATAGCAACCGCTGGAATAGGCGCCGGAGCGCTTCCTCGGCGTCTCATACACATCGACCCACCTCTCCTCAAGCAGTCCCTTTCGCACCTCTTCCTGATACTCTTTACCAAGGCGCGCCACAGAAGAGATAACCGCCTGACACGCTTCGGGATAGGACATGTGAAGATCAACCTGATCCACAAGAGGAGCGCTCAAGTCCCAGGCATGCAGCTCTTCTAGCCCAAGAAGCTCTTTGCGCAGCGCGATGTAGTCATGCATCGCAGGCAGCGCCTGGGAGACGGAAGCGATCAGATTTGTGTAGACATCCGGTGCAATATTGTGTGGAAAGAGCGCAGCGTCCAGACAGGAGGGGAAAAGTCTTGCCCTGGCATGGTAAAGATGCACCTCCGTCTGTCCTCGAAGGAGCTCTGCTATCGTATTGCTATAAGAGGAAAACCCCCGATGCAGACTCAAAAAACTGTTTTTGCGCAGTACGCGATCGCGACTGCGCATATGAAGAGGATAGCTTCCATTTGTCACAGGATGTTCCTTGCCTTCGCTATCGAGCGCAGGCGCAAACTGCATGTCAGCATTGCTTAAGGCAGAAAAAGTGCGGTGCGCTGTTTCCAACGACTTTCCGCTCAGCGCAAGAAGCCCCTCCATCTCTTCAGAAAGCGTATGGGGACGCATTCTCCCGATTTTTTCCAGATAGAAGCGATACTCCTTAAGATCGGAGCTCTTTTGAAGTTTTTCAAATTCTGCATCCGCAAGAGAAAGCAGCTCCGGCTCTACCCAGGAATATTGCTCCTGAAAATCATGCGCAAGACCGGAAATAAGCCCAAAATCGCGCTTGGAGCGATCATCGCCCAGATCTTCATCCATCCGCAAATGAGCGTAGGTATGCAACTTTGTCAGCTCTCGATCCAACCCAAAATAGAGATCAAAAAAAGAAGCTGCGGCTTTAGGAGTTCCAAGTTTTCCCTTGTATGCCTCAATCTCAGGCCAACGCCCCTCCCCTTTCACGCGAGCAAAATCCTCCTCCCACACCCCCGCATTGCGGTAAAGTGCCTCCACATTCCATTTGTCTTCCCTCTTCAACTCATCGCGGCGCGGTGTCATCTCTCCTCCATCATCTAAATCTTTTGATTGTACAAAATATTGTATATCTCTGCCTCCACACAGCAAAGGCAGCATAAGAGGCAGTATAAAGGTTAGCAATCTCGCAGGTGATCTGCTAAATCGGGTTGCAAAAATTGGCATGATGCGTTATAGTCCTTGTAGATTTAGTTCCGGGATTTGCCCCGGGCTCTTATATAGAATGGAGGAACCTAGTATGCAAGAAACCGCAAAGAAAATCACGTTGAAGCCTTTGGGAAATCGCGTGCTCGTCCAGCGCCTTGAGCCACAGGAGACAATGAAGGGAGGGATTATTCTTCCCGATTCTGCAAAAAAGAAACAAGAGACAGCCAAGGTCGTAAGCGTTGGGCCTGGAAAGAAACTGGATGACGGCAAAATTGTTCCCGTTCCTGTAAAGGTGGGAGATGTCATTTTGATGGATAAATATTCTGGCCAGGAAGTAACGATCGACGATGAAGAATTCGTTGTCGTTAAGGCAGATGATATCATTGCTACGATTGAAGAATAACTGTAAGGAGAATTATGGCACCAAAAAATATTAAATTCAAGGAAGATGCCCGCCAGAAAATTTTGAAAGGCGTGCGAACACTTGCTTCCGCTGTTAAAGTGACGCTTGGTCCAAAAGGACGCAATGTAGTGATCGACGCCAAATTTGGCGCTCCCAAGATCACAAAAGATGGCGTAACTGTGGCAAAAGAAATTGAACTCAAAGACAAACACGAGAACATGGGCGCTCAGATGGTCAAAGAAGTGGCGAGCAAGACAGCTGACAAGGCTGGCGATGGCACCACGACAGCGACTGTACTTGCAGAGGCAATCTATGCAGAAGGCCTTCGCAACGTAACTGCTGGCGCGAACCCAATGGAACTCAAGAGAGGGATTGATTTTGCAGTAACTCTCGTATGCGATGAGCTGAAGAAGTTGAGTAAGCCGATTAAGGATTCAAAAGAGATCACCCAGGTTGCGACCATTTCCGCCAATGGCGATGCAGAGATTGGAGCAATCATTGCAAAGGCGATGGAACGCGTTGGCAAAGATGGTTCGATCACTGTTGAAGAGGCAAAAGGCTTTGAGACAACTCTGGATGTAGTTGAAGGCATGAACTTTGACCGTGGCTACAGCTCTTCTTACTTTGTCACCAACTCTGAAACGCTTGTTTGCGAGTATGAGAATGCCTACATTCTCATCTATGAGAAAAAGATCTCTTCGATGAAAGAGTTTCTCCCTATTCTCCAAGCGGTTGCAGAATCTGGCAAACCTCTTGTGATCATTGCGGAGGAAGTAGAAGGCGAAGCTCTTGCTACGCTCGTTGTCAACCGTCTGCGCGCTGGACTGAAGGTAGTCGCTGTTAAGGCCCCAGGCTTTGGCGATCGCCGCAAAGCGATGCTCGAAGATATCGCGATTCTCACTGGTGGACAGTTCATCAGCGAAGATCTCGGCATTCAGCTTGAGAAAGTAACTCTGGATATGCTAGGCCGCGTGAAGAAGGTGCTTGTGAAGAAAGACGACACAACACTCATCGATGGTTCTGGCAACAAGCAGGCGCTTTCCGATCGCATTGCTCTTCTGAAGCGCCAGATTGAACAGGCGACTTCTGATTACGACAAAGAAAAACTTCAGGAGCGTTTGGCAAAACTCTCTGGTGGTGTGGCTGTCATTCGCGTGGGCGCTGCAACAGAAGTTGAGATCAAGGAGAAGAAAGATCGCGTTGAAGATGCGAAGGAAGCGACAAAAGCAGCCGTTGAAGAGGGCATTGTTCCTGGCGGCGGCACAGCACTGCTTCGCACGCTTTCTGCTCTTGAAGCAGCAATCAACAAACTGTGTGGAGATATGAAAGTTGGTGCAGAGATCATTCTGCGCGCTCTTTCCTATCCTCTGCGTCAGATTGCAGAAAATGCTGGAAAAGAGGGTTCTGTTGTTGTTCAAAAAGTGCTTTCGACAAAAGGCAACGAGGGCTACGATGCTCGCGAAGATCTCTATGTCGACATGGTGGACAAAGGAATTATCGATCCGACAAAAGTAGTGCGTTGCGCACTTCAATTTGCGGCTTCGATCGCAGGCCTTCTCTTGACTACAGAAGCAGTCATCACAGAAGAAGAGCAGGAAAAACCCGCAGCAGCGGCATCTCCTGCTGGCGCAGAGATGGATTATTAATCCTTCTCTTTCGCCAAATCAAAAGCGAGGGTTCAAAACCCTCGCTTTTT
>JAGWKO010000037.1 GCA_028873295.1 Verrucomicrobiota bacterium
GCTGTATCAAACTTCGTATACAGCCCCCCAAAAAAGAAGCGAAATTCGACCAAAATAACCCCGAAAATCGACGAAGCCTCATTACTGGGATAGGTTCTTCCACCCATGGATTTTTTCGACTCCCACGCACATCTCACAAGCCCGGACCTCCTGCCATATCTCCCAAGTCTGCTTGAGCGCGCAAAAGAGGCGCACGTTTCCCATATCGTCAACATCTGTACGGATGAAGAGAGCCTGCGCACAGGGTTGGAGTGGGCAAAGAAGCAACCGCAACTGTATACTGCCGGAGCAACTCCTCCGCACGATGTAGAAGAGAAGGGAGACAAAGAGTTTCCTCTCTTTGCAGAAGCTGCCAAAAAAAAAGAACTTCTCGCAATTGGAGAAACGGGCCTTGATTACTACTCGGTTTCAACACCTAAGGCGATTCAGGAAAAATTTCTTGTTCGCTATCTCCACCTTGCCAAAGAGACTCAGCTCCCCCTTCTCTTTCATTGCAGGAATGCCTTTGCAGATCTTTTTACAATCGTCTCACAAGAATACTCTGGACCTGCCCTCATCCACTGCTTCACAGGATCTCTTCAGGAAGCAGAAACGGCACTGCAACTTGGCTGGCACCTCTCTTTCAGCGGGATCATCACCTTCAAAAAAAGCGAGGAGCTTCGAAAAGTGGTTAAAGAAGTCCCTCTATCACGCATCCTTCTTGAAACAGATGCCCCCTACCTCGCCCCCCAAAGTCATCGAGGCCATCTCAATGAGCCCTCTTTTTTGCCGGAAACTGCACACTGCATTGCAGAAGTCAAGGGAGTGTCTATAGAAGAGGTCGCAGCAGTCACTTCATTCAACGCCAAACATTTTTTTAAAATTGATCTTTAACAAAGGATCAATGATAATGAGCTCCTCTTGCACTGGTAGCTCAGTTGGATAGAGTACCTGGCTACGAACTAGGGGGTCAGAGGTTCGAGTCCTCTCCAGTGCAATGCAATTTTTTCTCTTCCCTTCCGGCCCTTTGAGAACGAATGCGATTCTTGTGGAAGAAGGGGGAGTAGCCGCAGTGATCGATCCCGCAATGGGATCCGCAGAGAAGATCTTGCAGTGTGCTGCCCGCCTCTCCTGCCGCATTGAAGTCATTCTGCTTACTCATTCACATTGGGACCACATCGTCGATGTGCATCTTCTCAAGGAAAAGACGGGCGCCTCCCTTTATGTTCACCGCCTGGATGCAGGAAATATGGAACGCCCGGGATCGGATCAGCTGTCTCTTTCTCTTTCGATACAGGGGGCATCCCCAGACCATCTCTTAAACGGCGGAGAGACGATCTCTGTAGGGAGTCTCTCTTTTCACGTTCTTCACACGCCAGGTCACTCCCCCGGAAGCGTCTCTTTCTATCTCCCCACCCACCATCTGCTCTTCTCCGGAGACACCCTCTTCTGCCGCGCTATAGGAAGGACGGACCTGCCTACAGGCGCTCCGGAGGCGATGAAAACCTCGCTACAATTACTTGCGACCCTTCCGCCAGACACGCGCGTTATCCCGGGCCATGGGCCAGAAACTACTATTGTAAAGGAGTTATTATGTCATTAGTTGGTAAAAAAGCACCTGAGTTTAAGGCAAAAGCGGTGATTCAAGATAAGATTCATGAAGATTTTTGCCTCTCCGATTTCTCCGGAAAGATCGTTGTCTTCTTTTTCTATCCTCTCGACTTCACCTTCGTCTGTCCAACAGAATTGCACGCCTTCCAGGACCGCCTCAAAGACTTTGAAGAAAGAGGAGTGCAACTCATTGGCTGTTCCATAGATAGCGCATTTTCTCATCTTGCCTGGCTGAACACGCCGAAGGCCAAAGGGGGGATTGCCGGCATCAGCTATCCTTTGGTCTCCGATCTGACCAAATCGATCTCTCGCAGCTTTCAGGTATTAAATGAAGAGGCGGGGATTGCCTATCGAGGACTTTTTCTGATCGATCGGGAAGGAGTTGTACGCCATGAGGTCATCAATGACTTTCCTTTGGGCCGTTCTGTAGATGAGGCATTGCGCATAATCGATGCTCTACTCTATCACGAGAAGTATGGTGAAGTATGTCCTGCGAACTGGAAAAAGGGTGAAAAAGCGATGAAACCCACAGAAGCAGGCCTTACCTCCTACTTTGGATCATAAGAGTGACAGAATTTCGTAAAGAGAGGGATGCGATGGGAGAGATCGCTGTCCCTACAGACAAATATTGGGGCGCTCAGACAGAACGGGCGCTCCACCACTTCGCGGTCGGCTCCGATCGCATGCCTACAGAGTTCATCCACGCCTATGCCATTTTAAAAAAGGCAGCTGCCCTTGCCAATGGCGAGCTCGGCGTCATCCCTACTGCATTTGTCCCATGGATTGTCACAGCATGTGATGAGATCATCGAGGGAAAATGGGACGCTCACTTTCCTCTTTGCATTTGGCAAACGGGCAGTGGAACGCAGACGCACATGAATGTCAATGAAGTGATCGCCAATCTGGCAAATGTTCTTGCAGGTGGGACGCTCGGGAGCAAAAGTCCTGTTCATCCCAACGACCATGTGAATGCATCGCAATCTTCCAACGACACGTTCCCGACAGCAATGCACATCGCAGCTGCACTCAACATCCATAAGAAGCTGCTCCCTCAAATAGAAAAATTGCGCACTGCCTTACAGGAAAAGGAAAAAAGTTTTGCCGGCATTGTGAAAATCGGAAGAACGCATCTGCAGGATGCGACCCCCCTTCTTCTCAGTCAGGAGTTTTCCGGTTATGTCGCTCTGGTTGATCGCTCTCTACAAACGCTCCGCATTGCTGCCGCAGACCTTTTTGATTTGGCAATCGGCGGCACCGCTGTAGGAACGGGCCTCAATGCTCCTACACACTTTGCAGAGCGCGTAGTGCAAAAGATCAAAGAGACAACAGGTCTCCCCTTCCGCTCTCACCCCAACTTCTTCGCAGCTCTTTCCGCCCACGATGAGATTGTCTTTGTCAGCAGCGCTCTGCGCAGACTCGCCGCTTCCCTCTTCAAAATCGCAACAGATCTCAGCTGGCTCGGCTCTGGTCCAAGAGCTGGCCTTGGCGAACTTCGCCTCCCCGAAAATGAACCGGGCTCTTCAATCATGCCGGGCAAAGTCAATCCAACGCAGTGCGAACTGATGCGCATGGTGGCCCTACAGGTGATGGGCAACGACGCTACTATCGGGATGGCAGGATCGCAAGGCAATTTTGAACTCCATGTTCTAAAACCCCTGCTCCTCCACAACCTCTTTCACTCTCTGCATCTTTTGCACGATGCCGCGCTCTCTTTTCAACGCTTTTGCATTGAAGGCATTGAGGCGAACCAGGAGAAAATCGCCTCTTTTGTTCAAAGCTCCCTCATGCTTGTCACAGCGCTCACTCCGCATCTCGGCTATGATCGCTGTGCACAGATCGCGCGCTTTGCCTACAAAGAAAACATCTCTCTTCGCGAAGCCACCCTACACTTCGGCTTTCTCACTGGCGAAGAGTTTGATCGCCTCATCGACCCGACAGCGATGGTATAAAAAGTAATTGACAAGGAGCAAATGCTCCACATATCCTTGAGAAGAATATGGATTGGCAATCACTTTGGGACACAGTTTTTTTCATCAGATTAACAAAATTTATCTTGCTCCTTGTTGGAATCATTTTAGCCACATGCTTTATGATCCCTCGCGGGATATCCTTTTATGCTGAATGGAAAGAAGTTAAAAAAAAGAAACTCCTCTCTGCTGCGGTAAGCTATATTGCTAATGGGGTACTGCTATTGCTCTATCTTTTGGCTATGGTAATCGCGGATTCCTTAAAATAATGCAAAAACTTTTAACTCCAAGTCTACTGCTGCTTTTACTCCTCCTCTCTTCCGTTCAAGCATCTGAAAATACACGAATAAAATGCATCGACCAACTAAGACTTGCCTTTGAATTGCAAACTCATGCAAAAAGCTACGAGGCTTCATGTTACAACTGCGCATTATTTAATTGCGCCGAGGAACAACTTGCAAAAATGAGAGAACCGAAAGAGCGGCTCATAGCGATTCGATCATTGTGGTTATGGTACAGAATGTACGGTTATAGCTGTGGATTGCTTCAGTATCCCGTACAATCTCCCGATGAATACATTCCCAGAAGAAAAGCTTCTCACTGCGCAGCACTCAATATCGGCACTGATGCCTATACCTCTGCTGACCCTAAACAGCAACGATGCCTGAGAGATTTTTTATTAGGCGTGGGCATGACAATCAGTGGCGTTTTTTGCGTTACAGTAAATCCTCCGGTTAGCGGTCCTCTCGGAATTCCGTTGATTTTTGGTGGATTTGGATATATGTGGAGCGCGCTCAATGAACTTGTTGTAAATGAACAAGAAAAACAAATCAGATTGAAGGAGTTGCAGCTTTTGAGAGACCAGGCAGAAAAAGCAGCGGCACCGGAAAACAAAAGTCAAAAATAGACCTCTTGCGTAACTGAGGGTTCTGTCGATTTCGGCTCAAAAGAACCCGAAAATCGACAGAACCCTCAGTTACGCAAGGGGTCTATTACTGGGATAGATTCATGCGAGTCTATTAATCCCACGTTTTCCCCCCAGGTCCTGCTGCGATTTCCTGGAGCAAACTGCAGTAGGATGGATAGCGGAAAAGAGGAGCCCCCTCTTCCAGAGCCTGAAGGACAGCACATCCCGGCTCATCAACATGGGAGCAATTGGAGTAGCGGCACTGCGCGGAAAATTCTGCAAACTCATGGAAATGTCGCACCAGATCTCCTCTTTTGAGATCCCAAACGCTAAAACTGCGCACTCCTGGAGCATCAATACAGTACCCGCCTGCAGGAATGGGGAAAAGCTCCGCCCTAGTTGTCGTATGAGCTCCCTTCGCCGTCTTTTCTGCAAGAACCCCAACGGGACGCTGCATCTGAAACGCCGCATTCAAAAGGGACGTTTTACCAACGCCTGACTGTCCTGCAAAAAGCGAAATCCTGTCACGCGTTGCAAGGCGAAGTTCCTCTAATCCCTCTCCCGTCTGCGCGCTTGCGGCAAGCAAAGAGAACCCAAGCTCTCTATAAACAAGAGCAAACTGATGATATTCCTCTTGTGCTTCCTCAGAAAGCGTCTCAAGAAGATCGATCTTGTTCACAACGAGAAGAGGAGTGGCGCCTCCCTTTTCCGCAGCAATCAGATAGCGATCGACAAGCGCAGGCTTGAGCGGAGGCGCGCCTACAGAGACGATCAGAACCACCTGATCGATATTTGCTGCCATCACCTGCTCCTTGTGGCCACTAATATCTGTTCGGGAGAAGTGCGATGTGCGCTCTTCGATCTGCTCGATGTTGTTTTCCTCACTGAATCGCACCCAGTCGCCCACAGCAGCTTTCTCTGTTGCCCGAAGAGTCCCCTTCAATGAACATAGGCGCTGCTCACCCTCTCTCTCTACCAATACTCCCTCGCCAGAGATGGCGACAATGCGCCCTCTTGAAAGATGGGAAAGATCGCGCGGCTCTTTTTTGCGAGGAGCCCCTTTTCTTCGCACCCGCTCTTCTTTTGCATGGAAAGCCTCTTCCTCCTCGTCATAACGGGAAATCATAGCGTCCCCCGTAACTGATGCATAAGAATCGCACCCGCCGCCCCTACATTGAGCGACTCACACTCTTGCCGCATGGGGATTCGCACGCTTTTTGCCTGCGCCCATTCCCTCGCCCCTCGAGATTCATTGCTGAGAATCAAAGCAACTGGCGGCTCCACCTCGCAAGTCTCTTCCCCCTCCATATCTGCCACAAACAGTTGGTGAGGCCATGTCAAAAGCTCTTCTCTTGTCACTTCTTGGTAAGGAAGCCAAAAGGTGGCCCCCTTTGCCGCGCGCAATGCCTTATCATTGAAAAGATCCGCCGTCCCGGGAGTAACCACTACCCCTTCCCACCCCAAAGCAAACGCCGTGCGAACAAGAGTCCCTACATTGCCGGGATCAGACACAAGATCTAAAACAAGCAAATAGCGTATCCCCCTAAGATCGGACGGTGGCGGCATGGAAACTTCTGCAGCGAACCCATCGCAGGAGGGGAGTCCTGTCACCTTCCTGAGGATCGCATCCGTCACTTCCACTGCTTCATCAGCAGGAAGATCCACACAGGAAGAGAGCGTCAAAAGTCGTTTGAGCCTCCCCCGTCTTGCCATCTCCTGAATGAGATTCTTTCCTGTAACCATGACACTTCCAGATTCCCGCCGATAGGAGCGCTCCTGCACAATGCGACTCCAATGAGAAACAAGAGGATGTTGCAAGCTACTAATTTTTTTTATCAGCATATGATATGGGGACATTGTAACAGTACCTTTCAATAATGGCACATCATTCAAGCGGCTCTTTGGTTTGGCGTATTCTGGCAACTGCTCTCTCTTTGGTGGTAGCCCCCCTTCTTCTGGAAATTTTTTTTCTCTACCTCTCCATCCCAAATACAGTCAATAAAAGATTTTACGCCCTTCATTTCATTACAATTTTTCTTATCGTTGCGCTCGCAAGCGCCCTTCTCACCTTCATTACAATGCGAAGAGTTGCAAGGCCATTGCGCGCCCTGCAACAAACGATGGAGCGCGTTTCAAAAGGCGCCCTTCACGTGCGCTATTCTCCTGACAAGGTGGGGTTTGAAATCAATTTCCTCGGCAACCAGCTCAATGAGATGCTCGATCAGATCATTCATTACCAAAAAGAAATTGAAAAAGAACGCACCATCAGGAGTCACCTGGCAGAAGAACTAGCAACCGGACATAAACTGCAGATCAGTCTTTTGCCAAAAAAACTGCCGCAATACCCTGGTATTGAATTGTTTGCAAGATTTATCCCCGCCTTTGAGGTGGGAGGCGATTTTTACGATCTTGTCCCGACAAGAGAAGGGAAACTCTTCATGGTGATCGCAGACGCTGCCGGGAAGGGGGTTTCCCCCTGTCTCTATTCCCTGGGACTGCGGAGCATGTTAAAGGCTCTTGCGCATTCCGGGAGGACTCTGCCTGAGATCATAGAGGAGGCAAGCGCTCTTTTCTGGCAGGATGCCCGAGAGGAGACGATGTTCATCACCTTATGGGCGGCGCTCTATGACCCGACAACAAGAGAGCTCAGCTACTGCTCTCAGGGGCATCCGCCCACTCTCTTTCTGCAAGAGGGCGCTCTGAAACAGCTCGCCACGGCAGGAATCCCTCTCGGGGTAGAGCCTATCTCCCAAGTGGAAACAAAAACCCTACTACTTCCCCCCAACGCCCTCCTTTTTCTTCATACCGATGGCCTGATCGAGAGCCATAACAGAGAACAACAGCTCTTTGGCATGCCCAGACTTGAAAAAATTCTTCTACAGCATGCGCATCTCTCCGCAAGGGGTATTGAGCAAAAACTGCTGGAAGAGCTCTCTCTTTTTTGTCAAAAAGCTCCTCAACACGATGACCTCACCTTCATCGTGATTCGCATCTCTTGATCTTTAGAGGAAGATCTATTACTATTCTCGTCATCGATTACCCAGGAAAATCCAAACTATGGCCTCTGTTAAAAAGAAGCGGCGAGCCAAAATCGCCCGGCATAAAAGAAAAAAGCGACGCCGTAGAGATCGCCACAAGAAAAAATAGTCCTCCCTCTCGCTATGTGGTTTTATCCAAAAGCCTTTGATGTCATCATCATTGGGGGAGGTCATGCTGGTTGCGAGGCTGCGCATGCGGCTGCTCGCATGGGCGCTGAGACACTCCTCCTCACTATGAATCTCGACACTATCGGGAAGATGAGCTGTAACCCTTCCGTTGGAGGGACAGCCAAAGGCCATATGGTGCGGGAGATCGACGCTCTCGGCGGCTTGATGGGGAAGGTCGCGGACCGCTGTAGCATTCAATTTCGCATGCTGAACAGCTCCAAAGGCCCTTCTGTGCGTTCTCCTCGTTCACAGGCGGATAAGGCGGTCTATGCCCTTGAGATGAAGCGACGCTTGGAACAGGTATCGCATCTGGAAATCAAACAGGGCACAACAGACTCTCTTCTCGTGGAAGGAGGCCGAGTTATTGGAGTAAAAACCCAGGAGGGGATCGCCTATCGCGGGCAAACGGTAGTACTCTCCGCTGGCACCTTCATGCGAGGGCTTTTACACATTGGCGAAAGCAGGTTTCCCGGAGGGCGAGGAGGCGATCAGGCAGCTACTGGTCTCTCCGGTCAACTCGAAGCACTTGGATTCCGTTTAGGGAGACTCAAAACCGGAACTCCTCCGCGTATCCATCGCAGGAGCATCGATCTTTCTCTTTGCGAAGAGCAGGCGGGCGATGAAGGGGTTCGCTTTTCCTACGACGCCCCTGAAGAGCGCATGCCTCAAGTATCCTGTTATATCACCTATACAACACCTGCAACACATGATCTCATCAGACAAAACCTCCACCGCTCTCCTCTCTATGCTGGTATTATTCAGAGTGTAGGTCCGAGGTATTGTCCTTCCATTGAAGACAAAGTAGTGCGCTTTGCAGACAAGGAGCGCCATCAAATTTTCTTAGAGCCGGAGGGGCTCTCTACAGAAGAGGTCTATGTCAATGGCATCTCTTCTTCTCTTCCTTTTGATGTGCAGCTGGCGGCGATTCGCAGTGTGATCGGCCTTGAGAAGGTGGAAGTGATGCGCCCTGCCTATGCTATCGAATATGACTACATCACAAGCGATCAGATCTACCCTACTCTTGAGACAAAGCGCGTTGAGGGGCTCTTTCTTGCAGGTCAGGTCAACGGAACAACTGGCTACGAAGAAGCGGCGGGGCAGGGCCTTCTTGCAGGCGTTAATGCGGCTTGTAAAGTGCTCGGCAAAAGCCCGCTGATCCTGCGGCGCAGCGAAGCCTATCTCGGCGTGATGATCGATGACCTGATTCGCTTTGAGCTGACGGAGCCCTACCGCATGTTCACAAGTCGCGCAGAGCATCGTCTTCTCTTGCGCCAGGACAATGCCGATCTGCGCTTGCGCCCTTTGGCCTTTTCCCTTGGCCTCGTCTCACAAGAGCAGCATGAAAGAGTGGCGGCAAAGAAAGAGTGCATTGAGAGAGAGTCCAAACGCCTTGGAGCTCTCCACAAGTGGGTGGATGGAAAGAGCGCAACGCTTGCGCAGCTCATCTCCAGACCCGATTGGACCTTTGCAAAAGCGATGGAACACTATCCGGAAGAGATTACCGACCATGGCGCGGAAATTAACGAGCAGATTGAAATTGCGCTCAAGTATGCTGGCTACATCGAACGGCAGGAAAGACAGGTTGTTCGACTGGAGGAACTCGACCATATTCGAATCCCTCGCGACTTCAGTTACGCCTCTCTGGCAGGGCTTCGCACAGAGGCAAAAGAAAAATTTTCAAAATTCACTCCCGAGCATCTCGGTCAGGCATCACGCATTTCCGGCATCACCCCCTCCGACATCTCCATTTTGCTCATTGCTCTGCAAAAGCGGAAGAGGGCCGATGCTCCACTTTCTTGAACTCCCGGAAGGAACGCCCATTTTTGAGCGACTGCAACTCGAAGAGGCGCTTCTTCGCACGGATGAGCGCAGCGTTTGCATTGCTCATTTTGGATCTCCACGCTCTATTGTAATGGGCATTTCTGGCGATCCGGAGCAGCTTCTGCACCGCGACGCAGTGCAACAGGAGAAGGTTCCAGTCATTCGCAGATTCAGCGGCGGCGGCACGGTAATTGTGGATGAGAAAACTCTCTTTGTCACTCTGATCTTTTCTGCAAAAGATCTTCCCATCGCGCTCTTTCCCGAACCTATCTTGCGCTGGGGCGTTGAACTCTACCAAAAAGCCTGGAAAATGCCGGATCTTCTCCTCAGAGAAAACGATTACTGTCTGCAAGAGCGCAAATGCGGAGGCAATGCGCAATACATTCGCAAAGAGCGCTGGCTTCTTCACACCTCTTTTCTCTGGGACTATGAAGAAAAAAATATGAATCTGCTCAAGATACCGGGCAAACAGCCCGTCTACCGTCAGGGACGCGCCCATCAGGACTTTTTATGTCGATTGCAATCTCACAGCGGCCATTGGCAAGAGCGCATTCACGAATTGCGAACTGAACTATCGCGACGCTTTCAAGTCGTTGATTTTGAGAGCAGCAACACAAACAACAGCGAACACAGAAAGACAACACATATTTTACATTTGTAGAAAAAATACTTAATATTTCGCAAAAATATAGAATATGTTATAATATAATTCAACAAACAAACTTTTTGTATAATATGAGTATATCAACAACCGCGGCACAATCAAAATCTTTTCCAGGTAATGCGATAGATCCGAAGCAACAGGATGAGAAGAAAAAAATTGGCAGCATTCCGGAAGATCTGTTTCAGCAGCACATTTGTCCCTATCTGACGACTCGGGATCTACTCCGCTGCAACCTCATTTGCCGGACAATGCGCACTTATGTCTCTAATTACACCAACCACTACACAAACATCTGGGCTCCAACACTTCTTCACATTACCACCTCGAAATCGGCAGTAGGAACACGGGAATTAGGGCAAGCGATCATAAACAAATCAATATCGAATCACACCAGGATCGCAAGGATCGTGGCTGGCATGCCAAAAGAAGTGAAACAGGAGATAGCAGACAGGATTTCTCAAGAAGAACCCGTATCGACACAAAAGGCAAAAGCGCTGACACTTCTGGAGGCGCCAGCAGCTCAAATTGCAGCCGCATTGTCAACGAACTCGACATACACACAAGCCGCAGCCGTCGCAATGATATATACGAACCGCAGCATAACCGATCTACTTACCATCGCAAAAACAGAAGACTTTTGGTCAACGCATGACTCTGTTTTGAATTATGGCATTGAAGCAATGGTGATAAAAGGCGCAGAACAGGAGAAATTAGTTGCCGTCCTAAAGGCGCGGCAAAACCAAAGAACCACTGATCTTCCCTCGGAAACAATCGCTCGGGAAATGGTGGCAAGCAGAACAGAACCGCCGCTTGCCACCGTGAAAAAAATACCTCCAAATCAGCGCAACGAAGCCGTACACCGTATTATCCTGGCGATGCTGGCAAAAGATGTAATCAACGAAGAAGAGTTGATGGCCGTCCTGAACGAGATAGAAGACAAAGGATGGCGCTCTCTTGCATTGCGCGATATCACCATAAAACTGGCTGCAAGAAAAGCCGTGCCGGAAGAGCTCCTCGACTTTATGAAGATGCAGGGCGAGTTTGCTTTCTGCGATCTTATCAAAAATGTGGCTGGAAGAGGCGCAGGACAGGAAGAGCTGCTTGCCATCACGGAAAGAGCACAGAGCGCAGGATACCGCGATGCCTTTTTGATCGGCAGCGCTCTAGCGATGACCATGAGAGGCGTGGGGCAAAAGGAGATGCTCGCATTCATCAGAGAAAAAACAGTGAGCCAAGAGTCGCGCGATTCTATTCTGCGATATGTTGCCGAAGCGATGGCTATGCTGGGCGCTGAACAAGAGACACTGCTTGCCATCACAGAGGAAATACAATGCCCATTTAAACACGGCTGTGCTTTACACGCTATTTCCAATGTGATGGCCGCAAGAGGCGCTGGGCAAGAGGCGCTGCTTGCCATCATAAAGAGGATAGACCCTAATATGACTATGGGAGAGAGCAGTGGAGCATTGCGTGATGCCATTCAAGCAATAGTTACAAGAAAAGGCTCCAGACAAGAGGATCTGCTCTCCCTTATAGAGCAACTGCAGAAGCAAAATCCAATATGCTGCGAGAGCACCTTGCGCAAGGCCGCCAATGCAATGGCCGCAAGAGGCGTGGCGCAAGAGGAGCTCCTGAGTCTCCTGACTATCTGATCAAAAAGGATGGTGAAAAAATTTAGTTGCCATGCTATTCTTCCTCTTCATTTCAAGAGAGGTAATCGTGAGCCGTTTTTTCTCCATACTTGCTCTATTTTTCATTCCCCTCTTTGCCTTTACAGAAAGTGAATCCCCCAAAACAAAGCGGGTTCTTCACCTCACTTTCAACAAGGCCTATGCCACTGAGTTCACCAAGATTGCAAAAGAATTTGGCTGCTCTGTCACCAACTGGTTGATTCCTGCGCTGCCTCCCTGCTTTTTAGATGGAGTCAGCTCGGGCAATGTGCTCTATAACATCACTCATGAGCGAGCTCAAAGAATCTGGGATCGGCACCGCGCTACCTTTGAAAGTTTTGATCTTATTTGCGTAACAGATAGTACGGCTCTTTCGCGTATCTTTTTGCAAAACGGCTACACAAAACCTCTTCTTGTTTGGATCTGCCGCCCGTTCGATTATGCGGACACCTCTACTCTCGACGGTCCATTCCCCGATGTAGAATATTATGATCTTCTTCTTGCCGCGCGCAATTTACCCAACGTCACATTTGTCGCAAGCTCTCCCTATATGCTGCACTACGCGGGCTTAAGGGGCATGGACTTTGGGGACCTGATCATTCCTCCTTGCGCCCTTAACACCTCCTTACGTTCCACGAAAAAAAATGGCAAATTCTACGTTCCTCCCTATCACAATGAAACAACCTTCATGAATTTGACCACTCATTTGCAAAAACTCGGCCTAGACATTTACAACGGTGACCTTCCAAGGCTCTTTGATCTTTCAGGATATAAGGGGGTTGTTCACCTTCCTTGCGATTACAGCGCAGCCAGCCTTTTTGAGCATCTCTCTGCAGGGATCATCTACTTTCTTCCCTCTCCCACATTGTTTGAAGATCTCTTGACCAGCAAGAACTACTTCCACGAACAGCTAAATGAACTATTGGACCATCAATTCTCCGAATTGTCCGAGTGGTACGACCCTGCCCGATCAGAGATCTTTGTCTACTTCGATTCATGGGAAGATCTCATCGACAAAATACATTCCCTCGACTATGAGGCGCAAAAAGAAAAGATTCTTGCCTATATGAGTGAGTACCAGAAAGAGATCAAAAATCGTTGGCAGAAGTTATTTCAAACTCTGCTTCCTTAGTTCTCTGAACGATGACGCAATACTCATACTTTCTGGTCTTTTCCCTGGCGTCTTTCACGACTGGAGTAAGAAAGAGATCGACCGCAAAAAGGCGGTACTCTTTCCCCTCTTTAGTCTCTTTTGTCTCCGTGCAATGCAGCGTATAGCAGCGTTTTACCACCTTGGCAGTAAGGCCTGGCAATGCAAATGAGAGGGGGGGAAGAGGAATAGGCCCTCCCAGCTTGGCATGATGTACAAGATGCGAAAGGTCAGGGTGAATGAGGAGATCTGCCTTGATTCCTGCGAAAGACCAGTTGGCAAGCCGCTCCATCTCTGCCAATTCCATCTGTTTTATCTCCGAGCGCAAAAGGCGAATAGGCTTTGTGAGAAGAGGCGTAGCGCAAATCATCGTGAGCGCCAGAGCAATAATGACTTCCAACAGGATAAATGGACGCTTCTTTTTCATTCACGAAAGGTATATGCCCAAAATGGTTCAAGAGTTGACAACTGGCCTTTGGTCTCAGGAAGAAAACATGATGGGAAGGATGTGCATGATACGCATGATAAATTTATCATGCGTATCATGCACATCCTTCC
>JAGWKO010000003.1 GCA_028873295.1 Verrucomicrobiota bacterium
TTTTTTGGGGGACTGTATCAAACTTCGTATACAGCCCCCCAAAAAAGAAGCGAAATTCGGCTCAAAAGAACCCGAAAATCGACGAAGCCTCATTACTGGAATAGGTTCTTAAGAGCCACATTGCGCAGCTCCACATCCTCGATCTTCTTTACAGCCGTCATGATCTCTCCTACATGTTGAGCTCTATTTTTTATTTGATTCGCAACAATCGCGATTTCCCCCATGTCGCAATGATAAAGGACCATTGCGCAAATGCACTCTATAAGAGCCTGGCGCTGCTCTTCCAGATCATTCATTGCGTTTGAGATAATCAATAGATCGCTGCTGCTGTAGCTGTTGGAGGGCATCTCGCAGAGAATAGCTCCCAGAGTTGTGTCTCGCAAAGTTTTATCTTGTGAGTTTTCCAATTCGTTTACAATGGTTAAGATCTCCTCTGCACTGCGCTGGGAGGAGACCATTACAAAAGCGATTTCCTCTAAAGCAAGGTCATGAGTAGTTCCTTTGATTTCATTTGCAATACCCAAGAGTCCTTCCACGCTATAATTTAAAGAGGCCATTTTTCGGGCAGCATCCTGTAGGATGTAATCATGTTCTTGCACATTGGCGGCTGCGGTTGCAATATCCAAAATTTTATCTGTGCTGCAGCAAAAAGAGGCCATCAGATAACTAACATCCCGCAATTGGGTAGAGCGCAGTCCAGTATGCTCTATCGCGTTGATAATGCTTAAGGTCTCATCTGTACCGCGGTCGATGGCAACCATTATGCGGCTGACTCCTTGCAAAACCCGATCGCGCGACCAGCTATCGTTTATTTCACGTGTAATTTTCAAGATCTCTTCTGCGGTGTGGTCCCTAGTGGCCATATGCAAGGCAATGGATTGAAAAGCGTGCAAGTGTTCCATTGGGTTTTGTATCTCTCTTGCGCGCTCATGCGCAAGGTTAAATGCTGCAAGGCGTGCGAGTATGCCCACATTCTCATCAGAAGCGTTTTCTCGACATGCCATGGAGCAACGAGCGACTCTTTGTAAGAGTGGAGGGACAATGGAGGAGATCTTTGCAAGTGAGGCTGCCTTCAGGTTGGGAGAGAGGAGAACGGATGATTCTATTTGGTTTAGTTCTTTTTCCTGGATGGCTGTGTCTGATACGGTTGTCTTTATTGAACCATGCAAGAGGGCCCAAGAGCGCGTGAAATATATTGCAGCGCGGTTCATCTCCTTGCAAACAAGAGAGCATTGGGCCATCTCCCTGGTGTTGAGGTATCCAAAAAGATAGACGAGAATATCTGGGGACAAAGTGTTGATTTTTGTTGCTTTTTTGTTTTTGGCAACTAAGTGATGTGTATTTATTTGTGTTAGATTGTTTGTGATTGATTGTGTCATTTTTTTTTTGATGGTAATTTTATCGAAAATAGGTGTAATTGTCTATACCCAAAATGGTTCAAGAGTTGACAACTGGCCTTTGGTCTCAGGAAGAAAACATGATGGGAAGGATGTGCATGATACGCATGATAAATTTATCATGCACATCCTTCCCATCATGTTTTCTTCCTGAGACCAAAGGCCAGTTGTCAACTCTTGAACCATTTTGGGTATATCATTATTTTTTTTGACATGGCGATTTTTTTGGATTAGAATGGAAGGAGTTAGGACTGGAGTTTTATGAAAAATAAAAGATGGATATTGCTGTTCTCTCTCCTTGTCGTTGCTGGATGGACAGCGGATCAGGGAATGAGCGGAGATCCGAGTGGGGATCTTCAGCAGGAGCAGTCCGAAGAGTCTGCCCAGCCAAAGACGCCCAATGCAGAAGAGTCTAAAGAGAGCGGCAATGCGCCTGCTGCATCTGAGTCCTCAACGAGCTCTGTTGGAAGCAAGAAGAAGTGTTCTGGAGACAATTGTCATGAGGAGTGCACTGGAGAGATGTGCGGGAATGAGTGTTGCTGCACTCCGACGACTTGCAATTGTAAGTAGAAATAATTTTATTTTGCATCGGGGTTTTTAAAAGTTTCAGCGAGGGACTCGGGTCGTTTTTTCAAAATGTAGGTGAGAGTCCCTCCGAGAATGATAAAGAGACTGCCGATGAAGGTCTGCACTGAAGGCAGGATGTCGAAGAGCAGCCAGCTGATGAGGGCTGCGTAAATCACTGTTGAGTAGCCCAGAGGCGAGAGATAGGAGGCTGTGCCGAAGCGGTAGGCGATTGTTAAGAGGATCTGTGCGATCAGAGTTCCAACGCCGATTCCCAGGAGTTGCAGCCATTCTAATGGAGTGGGGGTTGTCCAGGAGATCAGGGCAAAGGGAAAAGAGAGGATAATACCAAGAGAGAAGTAGTAGGAGAGGATACGCTCCATTGACTCGCGGCGAAGGTTGAGAATCCTGAGGGCGCAAAAAGCAAGAGCTGAAGAGATGCCTGCAAAAAGACCATAGACGAACCCAAGCTCAAAGAGGGGCCGAGAGGGGTTTAAAACAATTGCTACGCCGATAAAACCCACGATAATAGCCCACCAGACGTTGGGGCCTACTTTTTGCTTTGTCCAAATCCACCAAAAAATCGGAATGAAGAAGGGAGTAGAGTAGTTGAGGAGGGTTGCATTGGTCAGATCCCAATCCTGAATGGCAAGAAAATAGAAAAAATAGCTTCCCACCCCAAACAGATCGCGCAAAAGGTGTTCTCTGGGACAGGTTGTTTTGAGCGCTTTAATTCCCTTACGGAGAACTAATGGGGAAACAAGAAGAAGCGCGACAACATTTTGGAAAAAGAGAATTTGAGCAATAGGAATCCGTTCAATTTTCCAGACAATTGAGCTTACCGTAATAAAGAAGAGATAGGCAATCAGCGTCATGCCGATTCCTAGAAGAAGGCGAGGAGGGATTGGCTCGTGGGAGTGGTGTGCCAAGATATGTGAATTTCCTTCATTATATGAAAAGTCCTTTTACCGGGATAGGGTCTTGAAAGCGCGTTGGAGAAACTGGTTTCTTGCAGTACAGAGCTCACTGCAGCGTTCTTGGAGCGATTTTCTCTCTCCTCCTTTTTGCCATTGTTGTCTTGCTTTTAGAGAGCAGGCTTTCTTGTGTAGAGAGTGCTGGCAATGCTGCGAGCTTCTGGATTCTGTTGGAAGGTGTATCCATTGCTTTGAAGAGACAGAATCGCCACCCCTCTGTATGCGCTGCACAGCAGCGCCACTTCTTCCGATCCCGATAGCTTCTCTTTTTGCACCTTCGGAACCGGTCATGCTGCTTCTTCGTAGAACAGAACATGCTCCAGAAGCGATCGGTGCCTATTTCTGGCTTCAGTGGGATCGTTTGGGATGGCCTCTTCCCGATAGGCTTCTTCCCCTTCGAGGAATGTCGCGTGTCGCGCTCGCCATTGGCGATCTGATGGAACGCCCCATCTCTCCAGTGCTCACTTTCCCCTGGTTTGATGCGGAAATGTTGGAAAAGGGGGGTACTTTTCTTGTGATCGCCAGAACAAAGATGGGGGTGGAAAAAGCTGTTCGCAATCTGGGGGAGGCGTTTCCAAAAAGAGTCTATGCGTTAATCCTTATTCATGGGAAGCTCGACTTTGCAACTTTTGAGCATCGCTGAATCAGTCGGGCGCAGCCCGACTGATTCAGCGATGCTCAAAAGTTGCAAAGTCGAGTTTAAACCAACCGCCGAACATGGATTCAAATCCATAAAATTTCGCTATATCATTGAATTTTTTTTTAAGATTTTATAATCAGTATCTAATTCCTGTCTCCAGGGTGAGTCCCTGGAAGGTTAGGTTGCCCTGGGTCTGAGAAACAGAAGCGCCGGCGGTTGTCTCATTCAGCTCATCGATGTAGCGCAAGAGACCATTCTGTTTCCACCAGACCTGTGTCTCATAGGCAGCGCTGACAAAATAGTCAACGGAGCGGAAGGAGTGCAGAAAAGAAAATCCTAAAGAAAGATCGGCTTCCGGACGGAATGTCCAATATTTTTCGGTGAGATCGACAGAATCTGTGAGGAGGGATCTCTCCTCTAAAAAAAGATCTGTTTCTGCGCGTCCGAGGTGGAAATAAGAGGCAAGAAGCGCTGTGGAGAGATGCCCGAAAAGAGAGACCCCCTTGCCGAGAGCCCAAAGCGTTTTTAGCCCGAAAAAAGGCCCCACGTTATTGGAAAAGCAGTTCATGTCGATGGATGAGGAGAGGATACGAATCGAGGAGGTGACCTGATTGCCTTCTGAATAATCGACATTATAGTTCTGATGGATCCAGGCAGAGCGAAGACCCCATTCAGGTGCAAGAGTGAAGCGCGTGCCGATTAGACAGTCGCGTTCCAGAGCAAGGTCAAGAAAGGAGTTTTGCATCTTCCAGTGGCTCTTTGCATGAAGAAAGCGCGCTGTCGTATTGTTGCCAAGAAAAGCAGCGGGATTAGTCCAGACAGCGATGAGTCCAGGACCAGGGAGAGCAGTGGGATCAAAACTGGCAGAGGTGCTGCGACCAAGATGCGATGCATAGTAGGTATAGGTGGCTTCCAAATTCCAGTTGTCATAGGGAAGCAGTCCGCCTGCTCTTAAGCGAAAGGCGGGGAGAAATTGAAAGTTGGGCTCGTAAAAGGTGAGATTCTGATCGTTTTGAGATCCAGAATTTTTGTAGGCGAACTCCAGCCCATCCTCCACCGCATCCCAGTAGAGAAAATCAACGGCGAATGAAAAAACCTCTTCTTTGGGAGGGGGAGATTCAAGCGATGAGGGAGCCGCTGCAAAAAGAGAAGAAGAAAGAAGCAGGAGAACGAAATATACCATGTTAATAACCTACTGTAGCAGAGAGAGAGAGACCTTGAAAAAGAAGGTTGCCTCGATTGTTGAACGCAGCAGAAAAGAGGGCGCTGTCGGCAGTGCGAATTGTCATATTTTGCTCCCAGTATTGCTGAACTTCATAGCCTGCTTCACAGGAAAAAAGGCCGCTTTTCCCCCAAAGAGTCTCCCAGACAAACGCTACCTTCATCTCCAAAAGAGGTCGCCATACCCAGAAACCCTCATGCAGATGCGCTCTAACCTTGTCGAGGGCTCCGTCAATGAGACCAAGAGCAAGATCGATTCGTCTTGTTTTCATCTGTGAAAGAACAGCTGCTGCAGCAATGTCCCCATAGAGAGAAAGTCCGTGCGGGAACTCCCAACGCGTTCCCCAACCTGCTCTGGGACCGACGCCATGACAGTAGGTCTTTGTGTGTGCAGAAGATTGCAGCATGCTGCTTGTTTCAAAAGAGGCGCCATCAAAATAGGAGACATCGTAGGTTTGGTCGATGAGAAGAGCCTTTAGCCCTCCAAAAAGTGTAAAGAAGAGAGTGTCCGAGAAAGAACCACTGGAGGCAAGCTCCAGATCAAGCTCATTGAGGTGTAGTTTGAGTGCAGAAGAGCTCTTTGCATAGCGGGGGGCGGGGATAATGGCAGCCCCCTCAGGGATCCAAAGAGGCAAAAGACCCTCTCCAGAAACAGTGACAGGAGAGGTAGCATGAGTTGTTGAGGAAAAAAAACCCCATGTCCAGCGCGCAATAGCATCCCATCCGATGTCCTGAAAATGATACCCGACAAGAGTTTTGCAGCCCGGATTCCAGGAAAAATCAGGAGAGACAAGGTTGGCTGATACCTGTAAAGGGGAGGAGGGATTATTTGATGCGGCAAATTCAAGCCCATCTTCTATGCACTGCCAATAGAGAAAGGTCGCCTCAATGCGCAGCCCGTCTGCCTCTTGTTGTTCAGGGAAAGAGGGTTTTGGGGGCTCCGGAAGCGCTGCGAAAAGAAGAAGTGGAAGAGCAAGAAGTTTTTTCATGTTTGAACCTAGTATCGATAGGAAGCTGTTGCTGTCAGTCCATGCATTTGCAAATCGCCGCGAGAGGGGAAAGTGCCTCCGGGGAGGAGATGGGAATAGCCTCTTCTCAAGAGATTTTGTCCCCACCAGTATTGAAATTCATAAAGAACCGCAAGGCCTACTTCACTTGTGGTGAAAAAGTCATATTTCCAATCAATGCCAAATTGTGCTTCGAGCACCGGCTCAAGGCCATGTGAGTTTGTGTGCTGCGTGAGGTGATAGGGTACCTGACTTGCAGTATCTACCTGAACGTTGAGATCCTCCTGGTCCCGCGTCGTTTTAAGAGCGGAGTAGAGCAGGGAAAAGGCAGTGTTGATCTCGAGTGCAAGCCCCCAGCCAAATTTCCAGCGAGAGTCAAATCCCAAACGAGGCCCTCCTCCCCAGGTTCTATTATCGAACGAAACAGTGCTTTGTAGAAGCGAGTAGACGACGTGCTCTCCTCCTGCGATAAGGGCATCGACGGTGGACCCGTTGGCATATTCGACGCGGTAATACTGGTGAATCCAGGCGCCCTTCAGCCCCGTAAAAAAGTGCCAATCGCTCAATCTGCCGAAGGTGGATAAACGCCCCATCTCAAGATCGATGGAATCAAAATAGTGGCGCCAGCTCGAAGTGGAGGAAGAGAAGCGAATAACGCTTGGTTCATGAACTGTATAAAAGGGATAAAACCAGAGAGGAATAATTCCCATACCCTCAGGGGCGATCTGCTCCTCGAAGTGTTTTTTCAAACGTGTCGTCTCACCTCGATACCAGGTCCAACGGGCATCCAGATCCCACTTGTCTGCAGCGAATTGATAACCGACCTCCAGTTTTGCGCCAGGCCGCCAGGCAAAGTCCGGAACGGAGATGTTTTCCTTTAAAGCGGCATGTAGAGTCTCTTCCTCTGTTGGCTGCGTCGACTTGGCAGAAAATTCTACACCCCACATCTTCGATTGCCAAATGAGAAAGGAGACGTCGACAAAAGGGCTCCCCTGTGGTGTAGGCTTAGGAGGGGTGGCAGGAGGAGTGGAAGGGAGAGAGCAAAAAAGCAGCGCAGGAAGGAGCGTAATAGGCCAAAGATAATGCATAGCTCGGTTTGGGGTTCCAAAGAGGTTTTATCCCCTGGACGCGAGAAAACTCGGCCCTTTAGGGCCGAGATGAATCGCGACTTTTGCTTTTAATTTCTTCCCATACTAAACTATACTGCGTAGTTCGGCAAGACCTTCCTGGGACAAGTTCCCCTAACCAAAATTGCCAAAGTTTTAGCCCTGGGGTAGCATGGCTTGGGTATCCAATCCCTAGAAGCCTTCGGCTTTAGCCGAGGGAGCTGTCACGTCACGATGTTGTTAAGGAGCGACTCACAGCCCTGCGGAAAGCATCTGACTCATCTGCCCAGATGCGGTCCAGAGTGCGCTGACAATCAGCGGAAGAGATATCCCCCCGATTTCTTACCCCTTGTGAAGGGAGTTGTCTTTGAATTAACAGACAAATAAAAGCCTGACGGAAGGCTAACGCATTTTTAGCTGAGGGGATCTCTTTAAAGGAATGCCTCTTTATGTAGAGGTCGAGAATGCCAGACATAAGAGGATAATGACGCTCGCCGTCAGAGCAGATAAAAAGTGCATAGTAACGATTGATAAGAGCCTCGTCACTCTCTTGCCGAGTGAAGAGGGGAGCGATCCATTCTTCTTCAAAAGAGAGAAGCTGTCTATCTTTTTCTTCCTCTGAGAGAGATTCTGTGTGGCAATGGAGATATGCGATTGCACATTTTGTCTCTCTGGAGAGTCTTTCCCAAAAAAGAGGTCGGATCGCATCGTGCAGTTCTGTCGGGTTGTACGCTACACTTACAGGATTTCCTCGAAGGTTCATCTGCTTTGGCGGATGACGCATGGCACAGTAGACAATGGGAATAGAGGCAAGTTGTAGCATGGGATCATTGCACAAGAAATAGTGACGCGCTTCACCAATTTCAAGAGGAAGTGGGTAGATTCTCTGCATGAGATGTCTCTCATGTGGCACTTCTCTTGAAGCGCAACAGGGGAAAATCGAAAGGGCAATTCGTGCAATGCGGGAGAGGCCGGATGCAACTGCTCTATCATCGGGAGTAGCTGGAAGAGGGGTATTTCGCTCGACGTGCGAAGAGGGGGCTGTGTGCTGTATCATATGGGTCAACGATTGTAAAGAATTTGTTTAGGAATGCAAGGAAAAAAATGAGGGTCAAGTTTTTTTGTTTTTTTTGGTATACTTTTGAGTCGTTTTGAATGTAGATATCGCAACGTTTTTGATATTAGAGGTTTGATTATGGATGTGGCTCAAGAGAAATCGTGGAAAGAGACCTTGCTCGAGTGCAAGGCAGCGGAAGAAAGAATCGTATGCGGACTCGGATTTATGAGAGAAGCTCTCTCAAGAGAGGGATTGGTGCGCTTTCGCGATTTCTGGGAGATGCGCAGAGAAATTTTGCCTCTTTTCAAGGAGAACATTTCTGGAGGCAGACGTCACAAGCTGTGGGAAGAGTATGTAGATCTCACTGTAGAGGCGCGCTGCCTGAAGAAAAAAAGAGAAGAAGAGGGCGCTTTTGCCATGGAACAGCTGGAGATCGCTCTGCAGGCTCTTGAACAAGAGGTAGAAGCGGGACTTATAAAAGAAGCTCTTCCCAAAGAAGGTCTGGAGCGATATAGCTCGCTGCAAAGAGAGTTGGAACTTCTTGGCGTCTGGACGAAGCGCACGCAGGCGCTCCGCAAGGATGTTGTTGCAGCTGTCGCGCATCTGAATTGGAAATCCAAACTTCTGGATCGCCTCGGCAAGCTTGGCGATCTTCTTTTCCCAAGAAGAAGGAGCCTGCTTGGCAGTGCGCATCAGGAGTTTGAGCAGGAGGTAGCGCGCTTTGTCAAAGATCATTTCTCTGGGGAAGAGATTGCAGGCGCTCCTCTTCATCGCCTGAAAGATGAGGTTAAGGCTTTGCAGGAGATTGCCAAGGGGCTTGCTTTGCCGGCTGATCTTTTCCATCGCCTTCGACAGGATCTCAGCAGTTGCTGGGAGCGCGTCCACGGCGTAGAAAAAGAGGCGGTGGCCAAGAGACGGGAAGAGGAAGAAAAGGAGCGCGTGGAAGAGGAGGCGCGCAGAAAAGTTCGAGAAGAGGAGAGGGCAAAAGAGAAAAAAATGCAGGAAAAGCGAGTGGCGTGGCGCGAGCAGTGCGTGCGTTTTCAAAAAGAGCCCTTTACAGATCAGGAGCTGGAAGAGTTGCGCCGAGAAGTTGCACGGGAAGGAGACAAGCGCGAGTGGACGCTTTATCTTTCCAGACTTGAGCATCTTGCAGCGGAAAGAAGAGAAAAGGAAGACGGGAATCTGCCAGTTGTGTTACAGCAGAAAAAAGAACGGCGTCAGAAACTCAAGGCGGAGTATGACCTCTATCGCAAAGAGCTTGGAGGATCGAATTTGAGCTTTGAGAGAGCGATGCAACTGCGAGAGTGGATCGATTGGGGAAAAGAGCAGCTGGACCTTTTGGAAGAGAAGATCCTCGAGATGGAGGAATGAGTCTCTTTCACATCCAGCAGATGGAAAGATTTTTGCCAAAGAGGGTCTTTCAAAATATTAAGGCCCTCCGCGAAGGCAGGGAGGCTTTTGACCCGAATCTGGCAAAAGCAGTAGCCGCAGCGCTGCAGGAATGGGCGCTTCGAGAGGGTGCGACGCACTTTAAATATCTTGTCCATCCGATTACGAGCGGTCATTTCAGCAGTTCTGAACGACTTGAAGGCCTGAATGGAGAGAAACTTCTTCGGGGAGAGGTTCTTCTCAAGGGCTGGAAAGAGAGAGAGTCCATCACTGCTTATGCGACCTGGGATCCCACATCAGATCCTTTTCTTTTAGATTCTACCCTTTGCATCCCCTCCCTTCTTTTTTCAGCGCAGGGGCGGGCGCTCGACCATCGCATTCCGCTTCTTCGCTCTGAAGAGAAGCTCATCGATGCGTTCCATCGTCTGATACGACTGCAAAATCTTTCTGTCGCCCGTGTGATTCCCATGCTTGCGATTGATCAGGAATTTTGTCTTGTCGACCGCTCTCTTTATGAAAAGAGGCCAGATCTTCTCTCTCTTGGAAAAATGGTTTTTGGAAGAGAGGAGAAGGAGGAGCTTTTTTCTTCCAATGAACGCATTGAAGAGCTGCTCAGGGCAGTGGAGGCAAAGGCCCTTCTTTTGGGCATTCCAGTGCAGCGGTGGCAGAAGGGGAGAGCTCCTTCGCACTATCGGGTGACAATGGGGCCTGTTCGCGCCTTGCTTGCTGCGAGGAATAATCTTCTTTTGCTCTCGCTCTTTGAGCAAATGGCGCTGGATGCGGGTTTTGCACTTCTTGTGCAGGACCTCCCTTTTGCGCCTCTGAATGGATCTTGCAAGGTTTTGCACTGGTCTTTTGCTTCAGAGACGGAGAAGGAAATTCCAGGTGCTCCTCTCTTTCCCCTTACGCTGCTCGCTGCAGTAGCAGGCGCTCTTGCGGATCGATCAGAACTGCTTCGATCCCACTTCACCTCTTGGGAGGCATTGCGCCACACAGAGACAAATGTACCTCTTCTCTTCTCGATGGCTCTTGGAGAGGAACTGGAGGGGTGGATCAATCGGTTGATTCATGAAAGAACCTTTCCTGAGAACATTGTGCGCGAGATCCCCATTCCGGAAAAAGAGGAGATGAACAGCGACAAAAGAGCCGCTTTTCTCACCTATGCAAGGGGTGTATTTACCCTGCGCGGTGTCTCTTCTTCTGTAGATCCGGCGCTCCCTCTTTCTCTTTTCCACGCGATGGTAGCAAGTGAACTTCATCGCATTGCAGATGAGTTTGAAAAGGAGGGCCCTCTCTCTTTAAAGCGCCCTTTTCACTCTTTTTTTGCAGGGGAAAAGACGCAAATTTCCAGTGCAGCTTCTCCCTTTTCTTCCTGGCTTGCGCCCAAAGAGGAGGATCTTTTGCAGGGGATTTTGAGTAGAGAAGAGATTCGCGAGCGCTATGAAGTGGAGACGGAGCGATATGCGCGCAGTATACTGAAAGAGGCCCACTTGATGGTGCACGTTTTTCGCACGCAGATTGTGCCGCACATCGCAAAGGTGTCTGCTGCAGAAAAGCTGATAGAGGATCTGAAAGAGTCGATGCAGGAGCTGGAAAAAATCGAGGCGCAGACGGAAAATTTTGGCTGGGAAGCCAGGGCAGATGTATTTAGAGAACTTTTGGAGCCCAGGATCAGAAGAGCACTCTTGCAGTTTGCAGAATTGGAGAGCTCTGTGGATGCTTCTCTTTGGCCCTTCCCGAAGTTTCAGGAACTTTTTTGGGTGCACAGTTGAAAATAGGATTTTTTGGCGGAACGTTTGATCCGATTCATGTTGGACATCTCAATTTAGCGCTTCAGCTTTCGGAGAGCGAAGGACTGGATGAGGTGATTTTCTCTCCGGCATATTGCTCTCCATTCAAGGAAGCAAGACCTCCTGTTGCAAGCGGAGAGGATCGCCTGGAAATGGTGCGTCTTGCTATACAGGATATTTCTCGTTTTCGCGTGACAGATTATGAGGTGCGAAAAGAGGTCCCCTCCTACACTATCGATGCGATCCGCCACTTTGCCAAAAACAGTCCCGCATTTTTCCATCTTATTTTGTCAGAGGAGTCGGCTCATCATTTCTTTGAGTGGAAGGAGGCCGACCTTCTCCTTCATAAGGCTTTTCCTCTGATCGGTGTGCGCTCTTTTTCACAAGAAGTTCCAGAAGCCTTGCGCGCTGGTGTTCGCGAGATTCGGGCGATGGATATCTCCAGTACAGACATTCGCGATCGATTGCAGCAAGGACTCTATTCTGGCCATCTCGTGCCACATGCAGTACTTTCCTACATCCATAAACGGAGGCTATACCAACAGTGATGAAACCCTTACAGCTTCTTCAGCGCATTGCGCAGATTATCGCAGATAAAAAAGGCTTTAACACTCTTGTTCTCGATGTGACAGGATTTTCCTCAATCTCCGATTTTCTCTTCATTGCGGAGGGAAATGTCGATCGCCATCTGATCGCGATTGCGAAGGCGATTATGGAAGAGTTGGGAAAAGAGGGAATTGAGCCTCTTTATGTGGAGGGGCTCCAAACAGGGGATTGGATCGCCATTGACTATGGCGAGGTAATGATTCACCTCTTTGCCCCAGGTTTTCGCGAACGCTATGCTCTTGAAAGACTGTGGAAAGAGAGTCAGATCGTGGAACTTTGTCCCTGCGTGTAACTAAAATTATTAAATAATAGACTAAATAATGTATTTATGGTATAATATATATTATGAGTTTATTAAGTGTTGATTTTAGAGTCCCTTCGATTGTAGGAGGCAGCCGCGATTTCTCTTTTCAAAGAGCGCGGGGAAGACGTTATCAGACGATCTATCAAAGATGGTATGCACAGCTATCTGAACAGAAGAGAAATGTGGAGTTCAGGTACAGAGAAAATGTGCTTTGGATAGCAGGGGAGGTGATCCCTGCTATTGGAATGGCCTTTGCTCGTTTGGCACAACACGTTCAGACTCTAGTGGATAACATCTTTCTCTTCCTGCGCATCCTGCGCAATCCCGGAGCAGCACTGGTTGTCCCCGCAACTCAGATGACAGCGCCCTCTCTTGAGATTTCCGATGATTTCGCTCCTTTCTTCCCTGAGAATGGGCAGGATTCCCCTTATGTCTGTTTAGGCTCTCTTGATGGGAGAGGTATTTGGTTCCCGTTCGGTTGGGAATTACATCCTGTTGAACTTGAGGTTGATGGACGAAAGATCCATGGAATGAAGGTGGGGAAAGCAAAGCATTTGAATAATGGAAAGTGGGTTCTCTACTCAAGTGGCAATGGTCAATTTTTTGAACACACACTGTTATACAGTGATGATTTCTATGCTCAAATGGATCACTTTGAATACAATGTCCTCCTTTTTCACTATCCCGGTGTTGGAAAGAGTGAGGGACCCTGCACGAAAGAGAGAATGGTGAAGAGTTACTCTGCTCTTCTCTCTTTTTTGGAAAATGAGATGAGTGCAAAAGAGATCATCGGGTGGGGATTCTCCATTGGAGGAGGTGTTCAGGGAGAGGCTTTAAAAGAGCACCAATTGAAAGAGACTGTTCGATACTGTTTTGTCAAAGATCGTACTTTTTCCGATCTGAGTAGTGCGGCAAGGGATCTTGTTCGTCCCTCTTTGATAGGGGTCATTGCAGCGCAGCTCGTCCGTGCTTTTGCTTGGGATTTCAGTTCTGTTGAATCGTCCCGCGAGCTTAAGGCTCCCGAGGTCATTATTCAAACCGGTGAATGGAGGGATGCTGCGCTCATGAAAGAGAGTGGTGATCTCAGTGAAACCGATGAGATTATTACCAAAAATGCCTCGCTTGCTCACAAATTGTTTAGTGACTTTCACTCTTCGCACAATAAAAAATTTATTGTCGTGCCAGAGTGGCACTGCGGTTCTCTTTCTTCTGACAGTGTAAGGCTTGTTCTCTATACCGCTCAACAACTCATGTCTGATTCCGGAAATTTTTTTTGACTCCTGATTCTTGACTTGTCGCTCTCTTTCATCTTTGCTATACTGCTGAGCAATGAAAAGAAGAGTTGTTGTGACGGGTATGGGGATTGTCTCCTGCTTCGGCACAGATGTCGATGAGTTTTACGCAAAACTGCTTGAAGGCAAGAGCGGCATTGGATCTATTGAAAGTTTTCCTTGTGCTGATTGGCCCACGCGCTTTGCTGGAGCGATCCGTCAGTTTGATCCAGGCAGCTACATGGAGAAAAAACAGGCGCGCCGTGTCGATCCCTTCATTCGCTATGCGATGGTAGCGGGAAAGAAGGCGCTCGAGCATGGTGGGCTGACTGCCGAGGCGCTTGCAAATCTCAAGAAGGAGCGCTGTGGGATTATTGTCGGTTCCGGTATGGGCGGCATGACGGTTTTCCATGATGGCGTCGAAACGCTTCTTACTGGTGGTGGCTATAAGAGGCTGACGCCCTTTTTTGTCCCCTACATCATCACAAATATGGCAGGAGCCCTTCTTGCGATTGATACCGGGTTTATGGGACCCAACTACTCGATTTCGACTGCCTGTGCGACAGCAAATAACAGTATTCATGCTGCAGCAGAGCAAATTTTTCAGGGAAATGCCGATCTGATGCTTTGTGGAGGAGCTGAGGCTCCCATTTTGCCAATTGGTCTTGCTGGCTTTGTGGCAATTAAAGCCCTCTCGACGCGCAACGAAGCGCCGGAGAAGGCTTCCCGTCCCTGGGACCGCGGTCGCGATGGCTTTGTGATGGGGGAGGGCGCCGGTGTGCTTCTCCTGGAGAGTTTAGAACACGCTTTGGAGCGGGGCGCTCCCATTTATGCAGAATATCTGGGAGGGGCGGCCAACTGCGATGCCTATCATATGACCGATCCAAGGCCTGATGGCTCGGGAGTTGCTTTTTGTATCGAAGAGGCTTTGCGCTCTGCAGGAGTTGAGAAAGAAGCGGTGAACTACATCAACGCACATGCTACTTCGACGCCAACGGGTGATCTCGGAGAGCTTACTGCAGTGCATCGCGTTTTCGGTGCGCATACGGCAAACATCAAGATCAATGCGACCAAATCGCTGGTCGGGCACTGTTTGGGAGCAGCGGGCGGTGTGGAGGCTGTTGCGACAATTCAGGCGATTCGCACTGGCTGGCTCCATCCTACGCTCAACCTGGAGGACCCGGAGCCTCTACTGGGCGATCTCGACCCCGTTGCAGGAGAGAAGAAGGCGCATGCTGTGCGCGTTGCTATCTCCAACTCTTTTGGCTTTGGCGGCCACAACGCAGTACTTGTTTTTGCCCCCTATCGACCTCTTGCATATGTATCACGATGAGTCTTTTGGAATCATTCCTCTGCGGCAACAGGCAGGGGAGTGGCAGGTCTTTTTAGTCCACAGCAAACGCAGCAGCTATTGGGGGATTCCCAAGGGGCATGCAGAAGAGGAGGAGACCCCTTGGCAGGCAGCAGAGAGGGAGCTTCTTGAAGAGACGGGGCTGCGCTGCTTCCGTTTGGTGCGCAAAGAGCCCTTTGTGGAAGAGTATTGCTATACTTCTGCAAGAGGTCCTGTATCCAAACGCGTCCTCTACTTTGCAGCAGAGGTCGTAGGGGAGATTCTTTTACAACAGGAAGAGGTAGACGATGGTATTTGGATGGCTCTCTCGGCGGCTGGGGATTGCATCACCTACCCCCAAACAAAAAGGCTCCTTGTCACCCTTGCGAGCTTCCTCTCCGCCCCGCGTTGAAATTTTCTCTCGCCACGCCTTTTTTTCTACGGTGAGCGCTCACAAGAAGCGCCCTGCTCACTTCACAAGGGAAAAGTGCTTTCAGAATCTGCTTGCCACGACTGATTTTTCCAAAGCCCATCTGCATATCCTCTTTGACCTGGCGCGCGGTCCAAGGGAAAAGCACTTTTTGCATCGAGAGACGCGATTCCCCATTGTCGAATTTGCAGGAGGCACCGAGTCGGCCTCTTTTCTTTTTCTTTTAGACTATGTGACAAAGCTCTCTCTTGATCCCGAGACGATTCTCTATTTTGTGGAAGATGATTATTTTCATCGCCCGGGATGGCTCGATCTTCTTCTTGAGGGGTTTTCCCTTCCCAAAGCAGATTACATTACTCTGTATGACCATCCGGACAAATATCTTTTGCCGCAACAATCAGAAGTTTTTACTACGGATTCCTGCCATTGGCGCACTACTCCCTCAACCACCAACACCTTCGCCGTGCGCCTGCAGACTCTCCTTGCCGACCTCCCCATTCATCGCAAATTCTCTTTGAACTGCGACATCAGTCAAGACCATAAAAAATTTCTTGCTCTTGGAAAAAAGGGACGCACACTTCTTTCCTCCATTCCAGGAGGGTCGACCCACGCAGAGCCCGATTTTATTTCTCCTTGCATCTCATGGGAACTTTTCTTACACTAAACTCTATGAATACATTGTTTCAGACACTCTCTTCTCAAACATTCTCTTCTTCTCGAGTTAACCCGGTGCTTCTTACCCTGCTCGCAGCCGCTCTCATTTCGCTGAGCGGGCCACTTTCAATTTCTCTGCCCTTCACTCCTGTGCCTCTCTCTCTTCGCCCTCACCTCGTGCTTTTGATTGCGGCGCTTCTCGGCTCTCGGCAGAGTATGACAGCTGTATCGCTCTTTCTCGTGCAGGCGGCTTTGGGACTGCCGGTCCTTGTTGGGGGTGCCTCGCTTTTTGGCCCTACTGGTGGCTATTGTATTGGCTATCTCGTCGCTGCAGCTCTTGTAGGAACTCTTGTAGAGAGACTGAAGAATCAAACGCCGCTTCGCCTCTTTGCGATTCTTGCGCTTGGCAGTAGTGCTATTTTGTTTCTTGGCATGTGCCATCTTGCTCTTTTTATTGGTTGGGAGAAGGCGTTTCTGTGTGGTGTTGCTCCATTCCTCCCAGGGGACCTTCTTAAACTTCTTCTTGTTACATGCACAGTTCAAGCAGCTCGGCGTCGTTTCGCTTCCTAGGGACGGGAGCCTCCGCGGGGGTGCCGGTGATCGGCTGTTCCTGTGTGGTTTGTCTCTCCTCCTCTCCTTACAACAAGCGGCTGAGGCCCTCTGGTCTTCTCTTTGTTGGAGAAAAGAAGATTCTGATCGATGCGGGGCCGGATCTGCGCATGCAGGCCCTTACTGCGCATATTTCAGGGATTGATGGGCTCTTTTTAACGCACACACACTTTGACCATATCGCCGGCATTGATGACCTGCGCGCCTTTTATCGAAAGACAGGACGCCCTATCCCGGTCCTGCTTTCTCGCGCAAGCTATGGGGAATTGGAGCGCCGCTATCACTATCTTTTAGAACCTGGAGGCTCCTCGGCACAGCTTGAGTGGTCTCTTCTTCCAAGTGATGCGGGGGAGACGAGCTTCCTTGGCCTTGCTGTTCGTTACTTCACCTATCAGCAGGGAGGGATGCTTGTTACTGGTTATCGAGTGGGATCTTTTGCCTATCTCACCGATATACGCGATTTTCCTGCTACTATCTTCTCCTTTTTGCTGGGGGTGCGAGTGCTTGTGATAGGAGCTCTTTGCAAGGAGCCCACTTCGCTGCATTTTGGGTTCGAAGAGGCGGTTGATTTTGGTAAAAAAGTTGGTGCAGAGGAAATCTTTATCACGCACATGAACCACACGGTAGACTACGAGGGGACATCCAACATGCTGCCTCCTGGGGTGCGCCTTGCTTATGATGGTCTGGAGGTCTCTTTTGGAATCTGAAAAAAAGGGAGCGCTGCTTATTGGCACCTACGGGCAGGGAGAAAAGAATCTTTGCGAGGAGCATTTAGAGGAACTTGCAAGCCTTTGTATCACTTTTGGCGTAGAGACTAAAGCGAGACTGCCCTCTCCGCTTCGAGAGATTTCGCCTGCTACCTTCCTCGGTAAGGGGAAGGTGGAAGAGATTCGCCTCCTTGCGCAGGAGCTCAACGTCGAGATTATCGTTTTTGACGATGAGATCTCTCCTCAGCAGCAGAAAAATCTTGAAAAGCTTCTCGCTATCCCTGTGATTGACCGCACCGAGCTGATCCTGGGCGTTTTTGCACAGCGAGCGCGCACGCGAGAGGCAAAACTGCAAGTGGAGCTTGCGAGCATCGAGTATCAGCTCCCGCGCTTGCGGCGCCTTTGGACGCACTTGAGCCGCCAAAGAACAGGTGGAGCGAGCGGAGGCTTCCTCAAAGGAGAAGGAGAGAAGCAGATCGAGATCGACAGGCGTCTTTTGCGCAAGAAGATCGATCGCGTGAAAGAGGAGCTTGCAGAGGTGAAAAAGCAGCGCGCTCAGCAGAGAAGGGCAAGGGAGCGCGAAGGACTGCCCACCTTTGCCATCATCGGTTATACCAATGCGGGCAAGTCCACTCTGATGCACTCGCTTACGGAAGCAGATGTCCTCGTCGAAGATAAGTTGTTTGCAACGCTTGACCCCACCGTGCGCAAATTTTTTCTGCCTAACAATCAGGCAATTCTTCTAATTGACACGGTGGGATTTATTCGCAAGATTCCACACCAGCTGATTGCGGCCTTCAAAAGCACGCTCGAAGAGGCGGTGGGAGCAGACATCCTTCTTCATCTGATCGATGTGAGCCACCCTGCGGCGCGCTCCCAAGCGGAAGAGACGCTTAAGGTGCTTAAGGAGCTTGGAGGAGCGCATCTTCCGATGATCACTCTTCTCAACAAGGTCGATCGCTGCAAGAGCAGGCTCGAAATTGACCGCCTCCGCTTCCTTTATCCCAAGACTGTGGAGGTGTCAGCCTTGCAGCGCCAGGGGTTTGATCTCCTTTTGGAGCTGATGATGAAGGAGACGGCCTCTTTAAGAAAACAACTCCATCTACGGATTCCCCAGGATCATTACCATTTGCTGGCAAAAGCGCTGGAGGGAGGAAAGATCCTTTCCATGGAATATGAAGAGAATGATATCCTTGTTGATTTGGAAATACCCTACTCTCTGGAGCACAAGTTAATACAATATGAAATTCAAAGTGGCAACGCTCGGCTGCCGAACGAATCAGTATGAGTCGCAGGGCTATGCAGACCTTTTGCGCCGCAAGGGCTATGCGGAGGCAGGAGAGGGGGATGCTGACCTTTGCATCGTCAACACCTGTACGGTGACAGAGGGAGCTGACCGCTCTTCCCGCCATCAGATCCGCGCCTTTCTCCGCGACCATCCCGGAGCGCGCATTGCTGTGACTGGCTGCATGGTGGAGAGCGCAAGAGAGGAGCTGCTTGCACTCAGTCCCAGGGTAGAGCTTGTCCCCAACAGGACCAAGGAGCGCCTGCTGGAGCAGATTTTGCCGGAGGAAGGGGAGTGGGGGCCCTTTCAGATCAATCAGTTTGACCGTCATTCTCGCGCTTTTGTCAAAGTGCAGGATGGGTGCAACTCCTTTTGCACCTATTGTGTGATTCCCTATGTGCGCGGGCGCTCCCGTTCGCGTCCCATGGGAGAGATCCTGGAGGAGGTTCGCGGTCTTGTGCAAGGAGGCTACAAGGAGATTGTTCTCACAGGGATCAATGTGGGCGATTTTGATGGCGGCGGAAGGCTTGCAGATCTTGTGCGGGCGGTGGATCAGGTCGAAGGGCTGCAGAGATTGCGCATCTCATCGATCGACCCCGATGAGGTGGATGGAGAATTGATGGGAGCAGTCCTCTCGGGGCGCACCACCTGTCCCAGCATGCATATCGTTCTTCAATCGGGTTCCAATGTTATTTTGAAGCGAATGAATCGCAAATATACAAGGCAGCAATTTCTGGAAGCAGTCGATCGCCTGCGCAGTGCAAGGCCTGATTTTACGATCACGACGGATGTGATTGTTGGATTCCCTGGTGAGACGGAGGAGGATTTTCAAGAGACCCTTCGCCTTGTTGAGGAGATCCGTTTTGCAAAAGTGCATGTTTTCCCCTATTCAGCGCGCCCTCGCACAAGGGCAGCTCTCTATCCCAATCGCGTTCCGGAAGAGACAATTGCTCGGCGCAAGGAAGAGCTCAAAAGGGTAGCGGAGGAGAGCGCCTATCAGTTGAGAGAGCAGTTCTTGAACATCACCGCTTCGCTTCTTCTTGAGGGAGAGGATGAGGGGTGCCTTTCTGGCTATACGCCCAACTTTCTCCGCGTCTTTCTGCCGAAGGGGATAGGAAAGCCGGGTGAGATTGTAGAGGTGCGCCTTGCAGCCAATGGATCGGAAGGGTTTAGCGGAATGGTATGAAGATCACTATTGCAGAAAAGTTGCGTCCATTTTCTCACATTCCTGGCATTACTGCCATTATCCCAGGGACCGATTGTTTTATACGCGCTTTCCCGACGCTGATTCTTTTAGTCCGCGGTACGGAAGAAATTGCATTGCGGCTTTCTTTAACAGGTCCTGTGGAGAATTTTACGCTTCAACTGGATCTGGAGGCTCGGGTTCTTCGCGTCTTTGGTAAGGCAAGTGAGGGCTTTTTTCGCCTTCGCTTTAGCGGAACTTCCAAAGGAGTGGAGCTTTTTGGAGAAAAGGTTCCTTCCCAGGGAATTATTGTTCAGGGTCGCACACTTCTGCATAAAGAGCATCTCTTCTTTCCTCTTGATCTTTCTTTCTCAGCTCCTTTGCGCCTTGAGCGATTGTCGCTTGGGTTGCATCGGGAGCAGGAATGGGAAAAGGTGATGCATCGTTTTGATGTTGCAGAAATCCTGCCCTTCCTTTTTACCTTGGGGCAGCAAACTCCCTGGAGAAAAGAGCCCAAGCGGCTGCTTGGAAGCGCGCGCCTTTTGCGCAGCGCCAAACTGAGCGACTTTTGCCGGGTTGCCTTTCGTGAAATGCTCGTTCCACGCCTTTTTGACGATCAGCACCAGGGTATCGTCCCCGAAGAGGGCGAAAAAGAGGACCCTCTCTTTCTTCTGCCCAGTACGTCGGCCTGGATCCGCTCTCTTTTTTTCTCTCAAAAGGAGAGAGAGCTCACGCTTCTTCCTACCTCTCTTTTTCCTGAAGGGCGGCTGACGCAGATTGCGGCAGCAGGCATTGGGGAGCTTGATCTGGAATGGAGCAAGTTTACTCTGCGGCGGGCTGTTTTGCGCTGCACAACCTCTTTGCCCTTTTCATTGCATCTTCCGGCAGAGCTCTCTTCATTTCGCCTGCGCTCTTCGCTTCACGAGCGCGGCAAAAGACATCAGGGAAGAGAGCTGCTCACACTGTGCGAGGGGACTATTTATCTCTTCGATCAATTTCATTCATCATGTTGAAATAGAGTAATTTACGACTATTTAATCGCTAGGCCGTTTGAAAGCATTGAATTATAATCGACGTGCCGATTTATCCCTCTTTACAAATGGCTGTCCAAATAACCTGCAAAAAAGATATACACACAAAATGTGACCCAGTTCTCTCATCACGATCCGCACCATCGCCTCGGGCTGCACGGGCGCGAGATTTTTCTTTGGCGTCCTGGAGCAGAAACCTTGTATCTCGAGGTTTTTGGTAAAATTGTCGCAGCAGAGCGCCTGACTAACGAGGGGCTTTTCCGCTATCTTTCCAATCAGGAGATTGGTCCGCTTGACTATCGCGTCTATCATCAGAGCGGTCTGTTGACGCATGATCCTTACGCTTTTTCCCCGACAATAGGGCCGGTGGATCTTTATCTTTTCAATAAGGGGTGTCACTATCTTCTCTATCAGGTTCTTGGGGCGCATTTATGCACGCATTGCGGTGTGCGCGGCGTGCGTTTTGCTCTCTGGGCTCCCAATGCAACAGCTGTTTCTCTGATAGCTGATTTTAACTTCTTCGATGGCAGGGTTAACCCGATGCGCAGCATGGGCTCTTCCGGAATTTGGGAGATTTTTATTCCGGGAATCATGGAGGGGGAGAAGTATAAGTTTGAAATCCGGACAAAAGAGGGCTATCTGCGGGTTAAGAGCGATCCCTTTGCTTTCTATTCAGAGATCAGGCCGCGTACCGCTTCTGTCATTGCGAATGTAGACAACTATCGCTGGAGCGATGCCAAATGGATGGAAGAGCGGCCTCACTCCTCGCTCACTCGTCCGATTCTGATCTATGAGGTGCATCTCGGCTCCTGGCGAGAATACGATTCTCCCTTTCCGAATTACCGCAAGCTCGCTGTCGATCTTGCGCAGTATTGCCAGCAGATGCACTTTACCCATGTCGAGCTCCTCCCCGTGATGGAGCATCCTCTGGATGAGTCGTGGGGCTATCAGGTAACGGGCTTTTTTTCTGTCACTTCCCGATATGGAACAGTGGAGGATTTCCAATTCTTCGTCGACCATATGCATAACTCGGGGATAGGCGTTATTCTGGATTGGGTGCCGGCGCATTTCCCAACCGATGATTTTTCTTTGAATCGCTTTGATGGCACAGCGCTTTATGAGCATGACGATCCTCGCCAGGGCATCCATCCTCATTGGCATACAGCAATTTTTAACTATGGGCGCCATGAAGTGACCAATTTTCTTCTTGCGAGCGCTCTTTTTTGGCTCGATAAGATGCATGTCGATGGCATTCGTGTCGATGCTGTCGCCTCCATGCTCTATCTTGATTATGGGCGCAAGGCGGGGGAGTGGATTCCCACCCCCGATGGAAGCAACTACAATGTGGCTGCGATCTCTTTTCTTCAGCATCTCAACAGCACCGTACATGAGCGTTTTCCTGGGGTTCTGATGGTTGCCGAGGAATCCTCTTCCTATCATGGCGTGACGCATCCGGTTTCACAGGGAGGTCTTGGCTTTGACTGTAAATGGAACATGGGTTGGATGAACGATACGCTGCGCTATTTTTCCAAAGATCCGATCTATCGCAAGTACCATCAAAATGAGCTCACCTTCTCTCTCCTCTATGCCTTTTCCGAGCAGTTTGCCTGCGTGCTCTCTCATGATGAAGTGGTGCATGGCAAAAGGAGTCTTCTCTCCAAAATGCCAGGCGATGATTGGCAAAAATTTGCCAACCTCCGCCTTCTTTACAGCTATCAGATGTGTCACCCCGGCAAAAAGCTTCTCTTTATGGGGGGGGAGCTGGGGCAGTGGGATGAGTGGAATTCAGCGGGACAGATTCACTGGCATCTTCTTGCCTATCCGCTCCATGAGGGGATGCATCGCATGGTGCGCGAGCTGAATCAGTTTGTAAAGGAGGAACGCGCTCTGTGGGAAGAAGATTTTAGCTGGAAAGGTTATGAATGGGTCGATTTCTCCGATGCAGACCACAGTGTTATCTCCTACATGCGCCATGGCACGGAATCCCACCTTCTCTGCATCCACCATTTCACGCCGGAAGTGGAGCACAACTATTGGATCGGGCTGCCGCTGAAACAAATTGTGGAGAGATTCAATAGCGATGCGGTAGAATATGGAGGATCGGGTGTTCTCAATAGAGAGATTGCGATAGAAAAAGAGGGTTTTCGCCTCACGCTTCCTCCTCTTGCCACCTGTATCTTTGAGGTTCATTTTTGATGACTCACAAAGAGTACCTGGAACTTGTTCAGGAACTCCTGCTCCACGATACACGCTACTACGACGAGGCAAAGCCCCTCATCTCCGATTATGAATATGACCGGAAGATGCACAGGCTTTTGGATTATGAGAAAGCGCATCCGCAAGAAGTCTCTCCTGATTCCCCTTCGCAGCGTTTAACAGAGCACCCCTCACCGGGTTTTGTCCAAAGAGAGCACCTGTCTCCCATGCTCTCCTTGAGCAACACCTACTCTTTTGATGAGTTGAAGGAATTTGTGCAGCGCGTGCACAAACTTCTTGGCAAGAGCAATGTCGCCTTCTGCACTGAGCTGAAGATGGATGGAGCGGCTCTTTCGCTGCGCTATGAGAAGGGGAAACTGGTGCATGCGGTGACGCGAGGCAATGGAAGAGTGGGCGACGATGTGACGGCTGCTATAAAAACGATTGCTTCAGTTCCTCTGCAGATGAAAGATGGTCATATCCCCGATCAGATAGAGATCCGCGGGGAGATCTATCTTCCTCTTGCCACCTTCCACTCCCTCAATCAGGCTCGCGAAGAGGCGGGCCTCGAGCCCTTTGCCAATCCGCGCAATGCCGCAGCCGGCTCCTTAAAACTTCTGGATGCAAAGGAAGTTGCCAGAAGAAAACTGCATCTTGTCTGTTACGGTGTTGGTGAGGGGCAATCGCCTGTTGAAACCCAGAAAGAGCTTCAGGCACAACTGAGGCATTGGGGCCTTCCTACTTTAGGGGAGGAGTACTTTGCTCTTTGTCACACTTTTGATGACATTGTCCAGTATGCGGAGAGAATTCACAAAAAGCGCCTCCAGCTGCCTTTTGAGATCGACGGCATCGTTGTGAAGGTCAATTCGTTAAGGGATCATTCCCGTTTGGGCGCAACTGGCAAGGTGCCTCGCTTTGCGACTGCCTATAAATTTGCTCCCGAGCAGGCAACCACGCATCTTTTGGATATTACTGTTCAGGTGGGCAGAACTGGGGTTCTTACGCCTGTGGCAGAGCTGGAACCCGTTCTTCTTGCGGGGAGCACTATTGCGCGGGCGACGCTGCATAATCAGGAAGAGGTGGCTCGCAAGGATATTCGCATTGGCGATACTGTTATCCTGGAGAAGGGCGGCGATGTGATCCCCAAAATAGTGGGAGTCGATCTGAAACATCGCCCTGCAGGAGCAAAGCGCTGGCACATGCCTTTGCACTGTCCCATCTGCGAAACAAAGGTAGTGTTCCATGAGGGGGAGGTCGCTGTGCGCTGTCCCAATCCTCACTGTAAGGGGCAGCTGCTTCGCCAGCTGGAGCATTTTGCTGGACGCGGAGCGCTTGACATTACTCATCTTGGCTCTAAAGTGATTGAAGAGCTTGTGACAAGAGGGATTGTCAGCAGGCTCTCCGATCTCTATCTTCTCGATGAGGCAGCCTTGCAGGAGATCCCTCATTTTCAGAAAAAATCGATCCAGAATCTCCTGACAAGTCTTCGCGACTCCCTGCATGTGCCTCTCTACCGCTTTCTTGTGGGATTGGGTATTCCCTCTGTGGGAGTGGAGACTGCGCAACGGCTTGCAGAAGAGGCGGGCACGTTACAGAAACTGATGGAGATGAGTGAGAGGGAGCTGCTTCTTGTGCCTGGCATTGGAGAGAAGAGCGCGGCAGAGATTGCCTCCTGGTTTCAGAGTGCGCACAATCGAGAAGAGATCAAAAAACTTCTGCATCTTGGTATGGAGCCAAAAAGCGGAGAAAAGAGGGGAGGCTCCCTGATGCACAAGATCTTTGTTCTTACCGGAACGCTTGTGCACTTTACCCGTGAAGAGGCGACAGAAAAAATTGTTGCCCGCGGAGGCTCTGTGGCTACTTCCGTAACACGTAAAACTTCCTATCTTGTGATTGGAAAAGAACCGGGTTCAAAGCTGCAGAAAGCAAAAGAGTTTCATATTCCGCTCCTCTCTGAGGAGGAGTTTTTGAAGCTTCTGGAGGCTTGACATTCAGATTTTTGATTTTGCATCGCTTCGGCGCAAGATCAGTCTAACATCCGCCAGAGATTTCCGGCGTTCCGTGTAACTAACTTATTGCAAGCAACTTACCTGTTAAATTTTTTTTTTACTTAAAATGTCGGATTATTCTATGATGGATCCTTTAGAAGGAGATATTATCATCGATCGTCAGGAAGGGGGTGGTATTAGGAAATACAACCCCCTTCCTGACGATCGATTTTTGGCGCTTTCACGCGGTCAGAATGCCAATTCTTAGTCATTTTGGGTATAACGGGAGCGAGGACCCTTGCCTATTTTTTCGATGAGTCCCTGGTCGAGCCATTTTCTGAGTTCTCTATTGGCGGTTGCTCTGGATACTTCAAGGTATTTCATTACATCCAGAACGCTGATCTCCCTTTTTTTACAGAACAATTGGGCAAGTGGATGTTTGGAAACAAAATTTGTAGTGATCTGATAGCGGGGGAGAATGCACTTAACAAATCCTGTTCCCTCTACAACAGTAGGAGTGGGAAGATTGTAGGTTTCGTAGGAAGAGAAAAGAGTTAAAAAACCGGAGCCCAGTTTTTCTGCAAGGCCGATTTCCCGGAAGATGCGAGCTATGATCATATTGCGAATGTAACTAACGCCGAGAGAAAGATGATCAATTTGAATCGGACCAGGAAAGTTGCCGGGACTAAATACTTCCAAACGATCATCGTAGATCGCGATTTTAGTGGGGCCCGGGATGAGGTAATTCCTATGCACAAGGGCATTTACCACGATCTCCCGGATGGCTTCTTCCGGAATTTCTAAGGTCTCTTTCCTTTTATCTGTACCTGAGATTTGAAATTGTTTGTTGAGTCTGCTTGCGATAAAGGTTATGCAGTCGTTGTATTGTTGCAAAAGAGTTCCCTCGCAATCTCGAGTGGCTATCACTTCTCTGCCGGCTGTTCCGGAAAAATGAGTGCAGATGATCATTGATTCTGGCAGGAATTTTTGCGGATTTTTCCCGAAAAGTAAAATTCCCCCCAGTGTTGGATAAAGGCGGCCATATTCGTTTGTAACGATTTGATAGTGAAGGATGAGTTCTTGCATTTCCGAGGGGGTGACATGAGCTCTTTTTCTCTGAAAAACGCTCTCAATCGATCTCATCGCAAGGTCATCGCAAGTTGCAGGATGGATCGGCATCTGATCGATATATTTTCCCGTGCTTTGCCAAGAGAGTTCCTGCAACATACCAGGAGTAGCCTTGACTGTTTGCGTGCCTACGCGAATGTAGGTCCCTTCTTCCCTGCCCAAAGAAGAGAGAAAATAGGGCTTTAGCATCCCTTCTGAAACTTCGATCAGAAGAATCGCTTTGTCGCCTACTCTTTGTACGGATAGGGAGGGTAAAATTGGAGGAGTACAGCTTGCATAAATGGAGCGATGGAGATCTTCGATGAGTTCGGCTATTTTGGATTCGTCTATGCCGACTACGATCCCTTGATTGTCCACGCCGATGATCAGCTTCCCACCATGCATGTTGCAAAAGCCAATCATCGTTTTGATAATTTGCTGTTTTGTTGGAACCTCTCTTTTCCACTCAAGAGTGGGAGATTCCTGTTGGGAATAGTAGATCATCTCAATTGCCTCAACCTATATTGATATGATGACAGGATTGAGGGAATTGAGTCAATTCTTTTGGTTGTCTTTGTAAAAAATCCTCTCAATCGCGTCATTTCAGATTAGACATAATGTGATCACGCTTTCCTCCTTAAGAAGGCGCGATTACATTAGACCTCAGTTACGCAAGAGGTCTATTATGTCTATTGTCAAGAGGATTTTTTACCTGGCCAGAAAACGGTAATCAGGCCCACGACGATCAGAGCAATGCCAAGGACAAGCAGCATTGTGAGAGTTGTGTCATATTTTGAGACCTGCTGGCGCACCTGCCCGCCAAAGAACTCAACGACCGGGTTCCAAATGCCCGTATCATTCGTGAAGAAATCACCCAAATAATCGATAGTCTTCTTTGCTTTTTCCACTTTATGGGTTGAGCGATTTACGAAGGAAATCAGGAGGCTTCCTATCGTGATGAATGCGATCCCGATAATTCGTCTGATTCTGAGTTTTTTGAACCATGAAGCGAAACGGCACATATACCTTTTTAATTGCATAAAAATAATGTTTTGCGCAAATAATTTCATTTCTTATTGGTTTCGAGTCGGTTGTGTCGTTTTAACTTTCTGTAACCTTGACTCTAAAAAGTAACGGAGCTACCATTAGTGCTCCTTTTTTCATATGAAAGACCCAAAGACCTATTTTATTCGCACCTACGGTTGCCAGATGAATGAGCTCGATACTGAGATCATGGCTGGGCAGCTGGAAAAAAGAGGCATGACACTTGCTGCAAGTGAAGAGGAGTGCGATCTGCTTATTTTTAACACCTGCTCTATCCGGGACCTTGCAGAGCGCAAGGTGATGGGGAAACTGGGGCGGATGGGAAGGGGAGCAAAGAGACAGACTCTGATTGGAGTGGCAGGATGTATGGCAATGGCGAAGAAAGAGGCGCTCTTTCGCAAGTTTCCCCATCTTGATTTTGTTCTTGGGACCAATAACCTGGCGGAGCTTGGGACGGTGATCGACGAGGTACTCTATAGTCAGCGCCAGGTGCTCCGGACAGAAGATCGCTTTGTGGAAAATCTCGACTATCTCGGGGCTAAAAGAGAGGATCAGGTGAAGGCATCTGTCTCTATTATCCGCGGTTGTGACAAATATTGTACCTATTGCGTTGTTCCTTACACGCGAGGGGAAGAGGTCTCTCGCCCGCCGGAGAGCATTGTGGAGGAGTGCCGCAACCTTGTCGATAAGGGATACAAAGAGATCACTCTCCTTGGACAAAATGTGAATAGCTATGGAAAGGATCGCCCTGAATGGAGTGCTCTTTTCCACGATCTTCTCTACCGTCTGGACCAGATCTCAGGGTTGGAGAGAGTGCGTTTCATGACTTCGCACCCTGTAGATATTACGCGGGAGTTGATGGAGGCGATTCGCGATTTGAGGACCCTTTGCGAGTTTGTCCATTTTCCTATTCAGGCAGGCTCCAATCGCATCCTGAAAAAGATGCATCGCATTTATACTAAAGAGATCTATTTGGAAAAGGTAGCGCTGCTTCGAGAAATCGTTCCCAATGTCTCTTTGGGCACGGATATTATCGTTGGCTTCCCTACAGAAACAGAGGCAGAATTTGAGGAAACTTGTGAAGCACTGCGTCAGATTCGCTATTCTGTCGCCTTCCTTTTTGCCTATAGTCCGAGAAAGGGAACTCCCGCCATGCGATGGAATGATGACATTCCTGAAGAGGTAAAGAGCGCCAGGTTACAAAAGCTCCTGGAGATCCAGGAAGAGATTTCACAAGAGGAAAGAAAGCAGATGCTTGGACAGACGGTGGAGGTTCTTGTGGAGCGCTTCAACCGCGATGGCGAGCATCTTAAGGGCCGTACGCGCTGCTGGAAAAAGGTGATTTTCAAGGGCACTGAGGCGATGATCGGCACGTTGCAGCAGGTGACGGTCCACGGCTATAGCCATCAAACTCTTGTCGGAGAAGTAAGAACGGGTGGAGCTATCCCTCTTCTATGAATGAGGCCCTTTTCTTTCTTCAAATTATTCTCTGCCCCCTTTCTCTCCTGATCGTTCTTCGCTGGGGAAAGGCGCCGCTTGTCGCGCTCACGGCTGTTCAGGCTCTTTTAGCTAATCTCTTCCTTATGAAGCAGATCGATCTTTTTGGCCTTACGCTTACCTCTTCCGATCCTTTTGCTCTTGGAACCCTTCTCGGGATTACTTTGATTCAGGAATATTTTGGGGAAAAATCGGCAAAGGAGACTGTCAAAGCCATTTTTGGGGCTCTACTCTTTTTTACACTCGCTGCCAAGATCCAGCTTTGCACTCTTCCTGCTGCTGCCGACCGAGCGCACCCTGCCTTCGAGATTCTCTTTTCCTCCACGCCGCGCATTGTGCTCTCATCGCTTGTGGTCTTTTTCATAGCACAAAGAGTGGAGATTTGGATCTATGGCGCCCTCTCAAAGAGTTGGTATCCCTTGCGCCTCTTTCTTTCTCTCTTTGTCGCGCAAGGACTCGATACGCTGCTCTTCTCCTTTGCTGCTCTTTACGGGCTAATCTCACCTCTTCTCCCCATCATTGTTACAAGTTTTGGCATCAAATGCCTTGTACTTGCTTGCGGGGCCTCTTTTGCTGCCCTCTCGCGCCGATGGATAAATGGAAAGTATGACCTTTCAGTTTGAAGTTCTTCATCAGTCGACGAAGTCTCGCGCGCGCCTTGGGCGCATTACCACAGCGCATGGCGTTATCGAAACGCCCAACTTCGTTGCAGTAGGAACGCATGGAACGCTCAAAGCCGTAGACAACTCTTTGGCTGATGATCTGGGGGTGCAGCTCATGTTTTGCAACACCTATCATCTTCTCCTTCAGCCAGGTCCAGATATCGTTGAACAGGCGGGGGGGCTTCACTCCTTTATCGGTCGCAGGGGGCCTATCATCACCGATTCGGGAGGATTTCAGGTCTTTTCTCTTGCAGGTGGTGAAGTGGCAGATGAGCTCAAGAGTCGCAGAGCAAAAAAGGGGGAGGGGAGTGTGCTTAAGATCGATGAGGAGGGGGTTCTTTTTCGCTCCTATCGAGATGGCAGAAAAATTCTTCTCACGCCGGAAAGCTCTATCGATGCCCAAAAGGCTTTTGGCGCTGATATCATTGTCGCTTTCGATGAACTGCTTCCCTATCAGGTGGATGAAAGAGCCCTGCGAAGCTCTCTTGCGCGCACCCATCGTTGGGAAGAGCGCTCTCTTTCCCGCCATCTTAAGAACCCAAGAGGGCAGGCTCTTTATGCTGTCCTGCATGGAGGAGTAAACGAAGAGCTGCGCAGGGAGAGCGCCAGCTTTTTGACAGGGTTGCCCTTCGATGGTTTTGCTATCGGCGGGTCTCTGGGAAAAGATCTTTCCGAAATGGCAGGAATGCTCACGCAGCTTCTTCCTCAACTGCCCAAAGAAAAACCAAATCACCTCCTCGGCATCGGAGATCTTCCCTCTCTTCACCGCTCTATTCCCCTTGGCATAGATACCTTTGATAGCTCCTATCCAACACGCGCAGCGCGTCACGGCCTTCTGCTGACGGAGCAGGGACCTCTTAAAATCGACAAAAAAGAGCATCAAGCTTCCACAATTCCTATCTGTCAGGAATGCTCCTGCCCTACCTGCTTGCGCTTTTCTCGCGCCTATCTTCACCATCTTTTCAAGGCAAAAGAGCTCATCGCCTATAGCCTTGCAACTCTCCATAACCTCTATTTCATGATCGCTGAAATGAAGCGCATCCGTCTTGCTATCAGTGATAATAGAATATAATTTCGAAGTATATTAATTAGTAATAAATCGTAAGCTATTGAAATTATTTGTGTAAATTTATATATTGAAGTTAGTGGAGGAATGTATGAGAGTGCGGGGACTTCTGCAAGGGATCGGAGATAAAATCGGTTCGACTCTCGGCCTTTACCAATGGAGGAGTATCATGGCAATAAAACGAAAAAAAGCAAAAAAAGTAGCACGTCGTCCTGCTCGTAAGGCGAAGAAGAGAGCTGCGCCTAAGCGTCGCGTTGCTGCCAGAAAAAAAACTGTAGCCAAGAAAAAAGTAGCAAAACGTCGTAGAGGTGCACGCGCATCTGCGATTATGGCTCAATTAAGCAAGTAAGGGGGGATTATGAAAGAACGGGTATTTCGTAACGTTGTGCAATGCCAGAAATTATGGCTAACGCAGCAACTGGGTTCTCTTATGTTCAATTCATCAACTGGGGAGATCGAGCCTGCCAATGCTGCAACTCGTCAAGCAGCAAAGGGAGCTAATTGGATCCCTGTACAGTTGAAAATAAAAGGACAGGGAGTGCCTCACTGCTATCTTGCAGGTAAGGAAGGTCGTCCCTTTAATCTTTCTGAAGTGGATGCTGTTGCTGCAGAAGTGGCAACGGAAACATTACAGGCAATCGATGAGATGATTGACACGCACGCAAGGGCGAGTCTTCCTCATGTAGGCCCTGTGATGAATCGTCAGGAGGCAGAGCGTGTTTTACAAGGGCAAAAGCCGGGAACTTACATGATCACAGAGGCGGATCCCTCTTTGGAGAATGTAGCCCAGTCTCTTTCCCGAACGAACAATGCGCTTGTCATTACTTACCTTTTGACAATCATTGGGGAGAATAACCGTCCTCAGCAGTACCAGATTTGCGCTTCAAAATGGGGATGGACGATTTTGCAAGATCAGCCTGATCTGAAAAATCATGTCTATAAGCACCATGCTAACTTCAATGCTCTTTTGGAGACGATTGCTCCAAAGAACAAGATCCTCTTTAAAGCGCCAAAATCGCAACAAAAAGAGGGTTTTTCACAGAATAAACCTTCCCAGGAAAATCCAGAACAGAGAAAACGACAAAAACCCTCTTCCTAATTGAAGTCAGAAACAGTTCACACCCCGTTCTGGGGTGTGAACATCTCTTCAAGTTAAGAGAGGACAGAGTTCTTTGAGAACATCGCGCAGAACCTCAAGTGGCGTCTGCGTCGCGTCAAATCGTGAAATAAGAGCAGAGGGATAGTGGGAGAGCAGCGGAGTCGTCTCCTGCTGATAAACTTCCATTCGCGCCCGCAGAATCCCCTCATCCATATCATCATGTCTTTTTTCAATCAGAGCCCTTCTTCGAAGCCGTTCGAGAAGAATGGCCGGTTTTGGAACTTCCAAAACGATCAGACGCTCTACGCAAATGTGTGCTTCGAGAAGACGCGCCTGGCAAACTGTTCGGGGAATTCCATCCAGAAGTAACAGTTGTCTTTCCGGAAAATAGCGATTTGTCGCCATCAACCCGTGCACATAGTGGCGCCAAATTTCAACAGTCACCTCATCCGGCACCAAAAGCCCGCGCCCCGCATAGAGATGATAAAGCTTGCCAGCAGGCGATTCAGGGGAGAGTCCGCGAAAAATATCCCCGGAGGAGAGATGAAAGTGATTTCCAGCGCTGCTCAAAAATTTACCGAGAGTTCCCTTGCCAGATCCAGGAGGACCAAACAGCAAAAGAGAGCGCAGCTGCCCGCTATACTCGGAAATCACACGACTCTCTTTGTTGCATTGCATAGTAGTCTTACCTCATGACAAAAAAAGAGAGTATATTCGATTTTTCTAAATTGCGCCAGGTTTTTTTTATTTAGAAAAAGTGCGACGTTTGACTTTTTATCTAGTTTGGCAATACAATTAATGCAGGTTAATTTTTTTGTGGATAGTATGAATGATGTATCTTTGAAGGATTTTTATTATTGTTAATCAGTGGAAAGTTGACGATGGTGGTTTAAAATTCGATAATGGTGTTCCAATGTATATTAAAGATTTAAGTACATGATTCCCTTATTTGAATGAATCTTCTGGGATCATACGATATAAATGTTTCCTTCTGACACTCGGGAGTCCAATCATCCAGCCTTGCATGACTTTGGCTTTTCTTGTTACGAGTATTGCGGAGCGTATTTTTTCGAAAGAGCCCGCTGCAATTCCTCTTGAGGTAGTAGCTCTCAGGGCTCTTCTTGCTCCATTTGTTATCGTTGGGTTGGAACTTGCTGCAATATTATGGCCTCTTCATGCCTCACGATGGCAGAAAGCTCTACGCTACGCTTGAGCGCGTTCTCTATGGTGGCGACTGTCTTGCGCCTTGCTTCCAGCCGAGTGCATTTCGCCATCTTTTTCATGGGAATATTGAAATGCAAAATGCATTTTAAACACTTTGTTTGATAGTTAACATAATTAACATAGTATGCTATAATACATTAACGGTTGATTTATGACATTTGGTTTAAGTAACGTTAATCATAAAGATTTTGATATTATTAATGAGTGGGAGACTCAATCCTTTCCTGCCTATCCCGATAGTAACATTCCCATGTATATTAAGGAGATAGGTGCGAACCGCCGCTATCTCAATCAAAGTGCAACAGTTTTGCGAGGTAAGTGTTTTTTGCTTGCACTCGGAACCCCCTTTTTTCATGCTATAGCAGCGGTGGTCAAGATAGCGGTTGAAGTTGCGTTTATTGCGGGGTTTCTTTTCGGATTTGTGAGTAAGGAAAGTGCCAAAAAGGCGGGATTTGCTCTCCTATGCGATCTCTTTTTTGCCCCTGCCACTCTGCTTGGATTGGAACTTGCCGCGCTCTATGGGATCTTTATGCCTCATGATGGCAGAAAACTTTACGCTACGCTTGAGCGGTTCCAATACAATAGCGCTGTCCTTGCTCCCGGGTTCCAGCCATCGCCGGAAGATGCGGAAAAGTACCGATATAACGACTTTTTTGAGATATAACCTTAACTCTTCAGAACTTCCATGAAGGCGCTTTGAGGGATATTCACTTTCCCGATCTCTTTCATTCGCTTCTTGCCCTCTTTCTGCTTTTCCCAGAGCTTGCGTTTGCGCGTGATGTCGCCTCCATAGCATTTGGCAGTCACGTTTTTGGTAAGAGCGCTGATCGTTTCGCGAGCGATGATTTTCCCGCCGATAGCTGCCTGAATGGGGACTTTGAAGAGCTGTTGTGGAATCACTTCCTTGAGTTTGGCGCAAATGGCTCTTCCCTTTGCCTCCGCTTTCGTGCGATGCACAAGGCAGGAGAAAGCATCGACAGGCTCTTCATTAACGCGAATTTCAAGCTTCACAATATCGCTGGGGGCGTGGCCAGAGAATTCATAGTCAAACGAACCATAGCCGCGCGTTACTGATTTAAGCTTGTCATTGAAGTCGGTGATCATCTCATTCATCGGAAGGCGATAGGTGAGCAGGAGGGCCGAGGAGCTGAGTGTCTCTGTCTTGTCCAGAGAGCCGCGTTTTTCCTGACATAGATTCATGATGGCCCCCAGATATTCAGAGGGAGTCATGATGCGCATTGTTACCCATGGCTCTTCGACAGTATCCAGATGTGCAGGATCGGGATAGCGCACGGGATTATCTACCTCCAGGCGCTCCCCATTCTGGAGTGTGCAGCGATAGATCACGCTGGGCGCTGTCGTAATGATATCGAGCAAAAACTCTCGCGTGAGGCGCTCTACGACAATTTCCAAATGAAGCAGTCCTAAAAATCCACAGCGAAATCCAAAGCCAAGGGCAAGGCTGCTCTCCTGCTCGACATGGAGGGCAGAGTCATTGAGTCGCAATTTGGCAAGCGCATCGCGCAGAGCCGTAAAATCGGAGCTGTCGATCGGATAGATTCCTGCAAAAACTACGGGAGCGATGATCTGAAAGCCAGGCAGAGGATGCGGCGCTGCTTCTTTATGAAGGGTGACGGTGTCGCCAATTTTGACATCACTTGTCTCCTTGATATGCGCCACAAAATAGCCCACTTCCCCAGGCCGCAAAAGAGATACCGGTGTCTCATGAGGAGTAAATTTTCCTACCTCTTGCACAAGGAAAGATTGCCCTGTCGCCATGAAGCGAATCTCATCGCCCTTTGCAAGCTCACCGCTGACCAGGCGAACGTAGACCATGACACCGCGGAAGGAGTCATAGTGAGAATCAAAGACAAGTGCGCGAAGCTTCTCATCAGGTGCAGGCGCCGGAGCGGGAAGACGGGCGAGAATCGCAGCAAGAAGTGCTTCAACCCCAAGTCCTCTTTTTGCCGAAATAGAGATCGCATCAGAAGCATCAAGACCGATGACTCTTTCAATCTGCTCTTTGACACCTTCGGGATCCGCAGCAGGCAGGTCGATTTTGTTGATGACAATGAGGATCTCCAAATTGCGCATGAGAGCGAGATGAACATTGGCAAGAGTCTGAGCTTGCACCCCCTGCACGGCGTCAACAACAAGAAGAGCCCCTTCACAGGCGGCAAGAGATCTGGAGACCTCATAGGCGAAATCCACGTGTCCCGGAGTGTCAATAAGATTGAGCTGATACTCTCCATGCTGCATCGAAACAGGACGCGCTTTGATCGTAATTCCGCGCTCCCGCTCGAGTTCCATGCTGTCGAGGAACTGCTCCTGCATCTCTCTTGTCTCCACTGTATGTGTGAGTTCGAGAAGCCGATCTGCCAGGGTCGATTTGCCATGATCGATGTGCGCAATGATAGAAAAGTTGCGAATCTTTTCGCGATTGTAGGAGGTCATGTGAGGAACCTATCCCAGTAATGAGCTTCTGTCGATTTTCGGGTTCTTTTGAGCCGAATTTTGCTTCTTTTTTAGGGGACTGTATCAAACTTCGTATACAGCCCCCCAAAAAAGAAGCGAAATTCGGCCAAAATAATCCCGAAGATCGACGAAGCCTCATTACTGGGATAGGTTCAGACATCTAATATAAAAAAAAAAGGCCCTTATTGCAAGGGCCTCTTTTTCAGCAAAAGCTCTTAGAGTAACAGGTTACTTTCGAACACCTTCTACAGAAGCTGTCGCCAGCTGTGGAGAAGATACTGCAGGAGCTGCTTCCAGCTCTGCTGCTGTTTCCTTTTCTCTTTGTTCAGAGAGAGCGAGGAAGCGCTTGTTCAGAGCAAGTGCACCCACGATCCAGGCTGTAAGAATCGCGACGAAAATCGCCATGTTATAAGGAGCTACCTGAATCACGCTTGTCGCATTGAAGACAATGAAGAGAATCTGCTGTACGGCAGCTCCGCCAGATTTACCAAGGCGTGCTCCTACAACGTCGATCGCTGCCTTCCCTTTGAGCTTCACTTCAGAATCAAGAGGGATGTAGGCCATCTCTTTCGTAGGATCAAACATTGAGTACTTCGTTGACTTGGAGAGGATGTTTTGCGCCATTCCAAGTGCAACAGCAAGCATCAGAGGCGTTGTTCCAAACATCGCAATGAACCCGGTCAATTGATCGCGGAACATCACGAAGGTAAAGAACAGGAGCCCCGTAATCGCAAGGACGATCGGTGTAAAGAGAGCGCCCGTGCGCCAGCCAAAGCGGCGGATGATGTTGCTTCCAAGAAGCATCATGCCGATGGTGGTCAGTCCTGTCAGAATCGAGAACCCGCCCATGAAGCGCTGGTAGTCGTTAGGATCTGGATACTGCAGCTTGAGCTGGCTCTTCCAGGTCACTTCGACGAGGTTGATCGACATTCCATAGCCAATCACAAGAAGTGTGATGCAGCCAAGATAAGGGGAGCGGAGGAGGTAGAGAAAACTTTCTTTGACAGACATCTTCGGCTTTGATTTCTTCTCTTTCTTCACTTCGCTTGGGTCATAGAATCTTGGATCGGTAAGTACTTCTTTGTTCATCCAGTAGTAGAGAACAATTGTCGCACCGCAGGCTACAACCACCGCTCCGATCGTGTAGAAAAGAATTGTTTGCCATGCGTCAACGCCAGCAGGAAGAATTGCGCGAAGATCAGTCAATTTTTGAATGAGCATACCGGCAGGAAGCATCGCAATGTTTGCTCCAAGGCCGAGAAGAGCGTAGAAACGCTTTGATTCGGATACTTTCGTGATCTGGTTGACAAAACTCCAGAAGAGAAGAGAAAGAGCCACAGAGCCCCACAGTTCCGCCATGATATAGAAAAGGGAGGCAGGCCAGCTGCGCAGCATTCCGACAAGCCCTGCAAGTCCCTGCGGGAGAGTTGCTGACATCCAGTTAGTGAGAGCTACCGGAGAGAGTAGTTCGCGGTTGGGATAGAGCAGTGTAACAAAGAGGCCAAAGAAGACCGCAAAAAAGGCGATCGTCCCCATAAAAAGATTTTCTCTCTTCACAACATTGGCAAGTTTTGTAAAGACAACCATGAAAAGAATTGCAAAAGGAATCACTCCCCACAATTTGAGAAAGGGGATTGTCTCTGCGCCGGTCGCCGTAACGATCAAAGTATCTTTTGTATCGCGCAGAATTGTGTAGTTGAAGTTAATAAAGAAAAAAAGAAAGAACATAGGAAGAAATTTTTTCAGTTCAAAGCCATGAATTGGCCACAACATTGATCTGATCTTCCCAAAAGGAGCCGGAGCTACCGTTGTTTGTGACATAGAGAAATTTCCCTCGTTATTACCAAGCAGACATGATAACAGAAGACGATTAAAGTGCAAGAGTCCCCCTATTCAATGCAACTACTGTTAACCGTCTAAAAGTAAAATTGATAGGATTCTTAAAAAAATCTGTCTGGCAAAAAAAATAACTACCATGCACCTTTTTCTTTATGAATCTGAAAAAGGCGATCTCGTTTGCCCTTCCATTTATTTTAGGTCTTCTGCTCTGGTTTCTTCCTGCGCCAGAGGGTCTGCTTCGCGACGCGTGGCATCTCTTTGCTCTTTTTGTCGCGACGATCCTCGGTATTATTCTGCGCCCCTTCCCTATGGGGGTGATCGCTCTTTTTGGCCTCACCCTTGCTGTGATTACGGGACTGCTTTCTTTCGAGCAGGCCTTCAGCGGCTTCAGCAATGAAATTGTCTGGCTTGTCGTCTTTGCTTTCTTTATCTCGCGCGCCTTTATTCAATCGGGGTTGGGAGAGCGGATTGCCTATTCTCTGATGAGTCGGATCGGGAAGGAGACCTTGGGGCTGGGTTATGGTCTTGTCGCAACAGATCTTTTAATCGCTCCGATCATCCCAAGTCTTGCGGCAAGAGGTGGCGGTGTCATCTATCCGCTTCTTCAGTCCTTAACGACAATTTTTACAGGCGCCTCACACGATCCGCGCGTGGGTGCTTTTCTGACACTGAGCGCCTTTCAGGGAATGGCGATCACAAGTGCGATGTTTCTCACGGCAATGGCGGGCAATCCTTTAATCGCCCTCTACGCCAAACAGCATGGTGCTACCATCATGTGGGGTGGTTGGGCGCTTGCGGCTCTCGTGCCGGGCCTTCTCAGCCTGGCGATTGCTCCCTGGCTTATCTATCGCCTCGTGCGCCCCGTGATTCGCAAAACGCCTCATGCCCGTGAGATGGCAAAGGAGGCTTTGCGCAAGATGGGCCCGCTCACTCTGCAGGAAAAAATTCTTCTTTTGATTTTCCTGCTGATGATTCTTCTTTGGATATTTGGCCATTTGATTGGCTGTTCGGCGACGGTTACGGCTCTTATCGGCGTTGTTCTCCTGCTTTCTACTGGGGTTTTGCGCTGGAAGGAGATTCTGCAGGAGGGGAATGCCTGGGATACTTTTGTCTGGTTTGCCATCCTCATTACTCTGCCGCGCTATTTGACGGAATTTGGATTTACGCACTGGTTCAGCGATCAGATCGCCTCTTCGCTGACGGGGCCTCACTGGATTGCGAGCTTCCTTGTGCTCTCTTTAGTCTATTTTTATGCGCACTACTTCTTTGCAAGCAATGTAGCGCACATTACAGCGCTCTTTGTCCCTTTTCTCATCGTTGCCATCTCTGTGGGGACGCCGCCCATGCTCGCTGCCCTTTCGCTTGGATTCCTCAGCAATCTCTTTGGTGGGCTGACGCACTATGGCTCGGGTCCTGCGCCCATTCTCTTCGGCACGGGCTTTGTCACTGTGCGCGAATGGTGGAAGATAGGCGCTCTCATCGGCCTTCTCAACATCGCAATCTGGCTTGGCATTGGCGCTGTTTGGTGGAAATTACTCGGTTTATGGTAAAAGCCATAAAATATGCCTTTACCCAACCCCTTCAACACTCTTCAGTCGCTCTCTTCCTGGTGCTACTATTCGCTCCCCAAACTCGCGCAGGAACTGCGGCTCCCTATTGAAAGACTTCCTGTTTCGCTTCGCATCCTCCTTGAGTCTCTTTTGCGCTCCTCTGATGAAAAGAGCATTCTTTCTCTTGCAAACCGCACCTCCGGCGCTGATATTCCTTTTTGCGTAGCGCGCGTTCTTCTACAGGACTTTACAGGAGTGCCTCTGCTCGTCGATCTTGCAGCGATGCGCGATGCGATGAAAGAAAAGGGTTTTGATCCGCAGCGCATTGAGCCTATTGTGCCCGTCGATCTTGTCATCGACCACTCTGTTCAGGTGGATCGCGCAGGGACAGAGAGCGCTTTTGCCTTCAATCTCGACTGCGAGTTTAAGCGCAATCGCGAGCGCTATGCTTTTCTCAAGTGGGGACAAAAGGCCTTTCGCACCTTCAGCGTTGTTCCTCCCGGCATTGGCATTGTGCATCAGGTGCATTTGGAGAAGATCGCGCCTGTTGTCATGGAAAAGGAGGGGGTTCTCTTTTTTGACAGCGTAGTGGGGACAGATTCGCATACGACCATGATCAATGGCCTCGGCGTTTTGGGATGGGGGGTCGGAGGGATTGAGGCAGAGGCGGCGATGCTGGGGCAACCCATCTCTCTTGAGATCCCGGAGGTGATAGGGTTTCATCTGGAGGGCTCTCTTCGAGAAGGGGTGACAGCGACTGATCTTACTCTTTTTGTGACAGAGATTTTGCGCAAAGAGAAGGTGGTGGGTAAGCTCATCGAGTTTTTTGGTGAGGGAGCCCACTCGCTCTCTGTTGCGGATCGCGCTACGATTGCCAATATGGCCCCTGAATATGGCGCCACAATGGGCTATTTCCCTGTCGATGAGAAGACAATTGCCTATTTGCATCTGACGAGTCGCCCTGCAGACCTCATCGATCGCATTGAGGCCTACTGGAGGGCGCAAGGGCTTTTCGGAATGCCGAAAAAGGGGGAGATCGACTATGCGAAGACTCTCTCGTTGGATCTCTCGGAAGTTGTCCCTTCTGTCGCAGGGCCCAAGCGCCCCCAGGATCGTATTTCTCTTCCTTCTGTGCAGAAACGCTTTCGCGACCTGCTCCGCGCCGAGGTGAGTGCGGGTGGATATGGCAAAAGCGAGAGCGAATGCCAAAAAGAGGCGCTTATTTCTCTTGCCGAAACGCCAGCTACAGATTCTGGCGGGTCGGAGGAGCCGGAGTCCCTGCAGGCGACTTGGAGCGAAGAGGAGATGTCTGGCAATCGCCCCTATACAAGGCCTCTTTCTTCCTCCGGTTATCCCGAGAGGCTTATCCGAGCGACGACTCTGGGGCATGGTTCTGTTGTGATCGCCGCGATTACAAGCTGCACCAACACAAGCAATCCAAGCGTCATGATAGGCGCTGGCCTTTTGGCAAAGAAGGCGGTATTGCGCGGCCTTTCGGTGCGCTCTTTTGTCAAGACAAGCCTTGCTCCTGGCTCTCGTGTCGTTACCGATTATCTGAAAAGGGCGGGATTGCAGCCCTACCTCGATGCGCTTGGCTTTCAGCTTGTCGCTTATGGGTGCACCACCTGTATTGGCAATAGCGGGCCTCTTGATGAGGCGGTCGACTCTGCCATTCATAGAGAAGATCTCGTTGCAGCAAGTGTGTTGAGCGGCAATCGCAACTTTGAAGCGCGTGTTCATGGCTCCGTGAAGGCAAACTTTCTTATGTCGCCGCCGCTTGTCGTCGCCTATGCTATAGCAGGTTCTGTCAATATCGACCTGACAACCGAGCCTCTTGGATTGGATAAAGAAGGGACCCCTGTTTTCTTGCGCGATATTTGGCCCTCCAGAGAAGAGATCGAGCAGACGATGCGCATTGGCCTTGAGTCGCAGCTTTTTGAAGAGCGCTATGCCAATGTTCTGCAGGATAGTTCCCCCTGGGATCAGATTGAAGAGGAGTTCTCTGCGCAATATCAATGGGATGAAAAGAGCACCTATATTCGCAAGCCGCCCTACTTTGCAGACTTTTCTCTTACCCTTCCCGAGAAAAAAAAGTTCTCTTCTCTAAGGGCTCTTGCGATTTTTGGAGATTCTGTAACGACAGACCATATTTCTCCCGCAGGTGCTTTTTCAAAAGGGACCTGTGCGGGGCGCTATCTTCTTGAAGAAGGAGTGAAAGAGAGCGATTTTAACAGCTATGGCAGCAGGCGCGGCAATCATGAGGTGATGGTGCGCGGCACCTTTGCCAATGTGCGCGTGCGCAACAAGCTTGCGGGCGGTAAAGAGGGGGGGTGGACCAGAGTTTTTCCTGAAGGAGAGCTTCTTCCTGTCTACGACGCCTCTTTGCTCTATGCAAAGCGGAGTATTCCCTTACTTGTTTTTGCGGGGAAGGATTATGGCATGGGCAGCTCGCGCGATTGGGCGGCGAAGGGAGCTGCTCTTCTTGGAGTGTGCGCTGTGATTGCAAAGAGCTTTGAGCGGATCCATCGAAGCAATTTGATTGGAATGGGGCTTTTGCCTCTTACTTTTCTTGAAGGAGAGGACTGCGACACATTGGGCATCGATGGGACAGAAGTTTTTGCTCTTCGCGGGCTGGAGAAAATTGCTCCACGCCAAGAGGTAATTCTAGAGGTGCAAAAAGAGAAGGAAAAGAAAGAGGTGTGCCTTCGCCTTGCGATCGAAACGCCGCACGAGGTAGAGTACTATAAAAATGGCGGAATCCTGCCTTTTGTCCTTCGAAAGTATGCCCGATGAGTCTTGCCCTATTCACAGACCTTTATGAGATGACAATGGCCTATGGCTATTGGAAGCAGGGGATTGCGGACCGGGAAGCGGTCTTCCAGATGCACTTTCGCAAATGGCCCTTCAAGGGGGGCTTTGCCCTTATGGCGGGGCTTGAGAGCTTTATTCGCTTTGTAGAAGAGTGGCGCTTTTCTTCTGATGATTTGGACTATCTCTCTTCTCTTAAGACAAGTACTGCAGAAGCGCTCTTCCCTCCCGAGTTTCTTCACTTTCTCAAAAGTTTTACCTTTACCTGCGACATTGATGCAGCGCCCGAGGGAAGTCTTCTTTTCCCCTATATCCCTTTTGTGCGCGTGCGCGGACCTCTCTGGCAGGCGCAATTTTTAGAGAGCGTCCTTCTGACTCTTGTGAACTTTCAGACACTGATTGCGACAAAAGCGGCGCGGATCTGCATGGCGGCAGCGCCGGATCCTGTGGTTGAGTTTGGCATGCGCAGAGCGCAAGGGATCAATGGAGCGATCTCTGCCAGCAGGGCAGCCTTTATCGGAGGATGCACCGCTACCTCCAATCTCCTTGCAGCGCGTCTTTTTGGAATTCCCTCTAAAGGGACGCATGCGCATAGCTGGGTCATGGCATTCGAGAATGAAGAGAAGGCGTTTGAAGAATTTGCGACTCTTATGCCGAGCGATTCCCTTTTTCTGATCGATACTTATGACACTGTGCGGGGAGCTAAACTGGCGATCGAGGTGGCCAAAAAGATAAAGGACCCGCGCTTTTCCTTTGGTGGGGTGCGTCTTGATTCGGGAGATCTTGCGCAGCTTAGCATTCAGGTGCGCTCTCTTCTCGACAGGGCCGGATTTACAAAGAGCGCCATCATGGCGACCTCAGAGCTCGACGAGTATCTCATTCGCGATTTGAAACAGCAGGGGGCAAAGATCGATGTATGGGGTGTCGGTACGCACCTTGTTACAGGAAAAGAGCAGCCCGCCCTCGACGGCGTCTACAAACTCTCTGCCATCAAAGATGCTCAAGGCAAATGGGTCCCCAAGATGAAACTCTCTAATCAGGCGGCAAAAACGACGACACCGGGAATTCTTCAGGTACGCCGCTTCTTCGATGGAACTCATTACCTTGCAGATACTATTTACGACGAACTCTTTTCTCTTCCGGACCCGCTGCAAAGCGTCGGCATCCAGGATCCTCGCGATGTACGCTCCTTCTCCGGCAAACTGCAAAGTGAGGATCTCCTCGTTCCGATCTTTCGCGGGGGAAAGCTTGTTTATACTTTGCCATCGATTCTTGAGATTCAAGGCTATGGAAAAAGAGAGTTAGAGCGCCTCCCGGAGGGTCGCAAACGTTTTATCAATCCTGATCCCTATTTTGTGGGGCTTGAGAAGGGGCTAGATGAAAGAAAAATCTCATGCAGCACTTTTCATCACTGATGTGCAGAACGATTTTATTGAGGGAGGAGCGCTTCCTGTTCCGCATAGCCGTGAACTTGTGGAGAAGATTAACAAGCTGCAACCTCGTTTTAGACACATTCTTGCCGTGCGCGACTGGCATCCTCCCCATCACGTGAGTTTTGCGAGTACGCATGGGAAAAGAGTGGGGGAGAAGTTTTTGGGGCAGACGCTCTGGCCTGACCATTGTATTCAGAATGAGTGGGGGAGCGCTTTTGCAGAGGGCCTCGACACCTCCCGTTTTGAAAAAGTTTTTGACAAGGGGGCAGACCCCCATAAAGACAGCTACAGCGCTTTTGGCAATCCCGAACTTGCGCCCTACCTTCTTTTGCACCATCTCGATCATCTCTACATTGTTGGCCTTGCGACTGACTACTGCATTCTTGCCACAGTTCTTGATGCAAGAGCTCTTGGATTAAAGGTGACTCTTCTTTTAGACTGTTGCCGTGCTATTGATCCCCGGCAGGAGGCGTCTGCGCTTCAACGTATGCGCGATGCTGGTGTAGATTGTATATGATATGAAGTTACAAAGCGTAGCGGCCTTTTTGCAGTATTTGGAGACGCAACCTCCCTGCCGCGCCAATTTGCTCATCGTTCCGGATGCCTATGAGAGGCGCAGCTTTGCAGCCCGTTTGCTCGCTGCCTTCCCCGAACCGCATCAGTTTTTAAAAGGGACAGAAGAGGGGGCGGCAGAAACAATCGTTGCCCAGCTTGCCTCCCCTTCTCTTTTTGCAGAGGAGCCGGTGGTTTGTGTGGAGGGGATGGAAAAGATTTCTGCAAAAACAGCTCTTGCCGATTGGCTGCGCAACCCCGCCTTTGGCTTCCTCATAGGACTGGCAGAAGGTGCATCTCCGCTTGCTTCTCTTTTTGAAAAGAACGGGCTCCTCTTGGACATGCGCGAGGAAAAGCCATGGGAAAAAGAGAAGAGGCAGATCGATCAGATGGCGCAAAAAGCATCGCAAATGGGCAAGAAAGTTGCTGCCGATGTGTGGCCGCTTCTTTTTGAAATGGTCGGAAAGGAGAGCGCTTTTCTTGATTCCGAGTGGGAAAAAGTACTCTGTTACGTGGGAGAAAGATCAAGCGTCACGCGAGAGGATATTGTGCGCATCGTTGTGGATAATGAGCAGCGCACGCTTTTTTTCTTTGCCGAGGAGATGGTGTGGGAAAAGCGGATCATTCTCTCTGCTCCCTTTCCCTTTTCTGCGCTTGCCGCTCTCTTGCGCAGTCAATTTCTTCTTGGAAAAACGATCCTTTCTCTCATTGCCTCCTCACTTCCCATTGCAGAATGGGGCCCCTGGCTTCCCAATAAGCTCTGGCCGCGCCTTCTTGAAAAACGCGCAGAACAGGCACATCGCCTTGGTCTTGCCTATTTTGAAAAGGGGCTGGAACTGCTTTTTGACCTTGAGCTTCTCGCGCGAACAGGGCAAGTGCATGAAGAGGCTCTTTTCACCCTTTTTGGAGCTTCCTGTTCAAAATGAGCCTTCTCCTCTTACCCAACCTCCTTGATCCTTCCGCAGATTCTCTTCTGCTTCCCGCTGCTACGGGAGCCGCTCTTCGTACTCTTTCCGGGCTGATCGCAGAAAATGAGAAGGAGGCGCGCCGCTTTCTTTTCCATTTTCTCACAAGAGAAGAGGTGGGAGCCTTGCCTATTGTTTCTTTAAACGAACACACTGCATCAGGCCAGCTCGCCTCTCTTCTTGTCCCTATGGAAAAAGGAGAGGCCTGGGGGCTTATTTCTGATAGGGGACTGCCTTGCGTCTCCGACCCCGGAGCAAATCTTGTTTCTCTTGCACGTCAAAGGGGGATCTCTGTGCGGTCCCTTGGTGGCACCAGCTCTCTTTTGCTCGCTCTGCAACTCTCCGGTTTTTCGGGGGAGCGCTTTACCTACCACGGATATCTGCCGAGAGAAGAACCGTCTCTTTGCCAGGCGCTGCGCCAGATCGAAAAGGAGTGTGTCGGAAGAACGCAAATGTGGATAGAGGCTCCCTATCGCACGGCAAAGATGGTGGAGATTGTCCTGCGCACTCTTTCTTCAAACACCCTTTTCTGCGTCGCTGCAGAACTCACGGGCCAAAATGAACGCGTTATCGTTCAGTCGGTCGCGGAGTGGAAACGCAAAACTCCTTCGTTTGGCAAAGAGGCTGCTCTTTTTTTGGTTTTTAAGGCAGGGGACTGATGAACCGCTGGCTTGCGCTGGATATTGATGGCACTATCACCAAAGATCCGCATACTATTCCCGCTGCAATTCTTAACCGTTTGACGCAATTTGCAGCTGAAGGCTGGCACATTGCCTTTGTCACGGGGCGTACGTTGAGGTTTGCGCGCATGGCGCTCTCTGACTTTAAGATTCCTCACCTGCTCATTCCTCAAAATGGGTCAGGGGCTCTCTGGATGCCCGAGGAGCGTATCATCTGCAAACATTTCCTCTCCTTTTCTGATATTGCTGAGATCGAGCAACTTCTTCAGCCGGCAAATCCCGGGCTTTTGATCTATCGCGGTTTTACGGCAAATGATCGCTGTTACGTTCGTGAGGGCAGTTTTCCTCTTGCCATGATGCACGAGTTTGAGAAGTGGCAAGAGATACAAAAAGAGCGATGGATTGTTGTTCCGAAGTTTAGACAGGAGGAGATTCCAGAGTTTGCTGTTGCCAAATGTTACGGGCAGGAAGAGGAAATCCTGCGTCTTTTCAAGGCATGGAGAGGAGAGGGAAAGTATCAAATTACTCTGTCGCGCGACCCGTGGATTCCTGGGAGGGCCATGCTCTTTATTTCTCATCCCCTTGCTTCAAAGGGCGGCGTCCTCAAAGAATCTTTGAACCTCATGAATCAAAAAGGTCCGGTCATCGCAGCAGGCGATGATCACAATGACCTGACTCTCTTTGCAGTGGCAGATTTTCGCATTGCGATGACCCATGCCCCCGCAGAGTTGCGCGAAAAGGCCGACCTTATCGTGGAAAACAATGGAGACGGATTAGCCCTCATCAGAGCGCTGGAGAAGGGCATCCAGGTCCTTTCTTAAGAGCTCTTTCGAACTTCCTGTAGTAGCTGCCGTCGCCACCCTTCTGCGGTGAGTATCCGATCCTCCTTTTTTGGAGTAGCGGGCTTGGAAGCGACAGACTTGGGGGTAGCAACTTTCGATTTTGACTTGACAGGTTCTTTTTTGGGCGATTCCTTCGCCTTCTTTTTGAAGAAAATCATGAGGACAGGGTAGAGGAAAAACCGCGCTCTGTCAAGAGGTTGGTTTTACCTCTGCCCAAAAAGTGCAAAGTCGAGTAGAATCCACTTACATCTCTTTCTCGAGCCCGCCGTGATACATGCCTTCTCCTCACTGAGTCCTTTTATTGAAATCGCGATCATTGCGATCATGATCGACTACCTGCTTTCCTTCTTTTGGAACACCAAGTCGATTGATCTCATTTTTGGTTTTTTTGCGTTTCTTTTTATCCTTGTCGCTTCGACCTGGTTTCATCTTCCCGTTTTGCACAGAATCATGGTGCTTATTGGAAATGTGCTCGTTCTTGCGATCATCATCATTTTTCAGCCGGAGCTCCGCGTAGCTCTTTCAAAGTTGAGTCTGAAGAGCAAAAGGGGAAAGGGCATCACGGATTTTGATCGCTTTCTCGATCAGCTCGCAAGCTCTGTCTTCCGCATGTCGGAAAGAAAAATGGGCGCAATTATCGCCATGGAAAACAAGGATTCGCTGGATGACTATGCGCAGAAAGCTGTGCTGCTCGACAGTCAATTTTCTCCGGAGCTTTTAGAGACGATCTTTTCCACCTCTACTCCTCTGCACGATGGCGCAGTGCTCATGCGCGATAAGACGCTTCTTGCAGCAGCTGTGATTCTTCCTCTTGCGGAGGATTCGCTTCAGCTTGCCAAATCGATGGGAACGCGTCACCGCGCAGCGCTTGGCCTCAGTCAGGCGACAGATGCTCTTGTGATTGTTATTTCCGAAGAGACGGGCAAGATCTCGATTGCTCGAGAGGGCATTATGACTCGGGGGGTCAAAATCGATCGTTTCAAGGGGATCCTGCGCAGCATCTTCAGCCCTCCTGAAAAACAGCCTCACTCTCAAAAAAAGCGCATGATGGAGTGGTTTCCCAAATGATCTCTTTTCTTAAACGGCTCTTTTTTGAGCATTTTTTTCGCAAACTCCTCTCTCTTTTTCTCGCAATTATTGTCTGGCTCATTGTCTACCGCTCCATGACCACGGTGAAGACGGTAACAGAGGTCCCTGTGCGGGTGATCAATCTGAAGGAGGGGAAGACGATTGAGGGAATGCAAACAAATGGTCTTCTCAATGAACGGATCTCTCTTACCCTTTATGGGCATGGGACTCTCCTTGATGCTCTCGGGAGCCGCGACCTCGAGGTGGTGCTCAATGCCGAGGGCAAGCCCGATGAGTGGATAGCGTCGATCAGCAAACAGGAGCTGGTCTCGTTGAATCCGGAACTGAACCTGCGCAAAGGACTTTCCCGTATTGTCTCTTCAGAGCGTAAGATATGCCAGAGCAGTCTTGTAAAAGAGGAGATCCCCATCACGGTGACAGAGCCGATCGGAGAGGCTCCCAAGGGGTATCAATATCTCGACGTCTTTCCCTATCATCTCAATCTGACTCTTGTCGGCCCTGAAAAGACGATCAAGCGGTTGAAGAATCGGGGAGGGCTGCAGCTCACCTTCAATCTCAATGAGATCTCTGTAGGAGAACTTGAAGTGCTTCAAAGCATGAATAAGGGTCGCGGCAACGAGGTGAGTTTTTTTGTTCCCAATGCATGGAAACGCCTTGTCGTTTCGGAACTTTCCGAGGAGAGAGTAGAGATAGATGATCCAAGGGCCAAGGGACTGCGCATCGATTTTATTCGGGAGGATCTGCTTCCTGTTCCCAGCTCGATTCCCATTTCTCTTTTCTTTCCCACAGACCGCTCCGCACAGGTCAATCCGGAAACCTGCAATCTGGCGCTTGGAGATTTCATTGTGAAAAAGAATGGACTGAAAGTGACTGCACCACAGCTTTTTGTAAAGGGAGTGAGCCGTAAATTTCTCGATCTTGTCAAAGATCGCCTGCAGATCGTCATCACTCTTTGCAAAGAGCCACTTTGGAATGTTCAGTTTGTCTCACAGCAGGATCTGGAAGATCGCTTTATCGCAAGGGCTATTGCAGAGTGGGATTATGCGCTCGAGGATCTTTCTCCTCAATTGAGGGAAGAGTATCTGCGTAATCGCTTCCGCAGTTATATGCACTCTTTCCGTCTTTACACCGCCAATCAAAAAAAATTGAAATTGGCCATGCGTCTGGAGGGCGACACAGTCCATGTGCTCTCAGAAAACACGCCGTAAAGTCGTTCTCCTGAAGGGGACGCTTCGCTCTGGCGGCGGGTTGGAAAAGTCTACCTACGCAATCGCACGCGCCTTTGCATCCCAGGGAGACGAGGTAACCATTCTCACTGCAAAAGCTCCCTCTACTTCGCTTCCCTTCTCTATTCAGACTCTGCCTGTGCTGCAATGGCCTCCCTCCCTGCGCCTAGAGCATTTTGATCGAAAAGTAGCCGACTGGCTTAGCGCCAATCAAGCAGATCTTGTTCTCGGCATGGAGAGGAATCGCAAGCAGACGCATCTACGAGCGGGGAACGGAGTCCATGCAGCCTGGCTCCAGGTGCGCCGCGCTCTTGAAGGTCAGTGGCGCTACCGCCTCTCTCTGATCAACCCGCTGCATCGCAAAATCCTGGAGATCGAAAAGAGCGCTTTTGAGGATCCCGGGCTTCGGCGTCTCATCGTCAATTCTTGCATGGTAAAAGAGGAGCTTCTCTCTTTTTACAAGGTAGATCCCGGGAAGATTGCAGTGGTCCCCAACGGCGTAGAGTGGAGTGCGTGGCAAACTGCTTTTGACGATTGGAAAGAGGGGAGAAAAAGAGCTCTTTTGCGGTGGGAGCTTGATTCTGAAAAGCTCCATCTTCTTTTCATCGGGCATGGTTATCTGCGCAAAGGTCTTGACCTTCTGCTTCAGGCGCTGAGCCTTTGGGAAAATAGGGAGGTTCATCTCTCTGTTGTTGGCAAAGAGAAGGATATGGCGCGCTACTTGAGTCTGGTCAAAGCTCTTAGGTTGGAAAAGAGGGTGCGTTTTTTCGGCCCTCAATCGGAGACCCTCTCCTTTTATCAGATGGCAGATGCTCTTATCATCCCTTCATGGTATGATCCTTGCGCTAATGTGACTTTGGAGGCTCTTGCGATGGGACTCTTTGTTCTCTCCTCGCGTGCAAATGGTGCTATGGAACTGTTGCCAAAAAAGAGCGGTGCCCTGATTGACGATCTCTGCGATCCTGAGGCTCTTCTTGCCCTACTCCGAACGATTCCTCGAAAAACGGCTTATTCGGCAGAAAAGATTCGCCAGGGGATCTCTCATCTCGATGCTCCGTTACAGCTGCAGCGATTTATCGAGGCTTGCAGATGATCTCCTATTTTTGTATTCGCCTTCTTGCTCTGCCACTGCAGTGGGTCCCACTTTCCTGGATTCGCTCTCTTGGCAATTTCTTTGGGGGACTTCTTTTTTACCTCGTCCCGCACTGGAGAAAGCGCGTTCTTAGCAATCTTAGTCTTGCAACTGGCCTTTTTCTTTCAGAAGAGGAGAAACTTCGCGTTGCAAAGGCTTCCTTCCAAAATCTTGCGATTGTCTGTCTTGAGTATCCTCGCCTTTGGTCTGAAAAAAAACTCTCCTCCTCCATTGTTTGCGTTAATCCTGATGCAGTGCAAAAGATCTATGATCAGGGCAAGGGTGTTGTTTTTTTTTGTGGCCATCTCTCCAACTGGGAAGTGCTTTTTCTTGAGGGCAACACGCGCATGTGTGGGATTGCTGCTGGCAAACCGATCAGGAACGAGCGGCTCTATCGCTGGATCGTAGCGATTCGGGAGAAGTATGGAGGAAAAATCGTTGCGCAAAGCGCTGTGATGAAAGAGGGGATACGCACTCTTAGGCGCGGAGGTTTTGTCGGTATTGTGGGAGATCAGGCCATGCCGAGCAGCGGATACTCTTTTCCCTTTCTTGGACGCCGCGCCTGGACCTCAACAGCCCCTGCTCTTCTTTCCTATCGAACGGGAAGTCCCCTTGTTGTTACCTGGTCCAAGAGAACGCCGCAGGGCTATCAGATCTTTCGCTCCGATCCCATTTGGCCAAATCGCGCTCTTCCTCCCGAACAGGAGATCCCTCGCATGATGGATCGCTCTCTTGAGATTTTTGAGGCGGCTGTGCGAAGCTCGCCCGGAGAATGGCTCTGGCAGCACAATCGCTGGAAGCAGCAGACTCCTGCAAGGGTATACAAGCGCTTTCGCCACGATGCGGTCGCTCTTTTTCTTCCGCCCAATCCCGAAGCGTTTCTGCCTCATCTTTCTACACTTCGCAAGATCTATCCGCTCGAGTTTCTCTTTCTGGCAGCTCCCACTTCATGTCAGGGACAAGACCTCTCCTTTGTCGACGAACTCTTTTTCTACCGGCAGCCGAGCGATCTTTTTCTCAACGATCAGCGTTGCAAGCTCATCTTCAATTTTTCAGGTCACGCGGCTCTTAAGCGCCACTATCTGCGTCGCTCTGCTTTGGAGGTGATCGATCTTCCTCTTTTGCAGAAGCTGGCGAAACTTCCCAAGGAAACAGATTTATCAATGCTCTTTTACCGGGCGCTTTGTCGAGGACCCCATGCCTAGTCACCGCTTCTTTGTCGATGCCTCACTCTCTTTGCATGATACTTTCTCCATTGAAGGCGAGGAGTGGCACCACATGGTGCACGTGATGCGCTCGTCTGAAGGGGAGAGCGTAGAGCTGATCAATGGCAAAGGCCTTCTTGCACAGGCAAAAATCATTTCTTTAGAGCGCCATCGCGCGCATCTCCTCGTGGAATCTCTGCATCAAGTTCCTCTTCCACATTTTCGCCTTCTTCTTGCGATTCCCTTCATGCGGCCTGCAAAGCTGCAATGGATCGTTGAAAAGGGGACAGAACTGGGGGTGTTTTCTTTTGTTTTCTACCGCGCGCAGCGATCGGAGCTTTCCCAGCTCTCCTCTTCCCAACTGGAGCGGCTTCACATCCTCGCTGTCTCTGCTCTCAAACAGTCAGGGGGAGTTTATCTCCCAAGCTTCCAGGTCGTTCCAGATCTTGCTTCTCTTCCAGCGGCACCTCTTTCTTTATTTGGCGATCCTTCAGGTGAGGTGCTCTCTTTTGATCCGTTGCCCCCATCGCTGCTCTTTGTCACCGGCCCGGAGAGTGGTTTTGCGCCAGAGGAAAAGGAATTGCTTGAGAAGAAGGGGAGTGGAGTGCGCTATAACCCCAATACCTTGCGCGCAGAGACTGCCCCCATCGCGGCAGCAGCGATTTTTCTTCATCATGCGATGTATATACCCAAAAAAAGTTAAGATTTCGATATATGTACAAAAAACGCCAGTATGTCTCATAATGCGAGACATACTGGCGTTTTCTTATGAGTTTTGAAGAGTTGCGGAGAAATATTAGGACAGAAGAATTTGACTATCAGACGCTTATGTCTTACTTAACAGAATATGCGAATCCAAGAAATGTGATTCGTCGTCTTTTGCACGGTCAAAAAATTATTAGGGTTAAAAAGGGGTTTTACGTCTTTGGGGCAGATTACCGCAAGGGACTCATTTGTAAGGAAGTGTTAGCTAATCAGATCTATGGGCCTTCCTACATTAGTTTTGAGTCGGCTCTTTCTTTCCACGGAATGATCCCAGAAAGGGTGGAGACGCTCACTTCAGCAACTACTGGCAAAACACGCATCTTTGACACGCCATTAGGGCGTTTTTCCTATCAACACTTGCCGCTCAGCAAATATACCGTAGGAATGATCATAAAACAGATGGATGAACATCATCGTATTTTAATAGCGACTCCTGAAAAGGCTCTGATTGATCTGATCTATGTTTATAAGGGGTTGTCCAATCAGAAAAATTGGGAAGCGATATTAGAAGAAGATTTCCGCATTGAGAGTGATGCTCTCAGGGCATTGTCTTTTGAGCAGTTGAGTCTGCTTGCCAACCTTTTTGCTCATCGTCGGATTCATCAACTGGTTCAATTTATTCAGAAAAATTATGCATGAAGCAATTACACAAATGCTACAGAGGTATTCGTGCGATACGACTGCCGATTATCGCAATGCTTTGAAAGAGATTTTCCAGGACCTTGTCCTATTCGGTCTATGGCGCCATAAGTTTTTTGAGCATGCGGCTTTCCAAACAATTGCATTTGGAAGAGAAAATAAAAGTAAAATTCGAAGTCGACACAGATCCTCCAGCTTCATTTTACACGCAGGTTTCTCCTCTCTTTTTTCCTGTGCCTTTCTCGGTTCGTTCCTATAAGATATCTGATATTTTTGCTGGGAAGATTTGCGCATTTCTCTTCAGAGAATGGCGCAATCGGGTAAAGGGAAGGGATTGGTATGATTTTCTTTGGCTTGTAGGAAAGAAAACCGCTCTTCAAAACTTGATCTTATATGATCAAATGACCAACTTTTGATCGGAGGCTACCACGCTCCCGATTTAATTTCCTGGCGCTGTGAATCTCTTCACGGTTTTGCCCCTGCGGAAGTGTTACCACCCCACTAGGCAAAACACGCCAAGCCCATCGT
>JAGWKO010000038.1 GCA_028873295.1 Verrucomicrobiota bacterium
CTTTCTAGACATCCTTATCAAGCATATCATGCAAATCCTTCCTATCATGCTCTTCTTGCCTTGAGCAGCGTTTTTTTACGACACTTCCTGCAACTTTTCTCATTAAATCCTAGTTCTTGCTGTCAACTCTTGAGGTTGTTTGTGTATACACTGTCTAGAAATTGAATTTTTTAATGTAGAAAAAAATCACTAATTAGCACCCGTGATCCGTGGCCCGAGCGTGCCCTTGCCCCTGCTCTTGCCCTTGCCCAGTTCACCCCCGGGACGGCCTCAGTGTTTGAAGCGCAAGAGTAGGGGGAGTGAACTGGTACTTCCTATAAGTCTATCCATAAAATTGACATTTCTCCAAATAACGCTCAGGAATTTCAGTGTCAACACCTCCTAAATATTCAATGGTATAAACCCATTCGCCAATATATGAATTGTATTTGTCAGCAAGCACTTTTGAATCTGTTTTTGTCATACCACAAACTGACACTATCTCCCCTGGTCGAAAATGAAATGGAGCTGAAGATTTAATTCTTACAGTTTCACCCCAATCAAATTTATTTTCAGGATATTGATTCATTATTTAACCTATAATCATTCCTTGCGAATTGGCAGCCACGGGGTTCCATCTGCATTCGTGATTCCATGGACATGTCCATGAGGCTCTCGGCCTCGAATATCTTTCTCGCGAGAATGTCCTCCTCCATCTTTTCTTGTGCCAGTTGGAATTTTATCTTTGTCTTTGACTTGAATCCATTTTCCATTTTTTGTTCCTTCCAATTGATGATTATTTGGCACTGGAATAATATTGCCTTGTGCATCGCCCACAAAAACTTCCTCATCTACAGGTCCGACGAAGGGATTCGAATTTTTCCAAAATATATTAGGAACTTTAATATCTTGTGCATGAGACGTTGTCATGGAAAGTCCATGGCCGATCAAGGACATACCTATCCCTATCTCAGCTGCAAGCCCAAAAGAAAGCGCTCCTCCAGTAATAAGAGTCAATGCACCTCCAGTCGCAATAATCGTACCGCCTAAGACAATCTCACCAAGTCCAAGTAAATATCCGAAAATGCTTTCCCCTGTCGGATCTCGATAGACCATGGGGTTGTTGAAAAGAAATTGATAAAGGTTGGAGTGATCTTTTTCTCCTTGAGGATCAGGAGTTAGCCACCTTTGTGAGTTAGGATCGTAGTAGCGTTTACCGAAATAAACAAGCCCAGTTGTTGGATCATAGCGTTTCCCCATGTAAGCATAGGGAATCGACACAGAAATTCCCCTCCCAAACGCATCTGCAGCGTTATGGAACATGGGTTTTTTGTTTTTCCAATCAACAAGAGTTTTGATGCTCCCTTGTATATCGCAGATAGGAGCAAAAACTTGCCCATCAATTTCAATCGCAACTGGCGTCGAAAGCCCTTCCACTTTCAACTCTTTAATCTTTCCTCTCTCTACCATCCCAACTTCTTCATTTTCAACGAAAAGAAAAGACTGACCACCTTTTTGAATTCTACGACCTAAAGCATCGTATGTAAAAGTGTCTCCTGCTACTTCGGTCAACTCTCCAAAGAGATTGTATTGGAAGGTTTCTTTGAGAAGGTTCCCGTTCAGATCATATGTCAAAGAAGGCGCGCGAACACCGTTTTTCTCAATGCAGTTATGGCAAAGATCATACGTGGCATTGAACCTGGATGATTCTGCGATCAATCTCGATACGTTGTCATAGGCATAGGAAATCTCTCCCTGCTGAATAGGATTGCCGGCAGCATCGTAAGACACCTTCTCAACAGAATAGTGCGTTTGAAGCAATGTTCGCCTGCGACCTGTCGCATCATAGCGATATGCAGTATCAAAACATCCTTTCTCCAAAAGAGGTTTGCCAGATCGGTTATAATCAATGTAGAGATGAGAGTAGAGAATTTTTCCATCAGCGCCGTAGCGCTGTACCTCTTTAAGAAGGGGGCCTTCATACCTATACCCGATCGCGCTTCCATCAAAAAACTTCCTGAGAGTCACTCGATCCCAATCATCATAAACATTCTCTATCCAAAGCCCATTGTCCCATTCTTCGCGAAAGGTATTGTCGAATGAATCTAAAACTCTTTGAAATCCTGTCCCTTGAACAAGCCTCCCCAGGGCATCATAGGAAAAACGCTTTTCTCCCTTTTGAATCAATTCCCCTTGATCGTTGTACCGATAGTAAATAACACCTGTCGGTTTTTGTTCGATTAATGGCTTGCCGGAAGGCGTGTAGGTCCAAAGAGTGGTGGTTTTTCCTACATCAACGACAGAACTTCTTTTTCCCCCTGGAGTATAGGAAAAATGGAGAGAATCCTGACGCGTGCATCGAAGAGCCCGATCATAAGAAAACTCTTCAAGAAGCGCTCCAGGAATGCTTCTTTGAAGGAGCAAGCCATGAGCATCATAGACCTCAGTCGTCTCCACTCCTCTTGGATCAACAATTCTTTTAGTAAGACGCCGATCCTTTTCTTCATACTGAACAGTTGTTTTACTTCCTGTCTCATCCAACGTTTCAGAGAGACGACCATACCTGTCATAGCGGAAATAAGATGTCCCCTCCTTTGTAAGAGAGGCGACATGACCAAATTTGTCATAAGTCCATCTGGTCTTAAGATAGGGCTCCTCGGATTGCTCCAGTAGCTGCCCGACCTGATTTCTCTTGTAGTTGATTTGGCGCTTGCCGCGTTTTTTGGAAGCAAGAAATCCCAGAGAATCATACTGAAAAGAGGTAACTCTTCCCGCTCTTTCCTCCTCCACTTTTTGCCCAGCCAAGTTATAACAATAGCGCGTAGCAATACCTGCTGGATCGACCTCCTCTAATAATTGATAGGCATCATACACGTATCTTGTGAGGCGCTCCCCCACTTTTCTGCTCAAAATGCGCCCTAAAACGTCATAAGAATAAGTTGTCTTCACACCATCCGGGTCGCTCTCTTCAAGAAGTAGGCCATTTGGGGCATAGGAGAAACTCCTCCTCCCTCCATCGGGATCGATGACTTCTAATGGAGCGCCGTGGCTGTTGTACCTGAGTGTAGTTGTCGCACCATAACTATCAGACCGACTTATCTCTCGGCCAAAGGCGTCGTAGCGATATTCCATTCTGAGAGGAGAAGAATCCACGACAATCGGTTTGCCATGCACAGGGTCATATTCCCAGGTAGTCTTTAATCCGAGATAATCGATCTTCCAAGTGAGTTCATCCGAGTTGTTATAGCCATACTCTGTCCTGTGATCCTCCTCTTTTAAAAGAGTAAGACGGCCCTTTTCATCAAATGAGCGTTCAACAACAGGCGATCCGGAAAAGGGCACTTCCCGAATAGGACGCCCTCGATTGTCATAGGTATAAGAGGCGCATCTTCCCAAAGGATCGGTCTCCTTCAAAAGATTGCCTTTGGCATCAAATTCTTTTTCTATTGTGTAAGCAAGATTGCCGTCACTGCCAAAGTGCTCTTCCCTTGCCGTATTTCCATATCTGTCATAGGAAAAACGCACTTTACGAATCAGCCTTCCTTCCCAATCATTGATCACCTGCCATTCGGGACGATGCAAGTGCGATCCTGTTTGATAGAGAATGTAGGAAGTTTTTGTTTGTCCTACTTCTTCCTCAAGAACAAGGTGATTTTCTTCGTTGTAATGATAAACACTTTTCCGAAGGTAAGAGCCGCGATCAAAGAGCGTCTTGGAGGTGATCAGCCAGGTATCTCCAAGGTAGGTGTAGGAAGTTTCCAGGCCGTCATCTCTGCTTTCAAAGAGACAGCGACCGCGATCAAACTTTCTTCGAATCGAAAAACTGCCAAAATCGCCCGTAAGAGTTTCAACCAAGGGATTGCCTTTCTCATCGCATTGGAAATGACGGGTTAAGACTGCTTTTCCCTCTCCATCCAAAGTATCAATTGCCGCGATATGCTGTTTGTGATCATAGACAAAGCGCTTTTGGTTAATGCGCTTGCCATTACACCAGTTTTCAACAGCCTCCAGAAGCAGGAGAGCGTTGAATCGATATATCGTTGTTGCACCATCCGGATGAATCACCGTTGTTGAACCAGCTTTCTTCCCCGGGATTGGCGCATCGTAAGAGATGGCAGTGGTTCCGGTGGGGGTAGAAAAACGCTCAATGCGAGAGGGATGATTTTTGTAGAGGGAATAGACGCAAGAGATGGGATACTCTTTTGCATCGTAAAAATTGAGCAAAAACCTCTCATCATATCCCGCTTTATTGGAGTAGAGAGGAGCGGATGCTTCGATGACCAAGGGAATGGAAATATTGCATTTTGACTGCTTATCTCCTTCTTTGTAAGAGGCCTGAATTTCCTGCTGTTTCAGATGCAACCTCAGCTCTCTTCCATCCGAGCTCACCCATCGATTTTCTTTTTCAACACAAATGGTTCCGTAGGAATATTTTTCGGAAAAGTCGCAAGCGACGATCTTTTTCAAAGTGTAGTTGTCATACTCATATCGAATTGCTTGACCATTAGGGGTAATTTCCTTATCCAACCGATAGAGATGATTCCATTTGGAATAGAGCCTCTTTGTGCCATCCGGCCAATGTGCAATCAGTTGTGATCCTGAAAACTCAAGTGTGATATTGCGAAGATCAACTCGTGAATCCGGCTCCTCGCCTCGAAGATTGGAAAAACCAAAAGGAGGCGTTTTTAAAATGCCTTTCTCGTTTTTTACTTCAAATTCTAAAACAGCGCCGCTTGGATCGCTGAGCTGAAACCAAGGGGAATTAGGGTTAATCCCAGCCCAAAGATAAGGATAAAGTACCCAGCCCCTTGTACTTTGCCGTCTGCTATGAACCGCAAGAAAATAGCGATCCTTGTTCGGGTAGTCCGAATATTTTCCAAGAATTGTGGGAGGAAAGAATCTTCGCTGCAGCACAAGAGTAGAGGCTCCTTTCACCACAAGATCAGACTCTGCAATCACAAGCTGACCAGAAAGAGGAGAGACATACCCTTCAATGAGCAGATGATTTTTTAGCGAAGCGATTTCTTCGGCAGATGAGGGAAATGTATCTTCAAAAGGGGTCTTTGCGAAGAGATGAAATATCAACGCCAGGAAAAGAAACAATCGCATAGCGGGGGGATGGTAAAGAGAAGACATTTTTTAGTAAAGAAAGTCGAGATTACGCGCCATTTGCACTGAAAAGAACTCCTTTATTACGATAGGGCGACCCCTTTTTGGGAGGATACGATAGCAATGCTATCATTGAGCAAGCCAAAAAGCAGGGAATGAAGGCGGTCATCGGTTTTTTTGAGACATTGCCAATGCTCGCGGCTGATTCTGTGCTGGGTCAATCATTTGAAGTGATCTTCAGAAACAAGGTGATAAGTCGATACAATGCGGATCTTGTCGTCGAGAAGAAGGTGATTGTTGAATTGAAGTGCTATGAGGGCTTAGCCCGTGAACATCAAGCCCAGTTATTTAATTATCTGAGGGTCTCTCGACTACCAATTGGACTGCTGGTGAATTTTCGATATCGCAAATTAGAATATCAGAGACTGCATCAGCCCGAAATAAACGAAGCTATTGAGTCTCTGCCTTTTTAGGCATCTTCTATCAAGCATATCAAGCAAATCCTTCATATCATGCTTTTTTGCCTCGAGCAGCGATTTTTTGGCCGCTTTCTTCTCCTCTTCCGCGTTCAAATCCTGGTCTCTGTTGTCAACTCTTGAGATTGTTTGTGTATAGTAGGAGATTGCATCTCACATCAAGACCAGTTTCCCGAAAAGCATCGTTAAGCACCCCGAGTTCTGGCCCATAATCGACCCCGAGCTTTGTAGAAGCTCCCCAAGGTCTATCTTTGGCAAGATCCGCTTCAATGAGCCGTTTTAAAACCTGCACAAATGTATGAACTTCATCGAGGGTAGGGAAATAATCATCTTGGCTTTTGACTTCAAGCCACATGCCCTTTGCTCGCAATTTGCATGCGCTTTTCTCCTCATGAGCCCCATAGGTCAAAAAATAGCCATACAAGTTTGCGATTTCATCGATGACTTGCAAACGATTCTCGTCGGCGTCCCCACAAGATACAGAAAAATGAGGCTCTATCCTAGCAGCGAGCATCTCTGAAATCTGAGAAACGAGAGTTCCGGAAGAAATAATCGCTGCCGCTAATAACGCAAACAAACCACCACCTTTTGACTGCGGAAGCGTATCACAAGAACCCGAAAATTGAAAAGAACTTTTACCCAAATTTGGGCCTAAGGATTGAGTCAATTTCCTCCGTTATTTCAACAAGAACTCCTCCTTCAAGAAAAATGCCCCGATCAAATACCTTCCGGGCAAAAGCCATGTCTTGACTTGCAATCGCAACGCCTATTCCATTCCGCCGGAGTTCTTTCAGAATCTCAATAAGTCGCTCGGTATTCTCAGGGTCAAGAGCCGAGGTTGGTTCGTCCAGGAGCAAAAAGGAAGGATTGAGGACGAGGGCCCGTGCGATTGCGACTCGCTGTTGCTGGCCTCCAGATAACTCATGGGGGTAAGACAATGCACCTTTTTCTACCGCTAAAAACGCAAACATTTTCCTAACTCTCTCTTGCGCTTCAGACTCATTGCAATTAAGAAAAATTCGCAAGGAACGGGTGCAATTATCCAGAGCATTCATGTGAGGAAACAGCCCATAAGATTGGGAAACATACCCAATGAGTTTGCATCGATCTTTCTGCAGCAACCTATGGATAGGCTGATCAGAAAAGGAGATCATTCCCTCATAGCGCGATTCCAGCTGGGCGATACAACGCAAAAGCGAGGTTTTGCCAGAACCGCTTTTCCCAAGAAGAAGCGTCATCTTCCCTCGGAGAATCTCGCAGCTGATCTCCTTCAAAATAGGAACTTTCTTCTTTGTTAAGGATACATTCTTAATTTTTAACATAAGCAATTTTCCTTTCCAGAATCCTGGTTGCAGCATTTAAAATAGCTGAGAAGCAAAGATAAAAAAAGGCAACCATCAGATAGATGGGTACTGGTTCCATTTCTCTGCTAACAAGATTCATTCCAGCGCGAGTCAATTCCACGACACCAATCGAGGAAACAATTGCGGTGCTCTTTAACAACGAATCAAGCTCGTTGTTGAAAGCTGGCAACACGTTGCGAATCATCTGAGGAAGAATAATGTAGAACAAGCTCTGGAACTTACTGTATCCCAAAACAAAAGCAGCCTCCCACTGTGCAACAGGAACTGAATTGATTCCTGCGCGAACGGTCTGTGCGACATATCCGGAAGAGCAGACCCCAAGAGAAATCACTGAGGCGGCAAAAGGATCGAGATTGAATCCTAAAAGGTCCGGTAATACGAAATAGACAATCAGGAGCTGCACATAAAAAGGAACTGCCCTATAGACAAAGGTAATCCACTCTATGACAGCAGAAACAATTGGCACTTTAAGACGATGACAGGAAAAAATCCCAAAGCAAAGCCCTAAGGTAAAACTCAATGATGCTGCAGAGAAAAATACTTTCAGCGTCATTTGACTCCCCTTTAAGACCAGGGGAAACGAGCGCAAAAACAGATCCACATCCATCATGACTCACCTGGGGTCAAATTCCATTTCTTTTCCAATTCAGCCACTTTCCCCTCTCGGATCAACTCTTCTGTCGCCTTTTGCACTTGGATTGTTAATTCTGGCGTTGCCTTATTGATGCAAATGCCGTTCCCAAGGGAATAGTCTTTGGGTTTTAGGGGAAGATTGAGAACCTTGATCTCAGGGTATGCAGCGGTCAATTCAGAAATAAGAGATGGGTCTGCCATCGCAGCAATCGACTTGCCGAACCGGATCTCCATCACCGCATCAGTAATCTTATCGACCTGCTTTAAACTCACTTGAGGCCACTGTTTTAATACATTTTCCTGGAAAGATCCCGCCTCTACGCTTACTGTCCATTTAGACTCCTTCCCAAGATCCCCCATTACACTTATCCCCTCGGGAATTTTCTTCCAAAAAAGGAACGGCATCTCCGTCACTTTCTGCCCCTGGTAATAGACCATGTCCATCTTCTTGCTCCGTTCATCCGTAATGCTGATCGCCCAAATAAGCACATCAACTTTTTTCTGCTGCAAAGCAAGCATTAAACTCGGCATGCTTCCGCAATCTTTCAACACGAGCTTTCGATTCAACTTCTTGGCAAGCTCGCTTGCAAAATCTACATCAAACCCCTCGTAATTTCCTTTGGCATCAAGACTTACATAGGGAGCATAGCCACTGGTAGTCCCCACAATTAATAATTCAGTTTTCGAACTACCGAAAAGCTGTACAGATAATAGTAAAGTAAACAAATATTTCTTCATTTTAAAATCCTTAAAAAAACAAAAACAGGGAAAAGCAGCCTAACGACCATAAAGAGTTCTGGCGTTAGAGACCCGTTAAAAAAATCAGATATGATGGTGATGGCAAGGGAGGGCAAAGAGTAGCGCGAAAGGGAAAAGTGCTGTACTCATAATCATCTTCCTTGCTTGAGGATGCTTTACAGCATATCAAATGCGCCTGATTTTGGGTATATATACCCAAAATAGTTCAAAAGAACTCGACAATTGGCAGAAGCAAGTCGCTGCTATAAGTTATTGAATAATAGCCATTTCCAAATCGGTATCACTGAAATTCGAAACTCGTCAATTTCAATTATATCATTTTCGTTTTCCGTAAGAATGATTCCTTCCTGTAAGTCATAAGCTCTGATTGCTTCCATCAATCCTTCAATCTCTCGGTTTTTTACTTCGGAATTTGAAAGACCCGTCGTCACTTGAATGGCTTGAACAATCCGATTCCCCTCTCTCACAATAAAATCACATTCCTTCTTATCCTTATGGAAATAGATTTCCTTCATCTTCATTCTAAGATGAAGAAATACCACGTTCTCTAAAAGACGCCCTCGATCTTCGCTTACATGGAACCCAATTACTCGAATTAAAGCGGGATCGATCATGTAGCATTTCTTGTTAGATTGAATTTGCTTTTGCAAAGAATGACTATAGCGACAAATAAAGAAGCAAAGATAACACTGTTCCAAGTAATTACAATAATTTGCGATGGTATGAGGACTGCCTATTCCGACAGTTTTAGCCAGATTTGTATAACTAAACTCCTTCCCTATATTACTTGCCAGATAATACACAGTTTCTCGCAATGCTTTTTCGTCCTGAACTTTGTAGCGAACAATGATATCCCGATAGAGGATCCCTTCCAGCAAATCTTTCAAATATTCTGTTTTTTCAAACTCGACGTATTCTGGAATCCCACCGTTTTTTAAATAATTGGAAAAATGGCGCAAGATCATTCCAACATCAGTTGTCGACAGAGCCTTTTTAGAAATCGCTTCTGGATATTGATGTTGTATGATTTCGAAAAGAGAGAGAGGAAATACCTCTAATTGAATGTACCTACCTGTTAAATGAGTCCCCAATTCCTTGCTCAAGAGCCTTGCATTCGATCCAGTAACATAGATCTTTTTCCCCTGCTCATACAGTCTTCGAACAAAACGCTCCCAACCTTCAATGTTTTGAATTTCATCAAAGTAAAACCTCGGCTGATCCCCGAATAACTCAACAAACACTTCCAACAGCAATTGAAAGTCGACTATTTGAAACTTAACAAGCCTTTCATCGTCAAAATTAAAATAATAACCTGATTCGTTATTTACATTAAGCAAATCAAACTGCAACATGCGCTGAATAGTCGATTTTCCACATCTTCGAATTCCGCTGAGGATAACGATATTGGGATCATTTTCAAAACGCTGGATTGTTTCAGTTACTGTACGGCGGTAAAAATTTTTTGGAGATCGATATTTGAGTTGATCCATGATGATTTGCTTGAGAACTTCTCGATCCATTTCCCCCCTTTTTCTCAATCATAGCACCAAAACCATGCATTGTCAATGCACGGTTTTGCTTAAAATCATGCAGACAAAAAAAAGGGGAGACAGTTGTCCCCCCCCCTTTTGTGTCCCAGAAAAATATCGAGATTAGAAGCGTCTTTCTATTGTGAAATTCACAGTATTCTCGTTGCGTTTTGATCCATATTCTCCATCGTAGTTGATAGCAAACTCCAGTCTGTCGCTCTTAATGAATCTAAGAGAGACGTGTGGTGCTACCTGGCTAATAGGATCTGTCGTCGTACCTGTTGTCAGGCTGTCGTTACTATACGTCCAAACTGCCGTTATATCGTTTTTGGTGAGAGGGTACGTATAGAGCCAAGAGACCTGCAGGCAAGGAACGAAGACCCCTGTCCAGAGACAGAAACTTCTTTCCAACCTGGCACCAAGAAGAGACCTGCTCCAAGCAGAGTGTGTCGACTTGATCAGGAAAGAGGGTGTTCCCTTCTGAGTGAACTGATCCTGGTATGAATAGAACCAGCCCTCTTCTCCAAAAGGAGTGATGCACCAGTCCCAGCAAGGAATAGGGAAGCCAATTCCAAACTTACCCGCTCCATTCCAACCTGTGTGAGAGGTATCGCTATGGATAGGGGTGAGTAGTGGATAGTTACGGTGCGCGTGAACAGTTTGCCCACTACCCAGCACAGAAGCATCCAGATAAAAGATCGGATGGCAGTAGCTACCGTAAACGATTGCATACCCACTGCTCATTTTGGCAGAGCCCAAGCCTTCTTTCCAATTAAGGATTTCGTAGCTATAGCCTCCTCCAACTCCCACACCCGCACCGTTGCTGAAACGGTAATCGGCACCGAGAAAAACTCCGCCGAGCGCCGTGGTGAATCCAGGCATGTAGTGCATCTGTATCTGATTTGCAAAGTCCCCCATGCCATCGAGCCAGACATGGACTCCTTCAGTCGTCAGATTGCAATTGCTTGCCACCTCTTTGTTAACATTGTTGCCTGTTTTGTCAGAAGACTTGCAAACAGGTGCAGGCACTGGTGTGCACTGGGTATAAGCAGAGGTAGCAGCCGCATTGCGGGTGCGATTGGAGACAAGATCCCCCAACTGCGCCAGAGCAAAATAGTTCGCCCAATTGATCGCCCCATAGGCATTAGGCCCAAGGTTAGTCAAAAGAGTGTCCAAGTCTGCCGGATCCAGATTATTTGCCATATAGTAGAAGCGAATCATGGTAGGATTATCTCCTACAACGAGGTTCCGAAGGAAGGTTTGAAGCTCCCCTGCAACCCCCGAGAAGTTGAGACCATAGGGCCCCATCCTGTTCTGGTTCACACTCAAATAATAGGCATCAGATCCAGACACGTGAGAGATATTAAAGATCTGCGGATCAGGATAGTTAGTGCTGATGGAGATCGTTGGGTTGGATCCCCCCGCTTGTGAGTAGAGAAAGAGAGATGCAGGGTTCACAGAGCCGCCCGTTTTGAAATAAAGAGCTCTCACATCTGGATTCAATGTGAACTGGCCATCAACTGTCCCTGTAGCAGAGAGCAAACTTGTCTCCAAAGTAGAACTGCCAAAAGGTGTTGTTACATATAATGTCGTATCTGCACCCGGCCCTTGGCTATAATTTCCGTTAATCGTTGCAGTAGTGACAGAGCCCTGAACATTGACTGTACCGTTGTTTGTTCCAGGCCCTATACTTAAACGGGTCAGCTCCGCGACACCCGATGATTCTACAACAAAGGCCTGTGCAAAATTACCGATCAGCTGCACATCCGAACCGCTATCCATCGTGATTGTCCCCACGTCTGCACCTGGCGTGCTGCTCTGGCCAACCAGAACTGTAAGACCAGGTCCTGTCAATGTGAGATTCCCTTCACCAGCTACGAACTGCGTAGCGGTCGTCCCCGCAGGCGCATTAATAGAAATCGTCGATCCTTGCTGGTAGTAAGCATCGCCTCCCTCTGCTGATCCCGCAGTTCCCGCAGAAGAAGCTGTTCCTCCAGCTCCACCGGCCCCTGCTGTCACTGTGTTGTGACCTGCAGAACTAAATGCAGGTGAGTTCTCGTAGGAGAGCGTAGCTCCACTGCGCACGTAGATAGCGCCGCCAAGGCCTGCGCCACCGCCGCCGCCGCCAATACTTGTCCCGCCGGTACCGCCCAATGTTCCACCGCTTCCGCCAATAGAGGCATCACCGCCGCCACCGCCGCCGCCACCAAAACCTCCAGAACCGCCAGTACCGCCTGCGATTCCAGCGCCCATGCTGCTACCGCCGCCGCCGCCGCCGCTACCAAACCCTGCAGCGCCGCCAGCACCTGCTGTGCCAACAGAAGCACCGCCGCCACCGCCGCCTGCGCTGAAATCGCTGCCAGGACCGCCTGCGCCGCCAGCAGAACCACCGCCACCACCAGCACCTGCACCAAAGGCAGCGCCAGGAACTCCATGTCCGCCAGCTCCACCGCTCACGCTGTTACTGCCGCCGCCGCCACCGCCGCCGCCGCCACCGCTCAGAGAACCATTGCTTCCAGCATTGCCGAACGTTCCGCCAGCACCGCCAGGGGAAGAGCTGCCATCAATTCCATCACCACCGTCACCGCCAGTTGTAATGCTGGCATTTGATCCACTGCCATCGTAGGGACTTGTTTGCGCTGTAAAAGCGACATAGCCGGAATAACCCGCTCCGCCACCGCCGCCGATAGCAGCATTACCACCATGGGCTGCAAAACCGCCGCCGCCACCGCCGCCAGAGCCGGTGCTTTGATTAAAGGAACCATCAGCTCCGGTACCTCCACTCATTCCACCGCCGCCACCACCGCCTGCGCTTTCCCCGTACATTCCAGTTGTCGAGCCGCCGCTACCGCCCTTTGCCGCGTTGTCGCTGCAAGAAATATTGCTAAGAGAAACATTGGATCCCGTGTTAATAAAAATCGCTCCGCCAGCTCCCAAGGCTCCGCCACCAGCGCCTGCCTGTCCGGAACCGCCGCTCCCTCCCTGGCTAAGACCATTGTTCAATGTCAAATTGTTGATCGACACATTGCCGGAGTCGACAAAGAAGATCTGAACAGCCCCCCCTCCATCGATTGTAGTAGAGTTTACCCCCCCTGACTGATTGCCGGTGATTGTGAGGTTACCGGCGATTGCAGGCAATGCAGATGAGAGGGAGATCGTCCCATTCGCCCCTGCTGCAAACTCAATTGTATCACCTGGGCTTGCATTCAACATCGCATAGCGAAGGGATCCGGATCCCGAATCATTCGTATTTGTAACAGTAAAAATAGCCCCCTGCAGCACACTCATCGCGACAAGTGCTGAAGAGAGGGACAATGAAAAGAACGACCTGCTCATATAACCTCTGGTTTGATACGCCCTAAATGGAAAAAGCGTTGGTGCCGATTCTATTTTTTACTTGTTTTTTGTGCAAGCTATACCGAAAAGCTATACCGAAACAAGATGAAGAGTTGACAACTGGCCTTTGGTCTCAGAAAGAAAACATGATGGGAAGGATGTGCATGATACGCATGATAAATTTATCATGCGTATCATGCACAT
>JAGWKO010000079.1 GCA_028873295.1 Verrucomicrobiota bacterium
ATAGGGTCAGCGGGGGAGGGCTGAGTCATGAGAAAAAGCCCGAGGGGAAGCGAAAAAAGAAGAGGCCAAGAGACAGAGAGCCCCCAAAAACCAGCGCGGAAAATAGAGGCAAGAGAGTCGGTGAGAGGGGGGGTGCACCTATCTTCTGTCGCCTGAGGATCTTCTCCCCCGGGGAAAAGCGTTTTCCATCGGGTCCTTCGCAAATAAGAAAAAGAGGCGACGATCTCATCCATGGCAAGGGGGACAGCGATCAGCATTGTCGCTGCCGTGAGAAGACAGAGTGTACACCAGGTCCCCACAACAAGAGGTTGCAGGATTACAAGGATGATACTGACAAGTCCTACGGGAATCACAAGGAAGGCAAAGATGAGAGTGAGCCAGGGAGCTGTGCGCCAGCGCGCTTTGCCGCCAAGACAGGCGGCCAAGAACTCAAGCGTGTAGGCAAAAGCGCCGAGGCCCGCATCGGAAACGGGAAAGAGATGGGCAACGGAAGAGGTGAGTACGCCCTTTGCGCCAGGGATAAAAAAGGGATCCCAGACGGTGTCGATATATCCCAACTGATAGGCTGCAAGATAGCGAGAATAGAACCAGCAAAGAAGGGCCGATAGAATGATGGGGATGCGCTGCGGCCATGAAGAGGGATTGTAGGAAAAACCAGGAGGAACGGTTGGCTCTTCTTCGGGCAGTTGAGAAGGAAGAGGAAAGAGGAGAAGAACAAAGGCAATGATGAGAACGCCAAGTAGAGTGTCATTGAGGTAGAGAAGGGGAGAAGGAGCCCAGAAAAGAAGAGGCGCAAGCTCAAGCCAGAGAGCAATAGCAAGAAAGGCATAGTAGAAGAGTCTTTGTTTGAGAGGGGGCTGGGGCTTTCTTGCTGCAAGGGAAAGAGAAAAAAGAAGGAGGCCAGCGAGGAGATCACTCCAGAAAAGAGGCGGCGATGCGGGAAAGGTCAGGGGAGTGGCAATGAGCCAAAGACCGAGAAAGGAAAGAAGAAAATAGCTCCAAAGGGGAATCACAGATGGTTTTCACGATACCAGTCTTTGGGATTTTTGATGAGCTTTTCGATCATCTGTGCAAGAGAGGTGGAAAGATCGCGATGAGGCTCCCAACCAAGAAGGGTGCGCGCTTTTTGAATGTCCAGCTCATAGTGGTCATCTGCAATATCGATCATCCAGGGACGAATAAAGGGCTTATGCCGAAAGGAAAAGGCACACTGAAGGACCGCTCCAAGTTTTGCAAACCATTTGGGCAAAGAATAGGTATGGATCTCGCTCCCATAGAGGAGAAGAGAGATTTTTTTTTGCAGCGCGTCATAGCTGAGCGTTTTGGGTTCGCCCAAGAGAAGAGAAGTTTCTCCAGGCAGCTCTTTTCTCTTCTCCACAGCAGAGACGATCGCGTCTACAAGATCATCCATGTGAAGAAAAGAGGCGCCATGCTCCAGATTGCCCGCAAAAAAGTGGGCGTTGAACTGCTTTTCATAGATTCTTTGGATCTGGTGACTGATCGGGATCGAGTGGCAAAGATCATCATAAACGCCTGCAATCCGCAAGACCACTGTGGGGATTTTCCCACGTATTTGATGGATCAGCTCCTCCGTCTCCACTTTTGAGCGCGGATAGGGCCAGCTCGGGGAAATAGGAGAATCTTCCCGAATCGGCACCCCAGGTTTTGAAGGAGCATGAACGAGCATGGTGCTTGTGAAGATAAACTGCTCTACTTCAAAGCCCTGAAGGGCGCGAAGAAGTCGCTCCGTCCCCCGCACTGTCACCTTTTCATAGAGAGGGGACTCTTTTTCTGCAAAACTGTAGTAGGCAGCCAAATGAATGCAGGAAATAATCCTCCCACCATAATACTCACGGATATGGCGAAAGGCCTGGGCTACGCTGGCGTCTGACGTTAAATCAACAGGGATGAGTTCTTCTTTTTTAGAAGCATAGATCGCATGTTCCAGTTCGCATCCCGCGATCGCATATTTCTCTCCCAGTCTGTGTACGAGTGCCGTACCGATGCGCCCGCATGCCCCAGTGACAATAACAACATCTTTTGCCATATGTTGGGTATATACCCACTTTATGATTTTTAGAAAAATGCATACTTTTTTTGTAGATATCGGTGGAGTTCTTCTGACAAATGGATGGGATCGCGTTGCGCGCAGGGAGGCGGCCCATTTTTTTCAATACGATCTGAGGGAGTTTGAGGAGCGCCACAAGGAGATCTATTATGCCTACGAACTGGGGCAAATTCGCCTGGAAGAATACCTGCACTATGTGCTCTTCCATCAGGAGCGCTCCTTTACGTTGCATCAGTTTACCGAGTTTCTCTTTGCAAGATCCAAAGCCATCCCGGACATGATTTCCGCAATGCAGGAGCTGCGCGAAAAAATGCACTGCAGAATCTTTGCTCTCAGTAATGAGGGGAGGGAGATCGCTTGTCATCGTGTGGAAAAATTTCATCTTGCGCAATGGATCGATGGCTTTATCTTTTCCTCCTTTGTCGGTCGGCGCAAGCCAGATCCTGCGATCTATCGCCTGGCCCTTGATATCGCTCAGGTCACACCTTCTCAGGTGATCTATTTGGAGGACCGAGCTCCCTTTGTGGAGGAGGCAAGGAGTTTGGGGCTCACAGCAATCCATCACAAAGATGTGGCCACTACAATGAAAAGCATCAAGGAAATTGCATTCCCTTAATTTTTTTGCTATGTCAGAAAAAATGGCGTGGTTCCAGTACTTTCTCTTAGGTGTCTCTATACTTTTGCTGATCTATCTTCTCTGGACCATTGTGTGGCCTGAAAAACTATAGACCTGGAGTTTT
>JAGWKO010000039.1 GCA_028873295.1 Verrucomicrobiota bacterium
CGCATGATAAATTTATCATGCGTATCATGCACATCCTTCCCATCATGTTTTCTTCTTGAGACCAAAGGCCGGTTGTCAACTCTTGAACCATTTTGGGTATATGTCACTTCACAATATTCACTTACACCAGGTCGACTCAACGCAGGAGTATGCCAAGAAGCATTACCTCTTGTTTCCTCATGACCAGATTGTTGTTATCTACGCAGATGAGCAGACTGCCGGTCGAGGAACTTTTCAAAAGCCATGGCATTCTCCTGTAGGAAATCTCTACGCCACCTTTGCCTTCAGGCTCCCGATCCCGTTCCCTCGCCTGCCCTTTCTTGCGCAATGTGCAGCGCAGTCAGTGGCTGCCTGTCTGATCGCAGAAGGGGTGTATCCCACTGTCAAATGGCCCAATGATCTTTTGCTGAATGGGAAAAAGGTCGCTGGAGTGCTCTGTGAAGTGATTCAGGAGCCCTCTTTTATTGCTGCCTTTGTCGGCATTGGCGTCAACTTGAATATGGAAAGCGGCGATCTTTCAAAAGTAAATCAGCCGGCCACTTCGCTCAAGGAAGAGACTGGAAGAGAGTGGGATCGGGATGTTTTTTTGGAGAAACTCTACGAGCAGTTTTGCTCTGATCTCAGGAGTTTTTTTAAAGAGTTGCATTGAGAAGAGATGATTTGATAGTGTCTTCCCATGACTCTCGCAAACTATTTCACCCTCGCGCGCATCTTTGTTAGTCCTCTTTTCCCGATTCTCTATCTGGGCTATGCCTGGTTTGCGATTCCATTGCAGTGGTTACCTTATATTCTTCTTTTCTTCCTGACGCTTTCTGAATGCTCTGATCTCTTTGACGGCTTCCTCGCGCGAAAGAGAAATCAGGTGACCGATCTTGGGAAAGTACTCGACCCCATGGCAGACAGTATCACGCACATCACTCTCTTTTTTACCTTTACTCAAGGCATCGTACAGCTTCCACTTCTCCTCGTCTTTATCTTCCTCTACCGCGATATCTTCATCAGCACTCTCCGAACAATCTGCGCTCTTCGAGGTATCGCGCTTGCTGCGCGCTTCAGCGGTAAAGTAAAGACAGCGCTTCAGGCGATCGTTTCAATCCTTATTCTTCTCCTCATGATCCCTTGCACACAAGGTTGGCTTTCAATTGATCTCTTCCAAAAAATCTGCCTGTCTCTCGTGGGCATCGCAGCTTTATATACGCTGATTTCAGCAGGAGACTACATTATGGCAAACCGCACCCATATCAAGCAGGCACTCTATACCGAAAAAAACTCAAAAATTTGACTTTGAACTCAGATTTCTGGAGCGCATGAAAGAGAAAATTGCCGCCATCATTCCCTGTTTTAACGTGGCTCCCTTTTATGAGTGTGAAAAGGTCCTCGAAGGAACGCTCCATTATGTGGATCAGATTATCCTGATCGACGATGGCTCTTTTGATGGAACAGAAAAACTTCTCGATCGCTTCGCGGATAAACATAAAGAAAAGGTCCATCTGATCCGGTTCCCCGAAAATAGAGGAAAGGGCTTTGCGCTTCTTGCAGGGATGCAATACGCTGCGGAAGAGCAAAAAGCAGACATCCTTGTGACAATGGATGGCGATGGACAGCACTTGCCACTCGAGATTCCTAAACTGGCAGACAAAGTGAAAGAAGGAGCTGATTTTGTCGTTGGAGAGAGAAAGTTTTATAAGATGCCCTTCTACAGCAAAACCGCCAATATCATCATCACCACTTTGCTGCGCTTTGCCTTTTTCAGAGCGCCCATCATCGATACGCAATCGGGATTTCGCGCCTTCAGCCTAGCCTTTGCACAAGAGATCATGCGAAAAGTCCCCGGAGGGCGCTACGAAATGGAATTTTTATGCCTCCTGCTCGCTCTACAGCAGAAGAGAAAAATAGCAAGTTGTAATATTCCAACAATTTATATCAACAAAAATCGGGGGTCCCATTTTAGAAAAATTGGCGATTCCCTGCGTATCCTGAAAACTCTTTTTGCCTATCTTGTGAGGAAAACATGAAGGTGCTTTTTTTAGAACTCAATGAATTCCATGCAGAAGTTTTGGCAAAGGGAGCCGAGCAGTTGGGCTTGGAGAATTTAAAGCGGCTCTGTGCAAGTTTTAAAAGCACGACGTGGACAGAGGATACGTATGAGAGCGATTTTCTGGAGCCTTGGGTGCAGTGGGTCTCTGTTCACACCGGCATTACCTCTTCCGGACACAAGGTGAAGCACTTGGGTGATGTCCCTCATCTGGAGCATCCCCAGTTTTGGGAGCTTTTGTCAGAAAGGGGAGTTACCTCGGGGATTTGGGGCGCCATGAATGCAAGTCGCGGCAGTGCCAAGGAGTGCCTTTTTTTTGTCCCCGATCCATGGACAGCTTCGGAAGATGCCTATCCCGAAGAGCTAAATTGCCTACTCGATCCTATCCGATATGTGTCGAAAAACTATCTCAATCGCTCTTCTCTGCTCCTCTTGAAAAAGGTGAAAAGACTGCTCGGGCTTTTGATTGCGAATGGATTGGGGAAACCCCTTTTGCGCGAACTCCTCTCTTTGCCGGGGAAAATTGCAAAGTATGGCATGCAGCCTTTTGTCTTCATCGCGCTTGCAGACCTTTTGTCGACCCATCTTTTTCTTCAATACCGCAAGCGCTACAACCCCGATTTTTCCCTAATATTTCTGAACAGTTTGGCGCATTTGCAGCACCATCACTGGCATGGGATGGATTTTAAGGGAGATGAGCCCCTTGCCTATGGTCTTCGCAATATGGATCGCATTCTAGGGCTTCTTTTTGCCTCAATGCGCGAGGGGGAGATTTTTTGCGCAGCGAATGCTCTGTCGCAGGAGAATACAAATGAAGACAAGCCCTGGATTCTCTATCGACAGATCGATCAGGCGCAGTTTTTAAAGAAGATGAAAATCCCTTTCATCCGTGTGGAGCCGCATATGACGCATGACGCGCATATTTTCTTCGAGAATGAGGAGGCGGCAAAAAGGGGAAAAACATTGCTGGAGGGAGCAAGAATCGAGGGGAAGCCTCTTTTCCTGGTAGAGAGTTATGCTGATTTTAGAGAAAAGCTCTTTTATCGGATTGCCTTCACAGATGCGGTGCCATCAGATGTCACTTTTCAATTGGGCGGCGCTTCTTTCCGCTTTTTTGATCTTTTCAAACCGATTGTTCAAAGAACGGGGAAACATATCCAGGAAGGCACCGTCTTTTGCAGCAAGAATCATCTACCGCCTCGCATGAAAAATGAAGAGCTTCTCAAGAATTTGTGGAATACAGTTCCCACAGCCTCTGCACCTCTTGAGGGAGGGCTTTGGCGTCAAAAGGCTTTGTAATGATGCACTTTACGCCCATCGCCTGATATTCCTGGAGTTCCTTTTCCTGCACACCGGCAGTTAAAAAACAGACGGGAGTCTGCTTACAATCGGGGATTTTTTGCAGGGCCTCGTACGTTGCAATTCCGTCCATGCTCGGCATGCGCACATCGAGAAGAATGAAATCGGGTCTCTTTTCTTTTGCTTTGCCGATCCCTTCCTGGCCGGAAAGAGCAGTGATCACTTCAATGCCTGGAAGAGCGGAGAGCGCATAGCGAACAACTGTCAGAATGTCCGGATCATCATCAATAACGAGAATTTTTTTCAGAGTCTTCAAGGGGAACCTCCGGTATAAATTGGGAGCGAAACAGTAAATATGGAGCCAAGACCCGGAGAGGATTCATAGCTAATGGTGCCATTTAAGCGCATTACAATTTCTTTGCTGATATAGAGGCCAAGACCACTTTTTCCTGGACTTCTTGTGTCTTTGTCTGTCTGTTCGAAACGTCCAAAGAGTTTCTGCTGGAACTCGGAAGAGATGCCGCTTCCCTCATCGCGTACTGCAACAAAAATCCGGTTTTCAGATCTTTGCATGGAGATCGTGATTTTTTTTCCTGAAGGGGAGGCGTGGACGGCGTTGGAAAGAAGGTTGTTGAAGACTTGCGTAAGTCTGAAGGGATCTACCTTCACAAGGATTTTTTCAAGCATCCCTTCTTCTTCAAAAGTAATGTTTCTGGGGCTTGAAAGAAGAGCGATGGATCGAACCGTTTCCCGGATCAGAGGCGCAAGCTCCACTACCTCCCAGTGGTATTCAGTTTTCCCGGCACTCATCTTCTCTACATCGACAAGATCGCGAATCAGGTGAGAGAGGATTGTCGAATTGCGAAAGGCAAGAAAGAGGAGCTCATGGACCTTTTCAGAAAGTCCCGGCTCTTCCACTAAAAGACCAAGAGCTCCATGGATGGAGGTGAGGGGAGTTCTCAGCTCGTGACTCACTGTGCCAATGAGCTCGCCATGTCTCTGCTCCAATGTTTTTATGGCAATATTCTGCAAAAAGTCCCCAATCGCTATTCCTATGGTAAAAAGAAGAGAGGAAAGGAGAGGTTCTACTCGCGTCAAATAGGGCGTTTTTCGAAAGCACTCGACAATTCCAATGACCCTACTCCCTTCCAGAATAGGGAAAATTAAAGCGCCTTTCACATTCTCCTGTTTGGCAATTGCAGAGCGAAGATGTTTTTCTTCACCAAAGTCTCGAGAGGCAAGGGGAGATCGAGTTTCAGTTGCATATTGATAAAAATCTTTGTCTTGCAGGTGTTTAATCTCTTTTGTCGCTGCGATAAATTGCGGAGAAAAGTCACTGCTTGCTTGTAGAAAGATACTCTCGTATTCCTCCGTTGGGGAAGGGCAGTGTTCAATGTGCATCAGTTGCCAACCCAGACGATCGCGAAAGAGGGCAAAGAGCTTTTCCGCCATTTCCTGTAAAGAGTGTGATCCCTGTAAGATTTTGGTGGTCGACTCAAACAAGCGAAGAAAATGGATTTCTCTGCGCAAATAAGTCAATAAATTGACGAGATATCCCCCAAGGATTGCAAGAACAATACCTCCCCAAAATGCATATCCAATGAGAATTTTTAAAAGCTTATCTGTCTGCTCTGTGTTGGGATAAAGATTGTAGATCGCTGTAAGAGTCACAATGAAAACAGTGCTTGAAACAAAAAGAGTCGCACCAACAATGACCGAAGACCAGGTGCGCCATGTTATCTCTATCTCTTTGCAAATGATATCGATTAAAATCGTTATCGTAACTAGTGATAATGCAATTGAGTATTTATAAGAAATGTTTTCGCTGTTGTTTATGACTGAAGTTACTATAGTCAACAGAGAGAAAAACAGAATGAAGAAGAAGGCCGGGAGGTAATAGATCCTATGAGTCCAGGTGAGCGCTCTCTTTGGCCAGATGAGAAAAATGGTGCCTATCAGAAAGAAGGCGATCTGAATCAGGTTGTGAGATTGTATCGCCGATTGAATGGAAAATTCTTTCAAATTTAGCGCTAATTGCTGAGTGAGAGCAGTAAATATTATAAGAGCCGCGCCTGAAATGTTTGTTAGAAAAGAAAAGTGGGGAAAATTCAGGAAAAAGAGTGCAATGCCGCTTAGGATAAGGGCGGTCGATTCGTATTGCGTTGCAGGTGAGAAGGTGGCAAGGCCGAATCCCAATACGATTAATCCGGAGATGGATGTGATCCAGCGTCCCCATTGTGTCGCATCAATCATTTGGTTTTTGAATATAGCTATCTCCAAAAAAAAGCAAACCGGATAAACAGAAAATGTGATGCGTCTTCTCTGTTTTGTGCTCTTATTTTCTAAAAGTTTGAGTTTGGAGCTGTCGTCTACTCCACCGCCCATGTGTCCAAGAAAGGTCATTGCTTTCTGGAATGGGAAGACGCACCAAACCCCAGACTTCTCGTTTGTTCATCGATGTCTGGAGATGCCTCTCAACTATCTCGGCTTCGACATTCATTACCATGACATTCAGCTGCCGCTGCCACCTCTTTCAAAAGAGGATGGTGTGGCTGGAGTAATTCTTGCCTTTTTTGATGTGGAGCGATGCGATCCTGTTGCGCTGATCGATTGGGCAATTTGCGCAATTGCACTCGGGAAAAAAGTGGTGATTCTCCGCGATGGGGGATTTCTTGTAGATAGCAATGACACCTACGTCCCTATCGATGAGCAGAATCGACTCTACGAAAGATTGGGATTTACCTGCTCTGACAATTGGGTCGGGTATCCTCTTGACTATCAAGTGATCTGTGCAGATCCAGAGCTCGTTCCCTTTGAAAGAGAGTATCCGGATCCTCTCCCAGGCTTTTTCTCTTCTTGGGCGCTGGAAGGGGGCGCTGATTCCTTTTTGCGTGTCGGCATCCCTGGGAAACCGGAAAGCGAAGTCGATCTGATCCTGATCGGCCCTCATGGTGCCTATGTAGCTGCCTTTTTTGAAAATAACTATGACCTGAAATTGGCAGATGAGGATCCAAGGGGAGTGGGCTGGTATCTCAACCCCTTCCTCTTTTTTGAAAAGGTTTTTGAGGTTGAAGCACCCCATCCAATCCCCGACACGACGACGATGGCGGGAAGAAGAATCTTCTACTCTACCTGCGATGGAGATGATTGGGATGGGAAAACGGCAATTGAGGGGATGAAGAGGGCAAGCTGTGCGGAGGTTATTCTGGACAGGATCATTCGCCCCCATCCCGAGATTCCTGTCTCTGTGGGGATTATTGCGGCGGTGCTCGACCCTGCCTGGGTAGGAAGTGCAAGGAGTCGAGAGATCGCTCGCCAAACTCTTCTCCTGCCCCAGGTGGAAGCCGCTTCGCACTCCTATAGCCATCCCTTCGACTGGGGGTTTTTCCAGCAGGGAGGAATTGAAAAGGAGAAAAAGTATCTCTATCTCTACCCTCATGGCAGCTGGCAGAAGAGCTACCTGAACCTCTTCCGCCCCAAGGAAAAGCTCTATGGTTACGGGGAAGGGGAGCTCTCGTTGGGCTACGCTATTCCAAGGGCCTATGCCAATCAGCCCTTCAATCTCGACCTTGAGATTAGTGGTGCAGCTCATTATATCGATCGATTTGCACCTGCAGACAATCAGGTGCACCTTCTTTTATGGCCAGGCAACGGCCGCCCCTGGGAAAAGCCCCTTGAGCTCTGCTACGAAGCAGGGCTTAAAAATTTGGGAGGGGGCTTTGTCCGTATGGATCCTGAATATCCTTCCTATCTCTTTGTCTATCCGCTGGGAAGAAGAGCTGGAAAGTGGATACAGCCCTATTCTTCCATGAATGCTGAAAATTCCTATACCGCAGAATGGTCAGGGCGTTTTTATGGCTTTCAATATCTGCCTGCAACGATTCAAAATACCGAATCGCCGCGCCGCATTAAGCCAATCCACCTCTACTATCACAGCTATTCCGGGGAATATGCAGCGAGCATCAATGCCATTCTCAAGAACATTGGATATATTCAATCACTCCCCATTATTCCGGTTCGGGCGAGCCGTTTTTTCGAGGTGGCCCAAGGTTTCTACTCAAGCAAAATTGTCTCTTTGTGTGATGGCGGCTGGAAGATCATGGAAAGGCGGGGATTGCAGACGCTTCGCTTTGATCATGCAAAAGGGTTGCAGATTGATTTTGCCAGATCTCACGGCGTGATTGGGCAAAAGGAGCACGGAGACTCCTCCTATGTCTATTTGGATGCAGCGGTGGAGGAGCCCCTCATCTATCTCGGTGAGAGTGGAAAAGAAGTTGCGCCTTTTCTTATCGAGAGTTCCTGGGAAGTGTGGAATGTTGTCTACAGAGGCTCTCAGCTTTCATTTAAAGCAAGGGGATGGGGACCTCTTTTTATGGAATGGCAATTCCATGGGAAGAGATTTCCTTTAACAGCCAAGGACTTGTCCTATGGAAAGGTCGTTTCACTTGAGATGGAGATCCCGTGAAAGGCAGTCACATCTGGGTATGCCTTGTCGCCATCGCTGGGGTTTTTCTTACTCTCTTGCTCGTTCCCACCTCGGAAGAGGTGGCCTTCATGGAGTGGAATGGGGGGCACTTTTCTGCTGCGACCAGGTTCTATCTGGAAGAGTATGATAAGGGGAATAGATCCACAGCGATTTTGGTGGGCTTGAGCAGGGCATGCGAGTATGACGGAGATGTGGAGAGATCGATCGCTCTTGTCAAAGAACTCTTGCTCGCGTATCCCAATGACCCTTTCGCTTTAAAAAAACTTGCCGATCTGTACATGACAAATCAGCAATATGAGGAATACTTTCAGACTCTCTTGCAGCTGCGCTCTCTAGGTGAAGATGGCGAAACCCTTCAGGAACTTGCCAACTGGTACAGCGATGCAAATGAGGCAGCGTGTCTATTCCCGATTCTTGTGGAATTGATGAGCAAAGGAAAAGGGGATGCAAATGGTTATCTTCAGCTCTCCTACTTCTACGCAGAGAAAAATGAGTATGAAAAGGCCTATCAAACCCTGGAAACGCTGCGCCATCTCTTCCCTAAAGAGGTCGCCATTTACCACATTCTTTTCGAAGTGTGGGTGATGAATCATATCCCATCAAAAAAAGGAGAGGCGCAGGTTGCTCTCCTCACTGAATTTCTCAATCAAAAAAAGGACCCCAAGCTTGGAGTTCAGGCGATTCAGTTTGTCTATAAAGAGTCTCCTCTCATCATTCGAGCTCTTTTCAAGCAGTTGCGCTCTGACTATTGGGAAAATCCCGCTTTCCAGACGATGGCTCTTTCGATCTTTTTTGGAGTGGGAGAAGGGCGTGAGACAGTGCTTCAAGAGGCGCTTTCTCTCTACCAAAAACCGCAGAAAAAAAAAGAAAGAGGTCTAAAGAGCTGTCCCAATAGAGGACTTGAGAATCTTCTCTTTTCACTCTGGCTTGAGAAGGAGTGCTATGGCGATCTTTTTCAGCTGGATGCAACAAAGATCGACCCTTCCCTGCTCGTGGATTTTTCCCTCATCGCGATCAAAAAAAGAAGGCCTGCTCTTGCAAAAAAAATGCAAGAACTCCTCGGAGAGCAGTATCTTGAATTTCACCCAGGCGTAGCGCAGTCGCTGGCTGTTGCTGCAAGGGAGCTGTATGTTCCACAAGAGATGTTGACTCTTGAGGAAAAGATCTATCTTTTAAAGACATTTGCCGCTGATGAGCAGATCGCGGGGGTGAAACGGATCGGGGACTCTCTTTACCCTTACAGGAGTTTAACGCTTCCTCAACTCTTTGATGTTGCAGACAGTTATGTCGCAGTCAAAAAGGGAGATCTGCTTTATGCACAAATTGCAGGTGCTCTTTGCGATCGCCCCGACTCGCTCTTCGTGCTTGCCTTCCTCGACCTTGCAGCGGGAAGGCCTCTACAGGCCGAGGAGAAACTGCAGAAATTTAACCAGCTCCCCGAGTTTGTGCTCGCTACCCTTTTCTCCAAGGCAGAGGATCTGCATGAGTGCCAGTTTTCCCTTTATGTCGCAGAAAAGAGAAATCTTCTCTATCCAGGGGCAGCAGCAAGGGATGATTATGCTTTTGCATTAGTGCAGACAGGTCATGTCGAAGAGGGGCTCTCGATGCTCAAAGAGAATGAGAAGATGACGCTTGCCGCACTCAGCTTTGCAGCGGCTTCTGATCCTGCCTATCGCCCTCGCCTTCGCTCATGGCTGAAGAAAAGGCAAAGGAGGGCCTCCTGTGAGGATTTGCGAACCATGGCCTACGCCTATCAGGATTCGCTCTACGATTTTAAGAGTGCAGAGAAGATATTCTGGAGACTTTCTAAAAATGCTCCTGCAAACAGCGACGATGTACAGGCGCTTGTCTATCTTTGGGGACCAGAGCTCCGCGATACAAAGAAAATCAACTGGTTGATCAGTCAGGCAAAAAAGGTCTCCTCTGCAGAATGGAACGACTGGCTTGAGTACCTTGTCTATGTAGGACAATGGCAGACTGTCATAGAGCTCTCCAAGGAGAGAGGAGATCTTTGCTCTTTTGCCTATATGGACGCACTCTCTTGGCGCAAGGAGAAGGCTCTACTTGCAATGGCAGTTCCCTCAGCCCTCCCTCGCGCTAAAACTCTTTCTGATTTCAAACGGCTTGCAGCATTTGCCCAGCAATCGGAAGCCCCTCTTCTGGAACTTTCTGTTTGGGAAAGAGCGCTCTCTCTTTTCCCCGATGATCCATCTGTGCTGCAGGGGCTTGGCAACTCTGCCTTCAATGCGCATCACTTCCGCGATGTCGTCTGTTATCTTCAAAGGCTTTTAGACCTCTATGAGGTTACACCAGATCTTTTCTTAAGTATCTACGAGTATGGAATTTCTCTGCGGCATCTGGATCGCTATGTGGAAGGCAGTAGATATTTGCGCTGGGCACTCTGTCTCCTCGATCAGATCTGCGATCCCGATATTCAGGAACGGATCACCCGATCAGTCATTATTCAGATTCTGAATGAACAGAGGCGCGATGCTCTGTGCGATGCGAAAATAGCCTACGAACTCTCCAGTTACGATGCCAATGTCGCAGCCGATTATGCCAATTTATTGATGGATCTTGGGCGCTTTAGGCAGGCAGACCATGTCTTATATCCCGATTGTAAAGAGGATAATGTCCTTTTGCCAGACGAGGTTTTTGCTCTTTCGCCTCTTCCCTCATGCGTAAAAAAGCTGCGTGTAGAAGCGACTCCTGTCGGGCAGGGAGGGTGGCGGCTCTCTTTTTGTTTTCCGGAACCTATCAAGGCCTGTCCCAAGACAAGTTGTGATCCGACCTCTTTCTATCTCGATTTTGACCAGTCGATCGATTCGCCTGACTTTCCGAAGGTAGAAAAACATCTAAGCTATCTTCTCAAGGCTGTTTTAACAGGCTCTCATACTCTTCAGCTTGTGGCAGCGCGGCCTGTTTGCTGGTACCTGGGAAAAGAGTCGGACAACGTTCTCTCTTTAGAGATCATACCTCAAGAGCGATTCCCTGAGGATGAGGATCACAGGTTGGCGATCGCCCGTGTCAGACTTTTCCTTGAAGAGAGAAGGTATAAAAAGGCCCTCTCTTTGGCAGACTCACTGGAGCCTTTGCACAATCGGGATGTGGACCTGCTCGCTGCGGGGGTTGAGGGGCTTTTGCCCTGTTGGCAAAAACAGGTGCAGATCCTGCAGGATGCGCTTGCAAAAGATCCTTGTGATGAAGAGCTCCTTGCCTTATGGCGCGATGCCTATCACGCGCACACACCCTTTCTTCTCTATGAAAGACAGCTGCAGGATACAGCGCTCTATGCGGCGGTGCAGGTGAACCGCGGGCAGGGGGAGGCTATAGTGCAGCGGACAAAATCGCGCACTCTTTATCTTGGGGCAGAGTATCAGACGTGGCGCGGTCACTGTTCGATGATCGCTGTGAACAATGCGCAGGGCGAGCCGTCGGGATTTCTTGGGACACGTCAACAGGGCGATCTCTATCTTCGCAACGAATGGGCCAGTGGCTCATTTCTCAAGGGTATATTCTACGCTCAGGCAGAGAATGTCTATGGAGCAGGTGCGGCGGGCGGGTGTCTGATCCCATCGCTTCAGGGCGATATCACAGGCAGTGTCGATTGGAACCGCCCCTGTTGGGAAATTTTTAATGCACTTGCCTATCACGGCAGGGAGACCAAAGCCCGCTTCCAGCTCAACTCGGTGACCAATCGCTACTTCAATTGGCATATTGGAGGAGGGGGGAGGGCCGTGGGAATCACTGGTACGCCTGTTGGGTATGCCTCGATTCTGGCAAACGCAGAGCTCAATTGGAATGTGATCGCGAAAAATCCAGGGATCACACTGACTTATTCTCTTGAATCGGAGTATGTCGAATATGTAAAAACAAAGATTGGAGCGACCGGGATCCATTTTGAGCCCTGTGCGCTCACGAGCTTTGAGTTCCACACGCCTGGCGTCTGGTTCTCCTGGTCGTGGTGGGATAGGTGTTCTTTGAGGATTTTTGCAGGGGAGACTTTTAATCGATTGGGCATTGATAGTCCTAATGCAGCTGTTGAATTCAAGTACAGAAACCCTTGCTACTTTGATATTCAGCTGGGGGCGTACCAATTTCCCAGCCAGGTGGTCCCTGGTACGGAAATGAGATACTTTGTAGCGACTGTATCGGGGAGATTCTAGTGCAACCAGTCCGCATTTTTGGCTTTCGCTTGGCCGCCTGTATAGAGATGGGACTCTTTTTTCTCACTCTCTCGCTGCTCGCCCTCTTCTTTTCCATCCCCTACAACTATTACCAGTATGCTTTGCACCCCTACTGGATTGCAGTGATTTTGATCTCGGCCCAATATGGGACAAATGAGGGGCTCCTTGCCGCTCTGATCAGCACGCTGCTCTATCTCTTGGGTCCACAATCTCCTCACAACTACCTCCTCAGTTCGTTCGACTCTTTTTTTCTCCTTGCCAAATTGCCTATCCTCTGGTTTGTCTCTGCTATCGTCTTGGGGGAGCTGCGGAGAAAGCATATCTATGACTTTGAGGCGGTAAAAAAGGTGGCGCTTGAGGCGGAAGCGCGGGAAAAAGAGGTTGCGGAGAGCTATAGGGCGCTAAAGATCAGCAAGGAGAGGCTGGAAGTGCGGGTTGTGGGGGAGCTTGAGACGACGCTTGCAGCCATCAGTGCGTTCAGAAAGTTGGAATCCACGGACATCGCCACCTTACTGCAGGGAGCTTCCGATCTTATTAAAACCCTCGTCGCTCCCGAAAAATTCTCTCTTTTTCTTTTACAGAAGGGCACGCTTGAAAAGAGGCTGAGCGATGGGTGGGAGAGCAAGGACTCCTTTGCCTCTTCTTTTGCCTCCAATGCGCCTCTTTATCAAGAGGTGATTGTCGAGCGACGGACTGTCTCGCTCCTCACCTCAGACCCCGCTCTTTTAGGCAAAGAGGGAGTAGTGGCGGTGCCTCTGATGAATGGGGATACTCCACTTGGAATGATCAAGATAGAGGGGATTCCCTTTTTTCGGTTAAAAATGGCGCAAGTGGAGACTTTGCGCCTGCTTGGAGAATGGATTGGGAAGGCCTTGAGTCATTATTGGGTATAGATATACCCAAACAAGATGAAGAGTTGACAACTGGCCTTTGGTCTCAGGAAGAAAACATGATGGGAAGGATGTGCATGATACGCATGATAAATTTATCA
>JAGWKO010000040.1 GCA_028873295.1 Verrucomicrobiota bacterium
GACCTCGAACTTTTGCATAAAATAGCCAATAGATTTTTGAAGACTACCATTTATACTAAAAAATAAAATTTTTTAGTAAGAATTTTTGGGCAAGGGCACGGGCAGGGGCAAGGGCAAGGAAATGAGGTTATGCAAGAGGTCTATTAGTCAAAGGAGATTTGCGAGGTATCGCACGAGCAAAACGACTCAGTCAAGGCACTCTTCGCAATATCAAACAGAACCTCTGGTTTGCCTTTATCTACAATACTCTTGGAGTGCCCATCGCAGCAGGGATGTTGTATCCTGCATTTGGAGTCTTGCTAAGTCCAATTATTGCGAGCGCTGCAATGGCATTCAGCTCTGCGTCGGTAATCGCCAACTCGCTCAGACTTAGTGAAATAGAAATATAACAGACTATTTCCTCTGGCAGTTTAAGGTGCTCATTCGGGAAAGATTCAATGGTGCTTCTTCATCTCGCACTATCGAATGATTTTAGGGGATGTGCCAAGACAGATCGTGTCTTTATCGACGACAACTTCCTGGATTGTGGGATCAGAGGGCACTTCAAACATGGTGTCGCGCAGCGTATTTTCCACGATCATGCGCAGCGCTCTTGCCCCTGTTCCTGTCGCTTTTGCTTTGCGCGCAATCTCCTCTAAAGCCTCCGGCGAAAACGAGAGCTTTACATTCTCTTCGGCAAAGAGAGCTACATATTGGCGAACAATCGCATTCTTCGGCTGTGTCAAGATCTCCATCAGATCCTGGAGAGTCAGTTCATTGCAGTTGGCAATGCTGTTAAATCGCCCGATAAACTCCGGAATAAGACCAAAAGCGATCAGATCTTCGGGCTCCACTTTGGAAAGAAGATAGCTCATGTCGCTCTCATCGACATCCCCTTTTGCCTGAGCCTCAAATCCAATCGTGCTCTTGCCCAATCTCTTGGCAATTAACTTATCCAAATGGACAAAAGCGCCGCCCACAATGAAGAGAATATTTTGCGTATTGACCTTGATATATTCCTGGTTGGGATGCTTGCGGCCCCCTTTCGGAGGAACGTTTGCAACTGTTCCCTCTACGATTTTCAAGAGTGCCTGCTGCACTCCCTCTCCAGAAACATCGCGTGTGATCGAAACGTTTGCTGTTGTTTTTCGAATCTTGTCGATCTCATCGACATAGATGATCCCATGCTCTGCCCTTTCCACATCATAATCTGCGGCCTGTACCAGGCGCAAAATGATGTTCTCCACATCCTCTCCGACATACCCCGCTTCCGTTAATGTCGTCGCATCAGAGATCGCAAAAGGAACATCGAGAATCAAGGCAAGTGTCCTTGCAAGAAGCGTCTTGCCAGACCCGGTCGGCCCAATCAAGAGCACGTTTGATTTGCTATACTCCACATCCGACTGCCGTCCAAGAGAGCGTATTCTCTTGTAGTGATTATAGACGGCGACAGAAATGGTTCTTTTGGCCACCTCCTGTCCAATGATATACTCATCGAGATGTGCCTTAATCTCTTTTGGCTTTAAAAGCTTGATGTCGCGAGCAGCCGGCTTCTTTTGCACAATATCAGTGCAAAGTTCCACACATTTATCGCAAATGTAGACGCCAGGCCCTGAGACGAGTTTGTCAACAGCTCCTTCCGCTCTGCCACAAAAAGAACAGGAAGCAGCACCCTTCTTTACCATTATTTAGACTCAGCTCGCGCAGGAGGCGTGGCGATCTGGTCAATAATGCCATAACGCTGCGCCGCTTCGGGATCCATATAAAAATCGCGCTCGGAATCTTCCAAAATACGCTCGATCGTCTGCCCTGTAAACCTGGCCATCAGAGACGAAGTGACCTTCTTCTGATCCAAAATCGCCTTCGCCTGAAGAGCAATATCCTCCGATGTCCCTCCTATTCCACCATAAGGCTGATGCAACATGATCCGGCTATGCGGAAGCGCAAAGCGCTTCGAGGGGGTACCCGCAGCAAGGAGCAGCGCAGCAGCAGAGACCGCCTGACCAATGCAATAAGTATTGATATCGCAGCCCAGATAGAGCATCGTATCAAGAATCGCAAGCGCAGAAGTCACATGCCCACCTGCAGAATTGATATAGAGACTGACATCCTTTTTTGGGTCTTCCATCTTCAAAAAGAGAAGCTGTGCTACCACGACATTGGCAACCTGGTCCCCAATATCTGTCCCAATAAAGATGATGCGATCTTTCAACAGACGAGAGTAAATATCCATTGAGCGCTCTCCGCGCCCAGTATCTTCAATTACATAAGGTGTCAATGACATATTCCTGCCAGTTTCTAATTCCTGATTCTGGATATACCGCGGCTATGCACTTTTCTCCAACACAAAATCTTGCGCCTTGGCAAGCATCAACTGTGAAAAAGCAAACGCATACATCTCCTGAGGGATCTGATCCACTGCAACTTCCGCTCTCTCTCTACGCGCAAGAATCACTGCGCGATTTTGCACCTCTTCATGCGTAAGAGGCAAATCTCCTTGACGAACGATCTGGCGCGAAAGGTAGAAAAGACGCACAGAAGAAAGCGATGCCTCCGCCAGTTTCTGCTTTGCATTTTCTTTCTCCTCTGCGCTCTTCTCTTCCCAATCGCTCTCCGCCATCGCCTGCTTCAAGCGATGCTCACGCTCCGCTTCTACAAGAGAAGAGGGCACTTCAAAAGGATAGGTCTCCAGGAGAAAGAGGTTAACTTCTTTTCGCAGCTTCTCTTTATGATCCTCATCTAGACGGCGGTTCAGATCCTTTTCCATGCTCGCTCGCATTTCTGCCACGTCTTTTGCTCCCAGCCGTTCTGCAAAGGCATCATCGCAAGGAGGAAGAATCGCCTCGTTGACTGTCAGAATCTGCACCCTCACCTTTTTAGGTTCAAACTGCGCCCTCTCCTCTTCTGAAAGATTGGCATCCGGTTCACTCAGCCCTTCTACAAGATCCCCGCTCTTTTTCCCTAAAACAAGCTGGAACATCCAGTCCGCCATTCTCTTTTTGGAGACTTCCAGGCGAACATCTTCAAAAACAGGCTCAAGCGCTTCTCCCTTTACAACATCGAGATTGATCGTAATCAGATCCCCCTCCTGAATCGGGCGATCTTCCACCTCTTTCCAGTCCGCAAAAAAGTAGCGCGTCTGCAATAAAAGCTCATCAACCTGCTCCTCAGTCGCAGGAGGGTGGGCAGCCTCTTTTCTAACAAAAAGTTTAGGATCGATTTCCGGGATCGTAGGCTCTGTTTCAAAAAAAAGACTCAGCTCCGCTTCCTCTGCGCCTATTGTTTTCAGATCATAGGTGATCTTTGGCCTGTTGTTGAGAGCCGGCACCTTTGCCATCTCCTCTGTCGTATTAAAAGAGAGCCTCGCCAAGGCGGAAGGCAACTCTTCTGCGATCTCATTGGGATAATTCTTGCTCACTATCGCTTCCGGGGCTTTGCCTTTGCGAAAGCCAGGGAAGGTCACCGCTTTTCTCACCTCTTTCGTCGCCTCTCCCCGCGCCTTTGCAAGAAGGGGAGAAAGAGCCTTCACTCGAAATTCCACCCGACAATGGGGATGAAAAAGAACGACCGACTCGACAAAACTGTTTTTATATTCGATGGGTTGCTGATGTTCAGACACAAAAGACTCCAGACTAATAGCGGGCGATGAGGCTCGAACTCACGACCCTCACGTTGGCAACGTGATGCTCTACCACTGAGCTACGCCCGCATGCATGTATAAAAAGAGGCTTGAGTGTAAATAGAATCTTCTTTTCCCGCAAGATCGGATCTACGAAAAAAACTCTTGACTCTTTTGTGAGAAATTCACAAACTCCTTGCAGTTCTTTGCTTAAAAGGAGAAAATTATGTGCTCCATGTGCTCTTTGCAATGTTCCGACATCGCCTTTTTCCTTGCTGAAGCGGTCACCGGGTCTGCGGCTGCTGTGAGCGCCATACAAAACCCAAAAGGGTGGGCCTGGATTTTCTGCACTGCCGGATGCGCCTCTATCGCGGTTGCTCACGCAGCTGCGAAACAGTGGGGAAACATAAATCTTATTGCGGGGAAAGTTGAGCAGACAGTCGCGACCGTGCAAAAAATGGAGACGGAAGAAGATAAAAAGGCAGATGCGTTAGAGAAAGGCGAGGCTGGATTAACTACGGCAATGGGAGACCAGACAAAAGCCACAGACAGGATGACAGAGGAGACGTATCGCCTTGTTCTTCAAGTCGGAGAAACCGGGGTCGTACTGCAAAAAGTGAATAACACCCTTTCCTCTTCTGACACAAAAGAGGCAGAGGAAACGAAAGAAATTCTCCTGAATCAAGACGAGATCGTGAAGGAAGTAAAAGAATGGCAAAACCAAACCGCTGCTACGGCACAAAAAGTTGATCTGTTGATCAACACCTTGCATCAATTTTCGCACAAGGATTCTGGGGAAACACACGAACAACAATCAGAAGATAAAGAACTTGAAAACAGAATCACCCAATTGGAAGAAGCTATAACAAAAAAGGGGGCCAACCGATGATTGCGCGTACAGGAGAAGCTCTTTTTTGCGGAAATCAAAGCACCTTTATTGCCAGGAGCGCTACTCTTACAGCCATCGCTCTTACAACAGTGAGCGTTGCCACCTCGATCCTCTTCGGAGACTTCTTTCAGGCGATTGGCTATGCTTTTCTTGGCACTGTCTCTCTTGGACTCTGGATCTGGGGTTCTGTACGAGTGACAAAGGTCTCCGAGGCAGTAAATAAACTGGGTCAAGAACAGACCGAGTGGCAAGCAGCAAACAAAAAACTCTCCACAGAAATTCTTCAGACCAGAGAGGCACTGCAAAAAGTTACTGAAAGTGAGAAAGCGCTTCGTGAAAATATTGCACTCTCAAGCAAAACAGACACCCAATTGCAGGAAGAGATGACTCAGATGAAAGCGCTCAATACAGAGCTGAACACAAAGATTGAGGAGCTGCAGGCGATCAATAACGCACACGACAAGAGACTCCTGGAAGAAGAAAAGATCGAGAGAACCATTCATACCTTTTTTAATCATGACCAGACACTGAAAACTCTCGATGACAAGTTTGTATACCTGGAAAATCTCTTGACCACTATCCGCAGGGAAAAGCTGGCTCTTAATCAGTATCGAAGCAGACTTCTCGCTGCTACAGGAAAACTTGAATTTATAGCAGGGATCTCTTGAGCCGAATTTCGCTCCTTTTTTGGGGGACTGTATACCCAAAATGACCCCAAAAATCGACGAAGCCTCATTACTGGGATAGGTTCTTATGTAATTTTTTTGTTGCAGGACTCAAAAAAAATCTGTAAAACCAAGTCACAGGATCATTGCTTGTGAGGGACCTGCTCCATGCTCAACTTTCGCAAATTACGACAAGACTTTTCCCAGACGACACTCAAAGAAGGCAAACAGCTCTATGAAAAAAATCACGTTGTCCACGCAAAGATTCTAAAGCTGGACAACCAGGTTGTTCGCTTTGGGAGTCGCGTTCTTGGCAACTTTGACAATGCATATGAGAGTGAAATTGAAATCGATCGCTTCGAGTCGCAGGCGCTTCACACCAATTGCGACTGTCCGAGTCAGTTCGACTGCCAGCACCTCGCAGCGCTCACCTTCTATTTGGAAGAAAAGATCGATGCAATTCTTGTTGACTACTCCAAAGAGTCAGATTTTGCCGCAAGCGAAGAGAAGGAGGAGCTCATCGAAGTGATTCGGGATGCGGAAAATAAAGAGGTTGCCAAGCAGGACATCCGCTATCAAAAACAGCTCTTGCAGGAATATGTCTCCTCTGCGCATCTGCTCTCTCATTCTCCCTTTTTCACCTCTTTGGAAAATCCGGAACTCCTGGAAGCAGAACTTGGGATCATCTTCAATCCCCACTCTTTCGACCTTGTAGAAAAAAAGAACAAGGTGGAATTTCAAATCGCCCTGCGCCTCCCCAACCGCTCCAAACCACTCCAGGTGCCTCACCTGAAAAGTTTTTTCGATGCCCTGCGCTATGAAGAGCCCTTTTTTATCGGAGGCAAACGAGTTCTCTTTTCTCTGAAGAGCTTTACAGAACCGAGCGCAATGCAGCTACAGATCCTTCTCGATCAGGCGCGCTTTGTAGAAAATGGACAAAATGAGCGCATGCAAAGAACGGGTCTGATCGATTTTGAGGTCATGGGACTCCTCCTTGCAAAAACAGAAGAGATCGCTCTTGCAAAATGCGAGCCACGCGATCTTCACTCGCAAGAAGAGGAACTGCCAGTCCTCCCCTCTCTTTACCTCGGCACGTTGGAAACGCCATTTCGCTTCTCGCATGCCCCGGTAGGGCTCTCCTTCCAGCTCAACTACATCGATCCTCCAGCAGCAAAGCTCCTGCTCCATCCCATGCTTCTTGTCAAAGAAGGCCCCCTGGGGATTAACGAAGCGATTCTCTTCTCCTGCGCAGCGCCAGGACTTCTCTACAAAGAGACCTACTATCGCTTTGCTCCACATATCAAACGAGCCCATCTTCTGAACCTGACAGAAATTCAGGAGATGACAATTCCGGAGCCCCTTTTTGGCACCTTTGTCGAAAACAGCCTACCCACCCTCAAATGCTTTGCTGAAATTCGCGGAGAAGAGATCATCGACCGTTTTGTCACCTTCCCCTTCACTGGCAAATTGGAGGCGCGATGCCAGCTCTCCTATCTCGATGGAGAATTGGAAGCGGCGCTCTTCTTCTCCTATGATGGCCAGGAAGTGCCCGCTGCAGCGGAAAATCTCAATTTTGCAGAAGTGCAAAGCTTTGTCACTCCTCATGGCGTGCTTGCAAGAAACCTGGTCGAAGAAAAAGAGATGATCGAAGAGCTCTTTCAGGATTTCCTCTTTCAACCTCAGACGGGCATCTACTCTGCGAAAACAGATAAAAAAATCGTTGAATTCATGACGAGCGTCATCCCGAAAAATCAGCACTGCATCCGCTTTGAGTGCCCTCAAAACCTCCTCGATCAATTCCTCTATGAGGAGACCAATTTTACACTCTCTCTTGACACAAGCGCATCTGTCGGCTACTACGCGATTAAATTCCAGGTGCAGGGCCCTTTAAAGGGAGTCACCCTGGAGCTGCTTTGGGAGTGTGTTGGCGCAAGACGCGCCTGGCTTGAGCTCCCCAAAAAAGGGAGCAAGAATGCAAAAATTTTGGTGCTCGATCTTGATCGCATCGCAAAGCTTCTGCAGCTCTTTGATGAGATCGGCATTCAGAAGTTAGAAGATCACTCTGACGAGAAGCCTCTTTGGAAGTTGACCATGATCGAGCCCAACATGTTTGAAGGTCTTCCTGTTCAATTTTCCTTTTCCAAAGAGCTCCTGGAAATCAGAAGTCAGATGCTGGGCGAAAAGCCATTGACACCAGCACCTATTCCAAAAGAGATCAAGGCAGAACTGAGGCCCTATCAGCAGGAGGGAGTGCATTGGCTTGAAAGGCTGCGCTTCATGTACCTCAACGGGATTCTCGCCGATGACATGGGTCTTGGCAAAACGCTCCAGGCGATCTCAGCGATCACGCAGATGCATCAGAAACAGAAAAAGAGCTCTACTCTGATTGTCTGCCCTACCTCACTGCTCTACAACTGGCAGGAAGAGTTTGCCAAATTCAACCCAAAACTGAAAGTGCAGGTCATCGACGGCATCCCCGGACAAAGAAAGAAACTGCTTGCGCGCCTTGACGAGGTCAATGTGACAGTGACCTCCTACACTCTTTTACAAAAAGATATCGATGCCTACACTTCGCACAATTTCGATTATGCGATTCTCGATGAGGCGCAGCACATCAAGAACCGCAGCACGCGCAATGCAAAATCGGTCAAGATGCTCCAGGCAAAACATCGCCTGATTCTGACTGGAACGCCGATTGAAAATTCTCTGGAGGAGCTCTGGAGCCTGATGGACTTTTTGATGCCGGGCTTTTTGAGCGGCTATGAGCGCTTTGTCGAAAAATATATCCGCACAAGCGGTGAAATGGCGGCAGAAAATGTGGCCTACCTGCGCAAAAAAGTCTCCCCCTTCATTTTGCGCCGCATGAAGAGCGATGTTCTCCAGGATCTGCCTCCTATCAACGAAATCGTCTATCATTGCGGCCTCTCCGAGACACAAGAGGAGCTCTATCGCTCCTTTGCCGCCTCAGCGCGCGAAGAGCTCGTCAAACTGGTCGAGCGCGATGGCTTTGACAAGGTGCAGATCCACGTTCTTGCAACTCTCACCAGGCTCAAGCAGATTTGCTGTCACCCGGCAATCTTTGCCAAAGAGAAAGCAGAACCGGGCGACTCTGCCAAATACGACCTTCTCATGGAACTTCTGCAGACTCTTGTAAAGAGCGGGCATAAGACAGTGATCTTCAGCCAGTACACAAAGATGCTGCAGATCATGCGGGAGGATTTTGAGCAGCGCGGCATCACCTTTAGCTATCTCGATGGCGCGACCAAAAACCGCCTGGAGATTGTAAAAGAGTTCAACGAGAGAAAAGATCTCTCTGTCTTCCTCGTCTCTCTTAAAGCAGGAGGGACAGGACTTAATCTGGTGGGAGCCGATACCGTGATTCACTACGACATGTGGTGGAACCCTGCCGTAGAAGCGCAGGCAACCGACCGCGTGCATCGTATCGGACAAAAGGAATCGGTCTCTTCATACAAGCTGATCACCCTGCACAGCATCGAGGAAAAAATCGTTGCGATGCAAAATAGAAAAAAAGGATTGGTCAAGAAAGTTGTGAGCTGCGATGATGAAGCCATTGCGAAACTGACGTGGGAAGATGTCCTCGAACTTCTCGAAACATGAAAACTTAAGTGCCCAGCTCAAAAGTTGGACACGCCTTTCTCTGGATGCCATTCGTCGCCTCCATGCCCTTTTTTCCAGCGACATTGGGATCGATCTCGGGACTGCCAATACACTCGTCTATGTGCGAGGAAAAGGCATTGTCCTTGCCGAACCTTCCGTTGTAGCTGTCGATTCCCTGACAAACGAAGTCCTCGCCGTCGGGCAAAAGGCAAAGGCGATGCTCGGGAAAACACCGCGCAAAATTCATGCGGTGCGTCCGATGAAAGATGGCGTAATTGCCGACTTTGAGATCGCCGAAGGAATGTTGAAAGCGCTGATCCAGCGCGTCACTCCCGTCGGCTTCTCTGCGCGCAGCCTCTTTCGACCGCGCATCCTGATCGCTGTTCCCTCTGGCATCACCGGAGTGGAAAAGCGCGCTGTGGAAGACTCTGCTCTTCATGCAGGGGCGCAGGAAGTAGTGCTCATCGAAGAGCCGATGGCAGCTGCCATCGGCGTCGACCTCCCCGTACATGAACCTTCCGGCAACATGATCATCGACATCGGCGGCGGTACTACCGAAATCGCTATTATTTCCCTCGGCGGTATCGTCGAGTCGCGCTCTCTTCGCATCGCCGGAGATGAGTTTGACGACTGCATCATGAACTACATGCGTCGCACCTACAACCTCATGATTGGCCCTCGCACGGCAGAAGAGATCAAGATGACGATCGGCTCTGCTTATCCCCTTGGGAACCACGAGCTGGAGATGGAAGTACGCGGAAGAGACCAGGTCGCTGGCCTTCCCATCACCAAGCGCATCAACTCGGTAGAAATTCGCGAGTGTCTGATCGAACCGATTCAGCAGATCATTGAAAATGTGAAGCTCACCCTAGAGAAATGCCCTCCGGAGCTTGCAGCTGACCTTGTGGAGCGCGGCATGGTGCTTGCAGGCGGTGGCGCTCTGATCAAGGGCCTCGACAAAGCTCTGATCAAAGAGACAGGACTTCCTGTCTCTGTTGCCCCTAATCCACTTCTTGCTGTCTGTCTTGGGACTGGCAAGGCGCTGGAGTATCTCGATAAGTTCAAGAAGAGAAAGAGCCTATGAACTTGCAGAAATGGCTTGCCGAGATGCAGGCTCTCTGCAAGCCTGACCGCATTTATATCTGTGATGGAAGCGATGAGGAGTACCATCGCATTGCAGAGGAGATGGTGAAATGCGGGGCTCTCATTGCTCTCAACCCCACGCTGCGCCCTCGCAGTTATCTTGCCCGTTCCAATCCGGAAGATGTAGCGCGCACTGAGAAAGACACCTTTATCTGCTCACAGCAGCAAGAAGATGCCGGACCGACCAACAACTGGGAAGAACCTGGACTGATGCTGCAGAGGCTTAAAAAACTCTTTGACGGTTGCATGCGCGGGCGAACGATGTATGTAGTCCCCTACTGCATGGGGCCTCTTACCTCTCCTTTTTCCTATTTTGCGGTGCAGCTGACCGACTCTCCCTATGCGGTGTTAAACATGCGCTGGATGACGCGCATGGGCAGTGAGGTTCTTGCTCTCCTGAAAGATCACTCTTTTAGTCCTGGCGTTCATTCTGTCGGAGTCCCTCTTTCTCCTGGAGAAAAGGATTCGTCATGGCCCTGCAATCCTCAAAATCGCCTGATTGTGCATTTTCCGGAGGAGCGCTCTGTCTGGTCTTTTGGGAGTGGCTATGGGGGCAATGCCCTTCTTGGGAAAAAGTGCCTTGCTCTTCGCATCGCCTCTGTGATTGCGCGCGATGAGGGGTGGTTTGCAGAGCATATGCTCATTACGGGCATCACCTCTCCTGAAGGCAAAAAACACTACATTGCGGCAGCTTTTCCAAGCGCTTGTGGCAAGACCAATTTCGCAATGCTGGCGCCAACGCTTCCCGGATGGAAGGTAGAGTGCGTGGGGGATGACATCGCCTGGATGCATTGGGGGGCTGATGGGAGGCTGTGGGCCATCAATCCGGAGGCTGGCTTTTTTGGCGTAGCGCCCGGCACTTCCGAGCGCACCAATCCCAATATGCTACGCGCGCTTGCCTCTGATGCGCTCTTTACCAATGTGGCGCTCACTCCGGATGGCGATGTCTGGTGGGAAGGGATTGGCACTCCTCCTCCCCAGGGTCTCATCTCCTGGCTCGGCGTGCCTTGGCAACCGGGCACTCCGGCTGCGCATCCCAACTCGCGCTTTACCGTCTCTTTGAAACGCAGCCCCATCTGCGATCCTGCTGCTGAGTCCCCTACTGGCGTTCCCATCTCTGCGATTCTCTTTGGCGGACGCAGAGCCCATGTCGTTCCTCTTGTCACGGAAGCGCACAGCTGGAGGCAGGGAGTGCTCATGGGGGCGATGCTCTCTTCCGAGAGAACAGCGGCAGCAGAGGGCCTGGTCGGCGAGATACGTCGCGATCCCTTTGCCATGTTGCCCTTTTGCGGCTACAACATGGGGGACTATTTTGCGCACTGGCTTCGCATGGGGCAAGGGGAAAAGAAACTTCCCCGCATCTACTCTGTCAACTGGTTTCGCAAGAATAGCGAAGGGCAGTTTCTCTGGCCCGGCTTTGGGGACAATATTCGCGTGATCAAGTGGATTTTCGAGCGCCTCGAGGGACGCGGCGAAAGCATGGAGTCATCAGCCGGTTGTCTGCCAAAAGATCTCGACCTTTCCGGACTCCAGGGAATCGATCTCAAAGCCCTTCTCTCTGTAGATCAAAAAGCATGGGAACATGAGGTGGAAGAGATGAAACGCTATGCGGAGCGGTTCAAAGATCGCTTCCCTCAAGAGTTGCAGAGCGAGCTCTCTCTATAGAGAGTGCCTTGCGAGCGAGTTTTAGCATCTCAGGATTTAGCAAAAAGAAGGTCAGCTCCAGATCACCCGCATTTTTCACCCACTCGGCGAGCTCCTTGAGCTCTCCTTGCTCATTTTCCAATGGATGTGGGTGTTTAGAAAGCACAATCTCTGACCACTCTTTAAAATCCTTTACTTCAGAGGAGTAACTCCACAAAGCGACAAGAGCAGGCGGGCAGAACAACCAGGGCGCCCATTGCAATGCTTTTCGGATCTGCGGCAAGATGTTCCTTGGCCTTTTAGCAGAGAAAAAAAGCACTGTATCTCTATAGCCGTCTCTCACTCTTCCAAGCTGCTCAGAAATTTGCGCTCGCCATCTTGCTAAAATCTTCCCCATACGCCGACACGCCGAGCTTCGGGAACTGGAATAACGACTAATGCCTCTAAAGAAACTTGATGAAAGACCTATTGCATGCATAGTACCTACCTTGGCGCCACTGCCTCATGAAAAACTTGCCGAACCTTGGAATCCATGAGAAATAGGGTTAATTCTGCTCTGCTTGCGTCTAAGACCCACTCAGCCGCGCTCAGAATCGTACCATCATCCTCTGATAGGGAAAGCATACCGGCCTCGTCCCTCGTAATTTTTCCCTCCTCAACTGCCGTCAGGGTACGATCCACTATTTTCTTTGCCCAATCCTGCAGCTTTGGCACCTCGACAGAATGGATATATACTACTGCAGCGGGGATGAGGAGGGGTGACAAGATCGCCATTCCCAGCCATTTTACAGCTCGCGCAGCCTGGGGGATCCCCTCACCTGCAAGCCAGAGCACAGCCCCCCTATATTTAGCCTCTACCTCCCTGCGCTGCTCAGAAACTTGAGCCCGCAACCTCCTGGAGGCACGATCAGACGAGAAACGTAATGAATTCACAACAAAACCTCAAGTAAACCATAACAATTATACAACAATAAGATTATATTTTCAACCATATTAATTAATTTAATATTATAAATTAATAACAAAAGAACAAAACGATTGCTCGCGAATCAGGACGAGCGAAGAAACTAGTGGATTATCACGGCTATTTTGGAGTACTATCCAAAATAGACGCGTCCATTTTGGAACACGGGGCTGTTAACAGTTTAGCTTGACCTTATACATTCTTACTCATACTATATCAATATGAGCAAATTTTTTAGCATACACAAAGCCGCAGATTTTTTGGGCGTTTCGACTCAAACCCTTCGACGCTGGGAAACAAGCAAGAAATTGGTTCCTTCGCATCGCACTCCTGGCGGTCAGCGTCGTTATTCCTTAGCTCAACTACAACCAACGATAATGCACCCTACCCCCTCGATTAGACC
>JAGWKO010000080.1 GCA_028873295.1 Verrucomicrobiota bacterium
AAACATGATGAGAAGGATGTGCATGATACGCATGATAAATTTATCATGCGTATCATGCACATCCTTCCCATCATGTTTTCTTCCTGAGACCAAAGGCCAGTTGTCAACTCTTGAACCATTTTGGGTATATTAGGAAATACACCCCCCATCTTCGACAACTCAATCGCGGGAGCTTTGACGCAGCTCAATCCCTAAAATTAATGTTGACAGAGCACTCAGGCAACCGTCACTTCTTTACAAAGATAGACATCCTGAATTGCATGAAGGAGCTGAACTCCCTCTTTCATAGGCTTTTGAAATGCTTTGCGGCCAGAAATGAGCCCTATTCCGCCGGCCCGTTTATTGATCACAGCTGTAATGGCTGCTACTTGCAAATCATCCTTTCCTGAAGGACCGCCTGAATTGATCAGTCCCATGCGTCCCATATAGCCATTGATTACTTGATAGCGTGTCAAATCAATGGGATGAGGCGTAGAAAGTTGTGTATACATTCCCTCTGCGCTCTTGCCAAATTTCAACGCTTTAAATCCTCCGTTGCAGGTAGGCAGCTTCTGTTTCACAATATCGGCGCCAAGAGTTACTCCGAGATGATTCGCCTGCCCTGTGAGATCCGCCGCATCGTGATAGTCCTGATCTGCTTTGAAAGCGGCATTGCGCAAATAGCACCACAGAATTGTCGCCATTCCCAGTTCATGGGCCCTTGCAAAAGCCTCTCCTATTTCCTGAATCTGACGCCTTGATTCCATAGAGCCAAAATAGATGGTGGCGCCTACAGCCGCAGCTCCCATCTCATGTGCCTGCTGCACATGCGCAAAGAGCGTCTGGTCATAGCTATTGGGATAAGAGAGGAGCTCGTTGTGATTCAGTTTCATAATGAATGGAATGCGATGCGCATAGCGCCTTGCAACACTCCCGAGAACGCCTAAAGTAGAAGCCACTCCGTTACATCCCCCCTCAATAGCCAGCTCAACGATCTTTTCCGAATCAAAATAGAGAGGGTTTGGTGCAAAGGAAGCACCTGCTCCATGTTCAACTCCCTGATCGACAGGCAAAATCGAAAGATATCCTGTACCTGCCAAACGACCGTGAGAAAAGAGCGCCTGTAAATTCTTCAGCACGCGAATATTGCGATCGCTTGGCAGAAAAATACGCTCTACCCAATCAGGGCCAGGAAGATGTAGCTGTTCCTTAGGAACAGTTTTGCAAACGTGCCCTAAAAGGGACTCCGCATGTACTCCGAGAAGAGAGGAAATTTGTGAGTAATCCATGGCTCCAAGTATGGCGCAAAAAGCTTCTACTTTGCAACTCCATAGACTCCGACATGGCTGATGCGCGAGAGAGATTGCATCAGATTCTGGCCTCTGTTGTCACCTCTTGAGATTGTTTGGATATAAAATTCTGGGGAAAAAATTGTTTCATCCAGGTGCGCAGGTGACCGATCGGACCATCTCCTTCGCAAAGTATGGGATGTTCGCGAAAAACCTTATTTTCCCAAATGGGGCGATCTTGTTCGAAGTTTTGCAGCATGATCTTGATGTTTTGCTTCTCGATCATTTTGACCACAAGATAACGGAAAGGCTGCGGCAACTTGATCTTGTCCTCATTGATTCTAAGACCCACTTGAATCCGAACTCTCTCCTCATCGAGTGGCGTGAAAAAGAAGTATTGGCGCAGCTCCATGGGATAGTCGCGCAAGGTGACGTGGTTGTCAAAAATGCCGAGCCCAGAAAATCTCCAGCTCACATGGACGCCCACCTTCTTACCAAATCTTCCAATCCCATTTCCCGGATAGACCAAATTCAGAGAAAAAAGAAGCTCTGGGCCAAAGGGCTGCTTTTTGTCGAGCTCGATGCTATTTTCTTCAGAGCCGTGAACGGGTTGAAAATGGGCAACGTCAAAACCATTCTCTGCAAGCTCATAAATATGGGCTTTCATCGTCATTTCAGCAAAGGAAATCTCTGACCAATTGCCTTTCGTGTCTTCTTCGAATTGAGGCACCTCCCAAGTGGGGGCCGAATTGTCATGAGCGTAGTAGACAAGGATCATTCCTTGTCTAACAAGCGTTGGATAGGCGCGTATCTCTGTCTTCTTCGTCTTGGGCATGCACTTTGTATAGGGAATGGCATGACACTTTCCCGCAGCATCAAAGCACCATTTGTGAAAAGGACACTCGATTGTTTCCCCCTTGACGATTCCCCCATGTCCGAGGTGTGCTCCCTGATGCGGACAATGCGCGTCGAGCACACTTATCACCCCCGATTCTGTCCGAAAAGCGACAAGATCCCTTCCCAACACGCGAACTGCAAGCACCTTACCCCTTTCGAGTTCGGAAACTGCACTCACTGCATACCAACCGTTCGGAAAACTGCTCATCGGGTAGTGTCTTGCCATAAAAACTCCTTGACAGACGACATAGTAGGAGCAAGAAGCTGTTGCTGTCTAGAAGATTTTTTCCAAGCCCATCCACCTCCAGAGCATTTTTATCAGGACCTTTTTTTTTAATGAAAAGCCCCTGGCATTTTCATGAACTGGTATACCCAAACAAGATGAAGAGTTGACAACTGGCCTTTGGTCTCAGGAAGAAAACATGATGGGAAGGATGTGCATGATACGCATGATAAATTTATCATGCGTATCATGCACA
>JAGWKO010000041.1 GCA_028873295.1 Verrucomicrobiota bacterium
AGAAAACATGATGGGAAGGATGTGCATGATACGCATGATAAATTTATCATGCGTATCATGCACATCCTTCCCATCATGTTTTCTTCCTGAGACCAAAGGCCAGTTGTCAACTCTTCAACGCAAACGCATTGCTGTTTGAAAGTCGTATTTTCCGCTCTTTATATTGCTGATCATCACCATAGGGAATTCTGTGACTCCGGAATGAATGAATTCATCGTTCCCGAGGTAGAGCCCTACGTGAACAATTCTTGTTGTGCCAAAGAAAAGAAGATCACCTGGCTGCAAGTCCTCTTTAGCGACAGGAATAAGAAGATCGCACTCAGCTTGCTGGTAAGAATTACGAGGGAGTTGCAACTCCATTTCTCTAAAGAGCATTTGCACAAACCCGGAGCAATCAAATCCATAAGAAGAAGTCCCTCCCCAAGTATAAGGAAGTCCTAAAAACTTTTTGCTAAAAGCAATCACTTCCTCCAAAGTTTTACGTTGAGGAGAAAAATCGACATCGCCTCTTTGAACCCAAGCCTTCTCTCCGGAGAGAAGTTCCACAGGAACCCATCGCTCACCTGTATCGACTGTTCTTTCCAATTTCACTTTAGAACCGTAGGGAAGCGTGAGAAGAGGAGGATAGGGAATTGTGCCAGTTACACGATAAATATGAGCAAAAAGGCTCTTAACAGGCCTTAAATGCTCGCTTGTCGCATATGATGCATTGATTGTAAGCTGCGAAGAGAGAACCCATCCATCTACTCCATCTGCGGTGCGGATCCGGGACCACTCGCCCATACGATCCATAACCTCCACAACACTACCGTAAATAGCCTGGGAATCTACTTCCGTATCCTCTTGAGGTTGAAGATAGATATTCACAACAGGCCGATTGATAAGCTCACCTATAAGACATTCAGGAAAATTGAAAAAAAATCCGGCAAGAAACAACCAAAAACAGCGCATAAAAAGATCCTCTATTCCTGAGCTTATCCTATGGAACGAGTATATGCCCAAAATAAAATCTTTTTTTTGTAAAATAGGCCCGTGGGTCGTTGGCAAGAGTGGTTTAAAGAGCGCTTTCCTTCCTCTTGGATAAAAACTCTTCTTCAGGAAGAGATTCCGGGAGGTGCGCGCTTTTCCTATACCTTGGGAAGTGCGGCGCTTTTTCTCTTTGTTGTTTTGACACTGACGGGCCTCTGGCAGATGTTCGTCTATGTTCCGACTATTGATTACGCCTATCAAAGTTTAGCTTTTCTCCGCCTTAATATTCCCTTTGGCTGGCTCATCCATGGCCTACACTACTGGGGCGGGACTCTATTCTGCATCGTTGTTGGACTGCATGGCCTGCGCACTTTTATTTGGGGAGCTTACAAAAAGCCACGAGAGATGATCTGGCTCTCTGGCATCATTTTGCTCTGCCTGACTGCAGCATTCATGTTCACGGGGCCCATTCTTCCCTGGGACAAAAAGGGCTATTGGGCTTGCAAAGTAGGGCTTAGCATGTTGGGCGATATGCCAGGCATTGGCCGCTTTTTACAAAATATCCTCCAGGGAGAAAGCGCACCAGGCCAAGCCACCTTGTCGCGCATGTTCACCATCCACATTGCTCTTCTTCCTCTCATTACAGTAGGGATGATCGCGATCCATCTCATCGCGTTTCGCAAAGCGGGAAGCGCCGGTTCATGGAAAAAGGAAGAGCAACAGGTCAGAGGGCAATTTTGGCCGGAGCAAATCTTCAAGGATATGGTCGTTTCCATAGCGCTCTTTCTGCTTCTCGTCGGATTGACCGTCTTCGCGCGACCCCCCTTTGGTGGAATCTCTGACCCCTTGGACACGACCTATGTACCAAAGCCTGAATGGAATTTTCTATTCCTCTATCAATTTCTCAAATTTTTTCACGGCAGATGGGAGCCGATTGGTATTTTACTTGTCCCTCTTTTTATCCTTTTTCTTTTCTTCTCCCTTCCTTTTTTTGATCGAAATCCAGAGAGAGACCCCGCAAAAAGAATATTTGTCATTGCCTCGGGCGGCCTCTTTGTTTCCCTGACTTTTCTCATGATGATCTTTGGGTTTCTCTCGCATCCTCCAAGCGAGCTCTCTCCTCAATTAGTGAAGGCCAAAACGACTCCTCTGCAACGATCTGTCAGCACAAATCCGGAAGCCCTGCATTCTCTTGGCAAGTCGGCTCATCTCATTGGCGATCAGGAAAATGGAGAAGTGCTCTACAACCTTTACTGCATGGAATGTCATGGGCCGAAGGGAGACATTCATGCAAAAGATTTCTATACTATGCCGGGCGTTCCAGCTCTTTCTCCCATACAATCCGCTTTTTATAGCCCCGACCCACAACTTTTTGTAGATAAAATCGACCCTGTTCTCCAGCACGGTCTTCCCAACCCGGCAGGCGGCCTCAACATGCCCGCCTTTGGCGATTTGGGAGCATTGACGCAAGCGCAGATCGCCGATGTCGAAGCCTATCTTTTGCAGCTCAATCAGGTAGATCGAGCCAAAATTCTGCGCCCGGGCATGGACCCTCTCCATTTCTTTCTTCTTCTTGTCGGCGCAGTAAGCATTGGCGCTCTTCTTCTCTTGAAAGGAGTCCGCTAAGTGAAGGGGGCTCTATGGACACTTGGCGCTACCTTTCTTCTTGTTTTGATGGGAATCATGGCGCAGTGTGCAAGCGATGCGGTCGATGTGCAACACCGGTTTTTTCAAACTTTCTTCATTCTCTTCCCTGGAAAATGGATCCCTCTTTTCCCCGGAGGCTATTCTCTTGGACTCCTACTCCTTGGCTACCTGACTCTTTCTCTTGTGAAGCTTTTGCGCTATCCCAAAAAGAATTTTGGTCTTTGCTGCGTGCACCTCGGCCTTTTTCTTCTTTTATCAGGAGAGACACTGGGAGGGGCACTCTCTCAAGAGGCCTTTCTTTCTCTCAAGATTGGAGAAAAAAGCGGCGCTGCACGAGAGCTGCAAACAGAGCAGGAAATCCGCTTACCCTTTACGGTAGAGCTTCTCGCATGCGCTCAGGAATTACATCCTGGGTCCGCTACCGCCAAAGCATTTTCCAGCTCTGTGCGGATCTCCTCTCTTCCCTCTCCCCTGCAGATCTCTATGAACAAACCACTGCGAATCCAGGGATGGACCCTCTACCAGGCAGGGTTTTCAACAAATGGGACAGAATCAATTCTGAAAGCGGTGAAAAATCCCTTTGTCCTTAGCCCCTACCTCTTTTCCTCACTGATCGCGCTCGGCTTCCTCTCACAATTTTTGCGCAGGATATATCCAATATTTCTCCTTCTGGCCTATCTATGCCCAGTCTCTTCAATAGAACCTATCCCGGCAAAGGGCTTCTTTACCGGGGCAGATTCAGGGGCCCAAAGCAGTCAGTTTCTACCCGTTCTTCATGAGGGGCGAATTAAGCCTCTGGATACATTGGCACGCAACAGCCTGATGCAAATCCATGGAGCGCAAAGGATCGGAGGCGTGTCTGCCACAGAGTGGCTTTTAGAAGTTTTCATGAATTCTGCAGAAACAAGAAAACAGGCGCTTTTTCGCATTGACCACCCCGCCGTCATTCACCTTTTCTCGCCCACACTGCAAAAAAAAAGAGCTTATCTCTCTTTTGCAGAGTTGCACCCACAACTCCCGCTCTTGCATGAGACATTTCTCGCGGTTACAAAGATTGCACCCTCTCAGCGAGATGCTCTTCAGCGCTCTTTTTTTCTCTTATGGCAACAGATCTCCCTGTATCTGAGCTTGGAAAATACGCTCTGGATTCCGGGCGCCTGCAATGTGCAAGAAGAATGCAATGCCTACAGCGCGCTTATTGGAAAAGACAATCAAGACCCTTTAAATGAATGGTTTAACGCAAGGTATGAGTATCTCTCAAAAATGGCCTGCTGTAAAATCCTGCCGCCACACCCAAAAACCAATTCTTTCTCTTGGCAAAGCATGGGGGAAGCTCTTTTACAAGGAAGGATGGACGGACAATTGAACGACGCGGTTTGTAGTTGGACAAAAGCGATCGCGACCTACCAGGCAGGGAATTGGCCCACATTCGATCAGATTATGCAAAGGCACATTGCCGACTTTCAGAAAAATTATCCTCGAGAAGCTCAGAAGCTTTGGTGGGAAGTGTTCTTCAACAATCTCCACCTCTTTTTCTACGCGGCAATCCTCTACGCACTGGCTTTTTTGGGCAGTTTCTGGCGCGGAGAAAACAAATTTGCTCTGTTTTTTCTTATCGCTGGCTTTCTTTTACACACTTCTGGACTTCTTCTCAGAATGTTCATTGAGGGACATCCCCCTGTCACCAATCTGTACTCTTCTGCCCTTTTTGTAGGCTGGGCTGCGATTCCGCTCAGTCTGATCAACTCTGGAAAAGCCGCAGGAAGAACAGCAGCTGCACTGATCGGGTTAGTCACGCTCTTTATCGCCTATCAGCTCTCACTGCAAGGAGAGACGATGGAACCATTGCGCGCTGTGTTGAACTCTAATTTTTGGCTCGCTACACACGTTGTAACCATCGCGCTTGGCTATAGCGCTACTTTTCTTGCAGGAACCATCGCTGCACTCTACGTCTGTCTGCGAAGAAAAGATCCGGCTCTTTTCACAAAAGCAGTCTATACTGCTCTTCTCTTCAGTACATTTTTCACGATCATAGGCACTTTGCTGGGCGGCTTCTGGGCTGATCAATCGTGGGGGCGCTTTTGGGGGTGGGACCCCAAAGAAAGCGGCGCTCTACTCATCATTCTTTGGAATCTTCTCATCCTTCACGCTCGCTTTGGAGGATTCATCCAAACGCAAGGCACCATGATCATGGCAATCTTTGGCAATGCGATCACCGCCTTCAGCTGGTTTGGCATCAACCTCTTGGGCGTTGGGTTGCATTCTTATGGCTTCACCGATAGCAGCTGGGCTCCCTTACTCGGATTTATCTGTTCCCAGTTCATCCTAATGGCAGTTGGGTTCTATAGACCCATATCTGCAGAAATAAGAAATTGAAGGTCATAGTGTTTGTAAGAGGAAGGTGCCAAAACAGTCCCGGAAAGCTGTGGAAAAATACGAATGGCAGGGTTAAGATTGAAGACGCTCCCTACAGAGCCCTGGATCCAAAGTTCCGAGCTGCCGGTAGTTCGATCAACAAAAAAGTCCATGTTGATCATAGGGATGATTTCTGTCACGTATTTGGCAATTCCAGGACTTTTAAATTCAGGAGATTGAAAGTCAAAGATCTGATTCACTTCGATCGAGAGATCCCAATCTGTTTTGCGTCCATAAAGTTTCCTGAATCCCAAAACAGACATGAGATTCATCCCATTCCCATTCTTCGTTCGAAAATGCCAATCCAGTCCATACAGGAGAAAGGGGTTATCGGATTCCTCTTTTGTTTCATTGAATTGCAACTGGCGTGAAAAATAGGCACCGAAACTCTGTTGATTGAGAGTCCCTACTGTTCTGAAAGCAACACTTTGTGGATCATTTCCCAGACTGTTAAAGGGGCCTCCCATCCAGGAAGCGATCCAAAAGAAATCTTCTGTAAGCCCGTTTAATCCGAATACCTGCACAGGATCATCCGGCGTATATTCGGCTGCCTTCCATTGCCTGTTAAACACATTTTCATGATGCACGGTATCATTCCCATCCATATGAAAAGGAGGTGTGTACCCTGCGTACACATTCAGATTGTTATCGAGCATGGTATAGGCAGCCCAACCATGATCAAAAGTCGCACTGAATCCCTCATCATAGGTCGCAGAAAAAACGTTGAAATAGAACGCCTGTTCAATGCGACCTGTAAGATAGAAATCGACCTCATCATAAGAGAGCATCTGCAGCTCCGTATCGCTCGCAGTCAGGGCCTTTTTAGAATCTGCTGAAAACCGTTTGTCAATAGGCAAGAGATAGATATTTCCAGCAATGATATCTGTGGACATTCTCATTTTCCCAAATTCTTTCTGAACGAGAATAGCGCCTTCGCTTTCTAAAAAAATCTTGCCGAACTCATTCAATTGGGGGAATGCCGTGTGACAGGTTGTACAATCGACGCCGAGATTTCTGGCAAAGGCAGGGACTGCCTCTACAGAACAGGTCCACACAAAACAGAGAGCGAGAACCCACACCAGATTCATTGAGAAAAGGTCCGTATGTACTTTACCAGATCCCAGCGCTGCGCTTCGCTCAGATGTTGAAAGGAGGGCATTGGAGGGCTCCCCTTGGTGATCATATCGAAGAGTTCTTGATCCGTCATCTGTTTTACCACTGCAGAAGTAAAATCAGGCATATTGGGAATCGCCCTTCCCATAGGCGTATCTCCACGACCATCTGTCCCATGACAGGCTGTGCAATTTTTTCTGTACAATGCTTTTCCCTCTTCCATGTCGATTGCGGAAGGGGGAGGTTCAGCTTCCTGAGCAATCGTAGCGAAAAAAAGGGCAATCCATGGACTCATATAGAAACCTTTTCCACCAGACCCGGTTTAAACTCTTCCCATTGAATGTGGAGATTTCCCTCCTTGATCTCATAGGGAAGCGTATCCAAAGGGCGAGGTGCGGGACCCGAAACTACAGCGCCTGTAATAGTAAAGATACTGGCGTGACAGGGGCAGACAAATTCTCGCAGAAGCTCATCCCAGTTATACCGACAACCCAAATGGGGACAAACAGGAGAAAAAACAGTCGCCTTCTCTACCGAGTGTTTGATTACCCACACTTCCTGCAGTTGGTTTCTTCTTATAAAAGATTCCTGTTCAATATATTGGAAGGATAGTTTGGTAGGATATTCCTCAGCCAGTTCTCGATACCCGGCAACCTCAATCCAAGCGGGTTTACGTCTATTTTCAAAAAATGGGGTAACCAGGAAAGCCGTAAATGTCCAGGCAAAAACGGCGATAAGCAGTAGTGAGAAAAAAAAGATCGCTCTTTTCATCCATTTGACGGCGCGGAAACTTGAGGCCTTTGAGCCTGAGAGGAAGCGCCGCTCCCTTCTTAAGCTTTATACATTGTCAATTAAATTGTTGACTACCTATGCCCCAAAAACCTGAAAAGTTTTGACCATTATATCGCAACCATCTTGCTGTGTAAAAGTTATATCTCCCTCCGAATCTACCTACAGCAACGGTTCAAAAGGTCCCAAAATCACACTTTTTAAAACCAGGGGAACCCGGAAGCACTTGACTTCCGGGTAGCTTCCGGGTTATCTTCCGGGTACTTATCTTGAGAAAGGATCATGATAGAGGAGTTACTCCAACAAGAAGAAGGAAAAACCTTAGAGTTCAAAGAAAACAGCAAGGGCCTGGACAGAATTATCCATACTATCATCGCCTTCGCGAATACCGCGGGGGGAAAAATTTTGATTGGAGTTAAGGATAAAACGAAAGAAATCGTTGGACTACAAGATCCCATCGAAGAAGAGATGCGACTTGCAAATGCCATTGCGGACTCTATTGAGCCGCTCTTCTGTCCCGATATTCACGTGGTATCTTGGAGGAATAAAGAATTTTTACTCATTCAGGTTCCTCATAGCATAGGCCCTTATTACGCGAAATCCAGAGGTCTGAAAAAAGGAACCTATATCCGCTTGGGATCGACAAACCGACTGGCAGATGCTGCTATTTTGGCCGAGTTGGAAAGATTAGGCGAGAATGAGTGTTTTGACGAGATGCAAGCCTCCGGATGCTCGATTAAAGACCTTGACCTTGAAGCCATCAAGGCTTGTTTTAAAAAAGCAGGAAAGCAGTTCGTAGAATCTACAGCCTTCTCTCTTCATTTGTATCTAAAAAAGCAATCTAAATCGACCCCAAGCAAAGGCGCGATCCTCCTATTCGGAAAAAACAGAAAGGAGATCTTTCCTCATGCTATTGTTCGCTGTGTCCGCTTTTCAGGAACAACCAAGGATGAAGTTTTAGATCAGCAAAATATCGATGACTATCTCCCTCTGGCTTTGGATAAAATCATAACTTTTGTCCAACGCAACACCAAATTGGGTGCAGAGATCGGCCCATCGATCCGAAAAAACATTGCAGAATACCCACCCGTTGTAGTGAAAGAGGCCGTTACCAATGCTTTAATCCACACAGACTACAGCGCCGTCGGGAGCCAAACTCAGATCGCCATTTTCGATGACCGAATCGAAATCACCAATCCAGGAGCCTTGCCTTTTGGTCTCAATATGGAAGACGCCCTTCAAGGAATCTCTCAACTGAGAAATAGAGTTATCGGCCGTTGCTTCCGGGAACTGGAACTAATCGAGCTGTGGGGATCGGGCTTGAAGCGAATGATTTTTCAATGTCAAAAATCAGGGATAGCTATTCCGAAGTTTGAAGAATTAGGCCATTTTTTCCGTGCCACCCTATTTAATCGCAGGGAAGCAGCCCTCATGATTCGTGGATGGAGAAAAGATCTAAGTGATTTGATTGCAAAACGTAAGGAGATTACTACAAAAGACGCTGCAACCTTTTGGAAGATCTCAGATCGCGCAGCAAGAGTTCGCCTCAAAAAAATGGTCGAAGAGGGCATCATTTCCGAAATATCCACCCATACCTTTGATCCTCAAAAGAAATTCGTTCTCAAGTGAATAGACCTCTTGCGTAACTGAGATATCATCGTAACTGATAGGACCTTGAGTAGATTGAACAGACGTTTCTCGCCGTTCGTAGAACTGAGGTTCTGAAGGAAAAATGATCGATGGGATGGCAAGAATGTGGAAGAACTTTCTGATGAACGCCAGCTTGCACATTGACTGACTCCGGTTTTCGATTTTTTATTTCGTCAGGGTTACGCCAACAAAGAATTTACGAGGAGCCTTAAAAAAATATTTGAGGCAATCTTCACGACATGGGATTTTGGTTTTAATGCACTAAGAGGGAAGCTTCTTAACCGTGAAAACAATGTCGTTAAAGGGGAATGGCTTCTCTGCTGAAGAAGTGTCACTACACCGGTAACGTCTCCCCCCTTCGATTTCCTCAATGATCATGGCAGCGCCGTTGTAACAATAATCGAGCGTTTTTGAGTGTCTCTCTAATGGTGATCCGTCCACATCATTCGCAAGATATGTTACATCTCTTTCGCAGACATTATAGACAATTACATGATCAAGTTTAGTAAAAACTTTGATTATGACCCCATTGTCACAAAACCCATCCCAGAAATGTAATCGGATGCCCTTCCCCTGTTTAAATATTTTCCCGTCGACCTCAGCATGCCCAGTCACCTTAATACAGAAACCTTGAAGATAGAGGTCTTTTTTAACAGCCTCTTCTATTGTACAGAAAAGAACATCTTCGCTTTTAACAGGAAATCGATCTATTCTTTCGATTTTGGTTCCCTTAAAGTAGACAGATTCGCCTTTCGCATGAGCATCAGCAAATTGTTGATCAAAGCTTGCCATTCTATCTTCCTAAATATCTATTTGGATCAAGATTTGCGTGTTCATCTGGCCACACTTCAATGAAGTCAAAAAGTCCACCTTCTCGTTGTGGAGGAACGTGGTGCAATTCCTTGCTTTCCCAACAGCATGTTTCATTATTAAAATTTCGAGGAGCTAATCCTTTTTGCATTAGAGGTATGTCTTCAGGTCTGTAACCATGAGCTACAGGGTTAGATTCTGCCTTTAACGCCATATTTTTCCAATAACGCTGCCTTACAGTCGTCCACTTTGGAACACCTCCCCACCAAGTTCTGTTTTGAATCGAATCACCAACCTTCCATCCCCAAGTAGAGTTGCACTGTGTAGCCAGTAACCTTCCGTCACCAACAGCAGCAGTACCGGAAAGCGCCCCTGGAGGGGGAAGGACTGCATATGAAAAAAGATTCTCTACAGAGCTTTCCTTTGCCTCTGAAGTATAGAACCTTGCTTGCTCAGTATTGAACACCTTGTCAATGAACTCATGCCCAGAAGCAACCCTATCTTCGAAATCCTTTACAGAGCTCGCAGACATCAATTGACTATCGGGAGTAGCAAATCGCTCGGCAAGCCCACGTATTTCTTCTCTTAATCGAGGAATTTCTGAAGCGATATTGGCCACCAAATCGAGTGTTTCATGCGCAATGTAAGAACCAGCGGCGCGTACTTGTGTTAGAAAAGACGAACTTTCCGTGGGTGCAAGGCGAGTCTCTTGATTGACCAGATTCTCAGATATGATCTCCTTAAAAGAAGAGACCTGCTCCTCTATGACAGTTTGCAATTGTGAGGGCGCTGGCTCTGCTATCGCAATAGGTGGGGCATAATCTTTCTGAGTTTCTGAAGGTCCTGCCAGAGGTTGTGAGGGAGGGTGCTCGCTTGATTTGGAGGACGCTTTCTCATCTTCACTTTTAGCAGCAGCTATCGCCCCTTCTGCGAGAGCAACAGCCCCTCCACTGGCAGCGCCACATGTTAGGACCACAGCAGTAACAGTTACAGCCACTGCAACAGTAACTGCCGCACCGATCAAAATCTCTTTCTTGTGCTTCTTTACGAAATGACGTGTTTTATCCCACGCCCTCTTTCCCCAGCTCCTGCATAAGTCAAATTCATGGTTGTGGAAGTCATGGTAATAGATCGCTGGAGCAATCTCGTAAATCTCACTCAAAAAGTAGTCACTCTCTACAAATTGTCCAGAGGACAGATTTAGAAGAGACTGGATATCCCGATTGATAAGAGGCGATACCTGATGCTCTTCATGTGGCAAAATGCCGTTCTTGGCCAAGATCGCCAAGAGTTTGTTAACCTGCTCTGCCTGCTCAGCGTTGCAGTCATAAATGCTTCCACTCTCAATCTCCTCCAACAGCTCAAGGATGTCATCATAACTGACAGGACTTTGAGTGGATTGAACAGACGTTTCTTGTCGTTCGTAGAGTTGAGGTTCTGAAGGAAAAATGATTGATGGGATAGCAAGAATGAAGAAGAACTTTCTGATGAACGCCAGCTTGCACATTGACTGACTCCGAGTTTCTGTTTCGTCAGGTTTACGTTAACAAGGAATTTACGAGGAGTCTTAAAAATTATTTGAAGAAATCTTTACAATAAGCGTTCATCGCTTATGTAGTTACGAAACACAACTCTGAGAACCGAGTTCGGAAGCGCAATAGCAGCTATCCCCGCTAGAAAAATCGTAACCAATGCTTTAATCCACACAGACTACAGCGCCGCCGGGAGCCAAATTGGAAGATCTCAGATCGCGCAGCAAGAGTTCGCCTCAAAAAATGGTCGAAGAGGGCATCATTTCCGAAATATCCACCCATACCTTTGATCCTCAAAAGAAATTCGTTCTCAAGTGAATAGACCTCTTGCATAACTGAGGTTCTGTCGATTTTCGGGATAGGTTCTTGAGTGGACTGGTACATCTAAACTTGATTTTAAAGAATTTCTCATGTAAAATAGCTGTTTTTTTCAGGAAGTAAGCAATGATCCGCAGTCTACATAATGAAATATTTGCCCCCTTTGCAATGGCTGGCGCAGTCTTGGGAGGATTCATCGGTGCCGACAAATGGAGTTCCGAGGGGCTCACAAGGGGTAAGGAATATGGAGAGAGAATCTCAAAAAAACACCATCTCCCTTCAATTATTGTTCATCCTTTTGCCCTTCTTGGTTTGATGGGTGGTTCACTGGGCGGTGCAGCTGCAGGAATGGGAATTGGTGGCCTTGCAGGATATCTAACCGTTCCTTTCGCAGCTAGCGGGGCTTTATATGGCATTACAGCCGTTGCAGCAATAAGATTCAAAGTAACACGCCCAAAATATACCGGAGTTGAACTTAAGGTGGAAACAGACAGCAATCACAACACTCCAGATTCTAGATCCCCGAAGAAATAAGAAATTGCTCGGAGTGGGACTCGAACCCACACGGGATTGCTCCCAAGGGATTTTAAGTCTGCCAAAATCCGTCTTTAACTACAATTCACTACAACCAACTACTTGATAAACAACAAGTTGAGCACATGCTATTGACTGTCAAGAATAGTTTTTAATAGCAGTTTTTTGTCAGTTAGTGGACCACCAGTGGACCGCGAAATTGAGCGATATCATTGATCAAAATATCTCTTGTCAACTATCCTGGTCCTTCAAAAATCTTTGCCTCAGGAATATCATGGATAATCAAGAAGATTCATCACTCATTCCATCTCCACCATCCTTTGAATCCCTCAAAAAGATCAACGATCACGGTGTCGAATACTGGAGCGCTAGGGATCTACAGCCTTGCTTGGGGCATTCAGAATGGAGGAAATTTGAAAACACGATAAAAAAAGCCATAACGTCTTGCAAACAATCGGGTAATAATCCTGGTGATCATTTTGTCGGCGCCGACAAAATGATCGGTATCGGCAAACAGGCCGAGAGAAAAGTTACCGATTGGTAT
>JAGWKO010000042.1 GCA_028873295.1 Verrucomicrobiota bacterium
TTTCTAGACATCCTTATCAAGCATATCATGCAAATCCTTCCTATCATGCTCTTCTTGCCTTGAGCAGCGTTTTTTTACGACACTTCCTGCAACTTTTCTCATTAAATCCTAGTTCTTGCTGTCAACTCTTGAGGTTGTTTGTGTATACCTTGGGATTGGTATAATATCCTATATGGTTAGGAGGCTTAGGATCTCTTCTGGCACTGCGCCTCTTGCAGCCATTGCTGTTGCGATTTTACACCAAACATTTTGGCGGTTTGTTGCGTCTCCCGCCCTTTCTATGATGGAAATCAGCGCCTCTTGCCCTGCGCCTCTTGCAGCCATTACTTTTGCGACCTCACAATAAGTATCCTCGCGCCGTGATACGCTTTCTATCCTTTCTATGATGGGAATCAGCGCCTCTTGCCCTGCGCCTCTTGCAGCCATTACTTTTGCGACCTCACAATAAACATCCTCGCGCCGTGATACGCTTTCTATCCTTTCTATGATGGGAAGCAGCGCCTCTTTCTCTTTGCCGATTTCAGCCATCACTGTTGCGATCTCACAATAAGCCTTGTCGCGTCGCCATGCTTCAATGGGAAGCAGCGATTCCACTTCCTCGCCTCTTGCAGCCATCACTGCTGCGACCTTGCAAAAGGCCTCGTCGCGCTGCAATGCGTCTTTTATTTCCTCTATGATGGGGAGCCACGTCTTTTGATCCTCGCCTCTTACAGCCATCGCTTTTGCGATCTCGCAAAAGGCTTTGTCGCGCCACTCTGCATCTTTTATTTTTTCTATGATGGGAAGTAGAGCCCCTTGTTCTGCGCCTCTTGCAGCCATCGCTTTTGCGACCTCGCAATAAGCTTTTTCGTTCTGTTTTTTTCTTGCCTTTCCTGCGATGGGAAGGCTATAAATCCAGTAACTCTTCTCTACAGCCTCTATCATTTCTATGATAGCAAGAAGTGCCTCCTGATCCGCAGAGTCTCTTGCAGCCGTAGCTTTTGCGATCTCGTAAAAAAACTGGTCGTGCCATTTTAAGGGTATCTTTTTTATGAGGACAAGAAGAGCTTCTGGCCTCGCACCTTTTGCAGCCATCGCTTTTGCGAGCGCGAGAAAAGCCAAGCAGGTCTCCCGTGTCATGTCAGTTTTTACTATGAAGGGAAGCAGCGCCTCCATCTTCCTCATAATGGAAAGCAGCTCCTCCTGATCGGCGGCTCTTGCAATCATCGCTGTTACGACATCGAGAAAAGTCTGATCGCACCATCCAAACCATCCATTCATCTTCCCTATGATGGAATGCAGCGCCTTCAGATCCGCGCCTCTTGCAGCCATCGCTATTGCGGCCTCGCGATAGAGGCGCCACTGGTAATTTTTGTATTTGTCGAACGCTTCTATGACGGTAATCAACTCTTTCGGGTTGCGGTCTGCATACGCCATTGAGAATACTAGCTCCTTGCATCCGAGCCAATTCCAGCGCAACCTTCGCGATGTATTTTTGATTTGATCTGTTTGCGCTTCCAGGAGCACCAGCGCTTTTACTTTTTTTTCTGATGGGGGCGCGTTTTGAAAAATCTCGTTTGCGATCTCCTGTTTTACTGCTTTGGGCATGCCAGCTACTATCCCGGCGATTCTAACATGATTTTCTATCGACTTGTTGAGAATGGCATTTGCTAATTCTGAAACGGGATTGGCAATGGTAAGAAGCGTTACACGCCGGATTTTCCTGTAATTGTCTGTGTAATCTTTGACATTTTGGTGCATCATCGAGCACATGTTGTTGCAACAAGCCAGGTCCCTGGTCGTCAGGTAGGTAAAGACCTTGTAAAGGACATCGTTGGGGAGTATGGTGATCCTGTTTTTTCTATCCTCTTTTTTACTCGTCACGTCGCTTGGGGGAGTATTTGTCTGTGATACCAGATTCGAATAGTGAATAATAGCTGTTAATGTATTCATACTGTTATAAACATATATTTTATACAAACAATTATATAATATTAACATATAATTGTAAATATAAATATATTAGTTTAGTGGTGACTGCCTCAACTTTATGAGCAGGAGGAGTGAACTGGTACAGCAGTTGTTGTTATAATCAAAACGTTATGCAGTTAAGAAGCCCAGGATCTCTTCTGGCCCCGCGTCTCTTGCAGCCATCTCTTTTGCGATTTCACAACAAACTTTTTCGCGCTTCCGTCCGTCTTTTATTCTCTCTATGATGGCAAGAAGTGCCGCCTGTTCTTTGCCATTTGCAGCCATTGCTTTTGCGACCTCACAACAAACTTCTTCGCGCCCCTCGGGATCTTCTATCCTATCTATGATGGGAAGCAGCGCATTTTGGCCTGCGCCGTTTTCAGCCATCGTTTTTGCGACCTTGCAATAAACCTCTTTGCGCCGTAATGCGCTTCCTATCTTTTCTATGATGAAAATCAGCGTCTCTTGCCCTGCGCCGCTTACGGCCATTGTTTTTGCGACCTCGCAATAAGCCTTCTCGCGCCATGATGCGCTTTCTATCCTTTTTATGATGAGAAGCAGCGCCTCTTTCTCTTCGCCGATTTCAGCCATCACTGTTGCGATCTCACAGTAAGCCTTGTCGCGTCGCCATGCTTTAATGAGAAGCAGCGATCCCAGTTCCTCGCCTCTTACAACCAGTTCTTTTGCGACGCTGCAAAAAATTTCTTCGCGCCACTCTGCGTCTTTTATCTTTTCTATGATGGGAAGCAACGTCTTCTGATTCGGGTTTTTTCTAGCTGTCTCCGTTGCGACCTCGCAAAAGGCCTTATTGCGCCAGCATGGGTCTTTTATCTCTTCTATGATGGAAAACAGCGCTTCCAGCCCTGCATCTCTTGCAGCCATCGCTTTTGCGACCCTGCAATAAGTCATGTTGCGCTCCATTGCGTTTTCTATCTTTTCTATGATGGAAAGCAGCGCCACTTGCTCTGTGTCTCTTGTAGCCATCGCCTTTGCGATCTCGCAACAGGTCGCGTCGCGCTCCTTTGTGTCTTCTATCTTTTCTATGATGGGAACCAACGCGTTTTGCCCTGCGCCTCTTGCAGCCATCGCTTTTGCGATCTCGCAATAAGCTTTTTCGTTCCGTTCGTTTTTTATCTTTCCTGTAATGGGAAGACTATAAATCCAATAGCACTGCTCTACAGCTTCTATCATTCCTATGATGGCAAGAAGCTCCTCCTGATCCGCAGAGTCTCTTGCAGCCGTAGCTTTTGCGATCTCGTAAAAAAACTGACCGCTCCATTTTAAGGGTATCTTTTCTGTGAGGGCAAACAGCGCTTCCAATCCCACGCCCTTTGCGGCCATCGCTTTTGCGAGCTCAAGAAAAGCCAAGTGATGCTCCGGCGTCTTTTCAACAAATATTTTTTTTACGATAGGAATCAGTGCCTCCATCTTTCCCATAATGGAAAGCAGGGCCTCCTGATCTGCGGCTCTTGCAATCATCATTTTTACGACGTCGAAAAAAGTCTGGCTGCTCCGTTCGTTTATCCTTTCTATGATGGGGCGCAGCTCCTTCAGGTCCGCGCCTCTTGCGGCCATCGCTATGGCGGCCTCGTGATAGAGGCGGTCGTGCTCATGCGGGTCTGTCTCTTCTATGATGGCAATCAGTTCGTTCGGGTTGCGGCCTGCATACGCCATTGAGAGTACTATAGCGTTTTCGCATGTCCTCAAATGCGACCTTCTCAATATACTTTTGATTTGCGTTGTTTGCGCCTCCAGGAGCACCAGCGCTTTTACTTTTTTTGCTGATGGGGGCGCATTTTGAAAAATCTCGTTTGCGATCTCCTGTTTTACTGCCTTGGGCATGCCAGCTACTATCCTGGCGATTCTAACATGATTTTCTGTCGACTTGTTGATGATGGCGTTTGCTAACCCTGAAACGGAATCGGCAATGGTAAGAAGCGTTACACTCCAGATTCTCCTGTAATTGTCTGTGTAACTTTTGACATATTGGTGCATTATTGGGCATGTGTAGTTGCAACAGGCCAAGTCCCTGGTTGTCAGGTAGGTAAAGATCTGGTGAAAGACATTGTCGGAGAGTGCGTCAACTATTCTGTTCTTTGCATCCTTACTTACACTCATCACGCCGCTTGAAAGAGCGTTTGTCCGTGTTGCCAGATTTGAATAAGGAATAATTGTTGTTGATGTATTCACAATAAATAATTATATCATATTAATATATAATTGTAAATATAAAAATATTATTTTACAATTATACTTCCGATGTTGCCTATAGTTCTGTTTTATGATAACTTATTGGCGATGGCAGATAGTGTTGAGTTATGAATGAGTTATGAATAGTATTAAGTTTATTGCAAATGCTGTGATTCCTTTTTGCACGTTCGCCTCCTTTAGCGAACATGAAGAAAAGAGACCTCAAGACGAGAGTCTGGAAAAGCGTGTTTTTAAAGTAGCTTTGCCATTTTTATGTTTAGTTCCTATCTTTGATTGGGCGTTTTTGGAAATTGCAACGTTAGGGAAGTTGGCTGGAATTGTTAGTCTTCTGAGTTTGGATGAGACAAACTATAATGGAGTCAAGGTTGCTATTGATGCAGTTGTAGCAGTAGCTGCTTTAACAACCCAGGTTGTCACTTCGTCTCATTTGGGTAGAGTACTTGGCAGTCTCTATTGCATGATAGGAAAGGTGTTGGAAAATGTTTGCAAAATTTACAGTACGCAAGACCATCAAACGATAAAGGAATGCTTATTCCGCATTCTTGAACCTGCTCTGCATATCACGCTCGTTGGTATGGGATTACTTACCGGAGCACCGCAATATCTGTTCGCGGAGATGGGACTGGTTCTCTTTACGGATCTGTATGAAGCAGTAGAGGAAAGTAAAAAAGAGGGGCATCAACTCGAGGTAGGCGCTCGTCTTCTTATGGCGGGGGTTCGCCTCTATTCCATGCAGCAATTTTTGTCTTCGTTAACGGGTGTGAAGAAAAAGTCGTGGAAAGAACCGCTTGGCGCTCTTCCTCCTCATGCACAGGAGCAGCGGGAAAAGGATGCGATCATCAACGATCAGCGTTTCAAGGATCTGATAGGAGATCACTCCTATGCAATCGATAAGATGGGCAACAAGTACATTATTACGGCAGACTCTCTTCAGAGTCCCCTGCAGGTTATCGTGCAGTATTTACCGCGCGAAGATGGAAGGTGTGGTCCCATCAATTTTTCATTGGAATTTATCACTTCTTGAATAGACCTCTTGCGTAACTGAGGGTTCGTCGAAATTCGGCTCAAAAGAACCCGAAAATCGACAGAACCTCAGTTACGCAAGAGGTCCAATATTTCGCAACTTTTTACGGATATAAATATCCCAGGTTCCTATACGGTTAGGAGGCCCAAGATCTCTTCTGGCCCCGAGCCTCTTGCAGTCATCGCTATTGCAACCTCGGGATAAGCATCTTCGCTCCGAAATACGTTTGTTATACCTTTCGTGCATGATATGAAGGATTTGCATGATATGCTTGATGAGGGAGGCGAAAGAGAGCTACCTCATTATCAAGCATATCATGCAAATCCTTCCTATCATGCTCTTCTTGCCTTGAGCAGCGTTTTTTTTACGACACTTCCTGCAACTTTTCTCATTAAATCCTAGTTCTTGCTGTCAACTCTTGAGGTTGTTTGTGTATATTCTTTTGCGAAAATGAGGAAAAAGGGCCTCCCAGAGGTAGAGTGAAGTAATTTTGGGGAAAAGAGAAGTGCAAGCGATGAGCCTCTTTACAAGAAGGAGGCGAATGATACTGATCGCTTCTTCCCTATTGCGGCAAGTCCAGAAGATGTATACCATCGTTTGGAAAACATATATCAGAGGTCAATTGAAAGGAATCATTCTGGCAGGGGGCAGTGGCACACGCCTTGCTCCGGCAACGCTTGCAGTGTGCAAGCAGCTTCTTCCCATCTATGACAAACCGATGATCTACTATCCTCTTTCTGTTCTGATGATGGGGGGAATTCGGGAAATCCTGGTGATCTCGACTCCTGAGGAGACGCCTCGCTTTGAAAGACTGCTGGGAGACGGATCGCAGCTTGGACTCTCTTTTACCTACGTCAGTCAGCCATCGCCGCGCGGCATAGCGGAGGCGATTCTGCTTGGAGCTCCCTTCATTGGTAATGAGAGCGTGGCGCTCATTCTTGGCGATAATCTTTTTTATGGGCACGACTTTGCGCGTTACCTGACGCCGGGGATTAATATCTCTTGCGGCGCCCACATCTTCGGTTACCCTGTGAAAGATCCTGAGCGCTATGGTGTTATAGAATATGACTCTGCTATGCGTCCGCTGTCTATTGAGGAAAAGCCTTCCGTTCCCAAGTCTTCCTATGCCATCCCAGGACTCTATTTTTATGGTCCGGAAGTAGTGGCAATGGCGCATACTCTCACGCCCTCTTCCAGAGGAGAATTGGAGATTACCGATCTGCACCGCCTCTATCTGGAACAGGGAAAACTCTCTTTTTCTCTTTTTGATCCGGGCATTGCATGGCTTGATGCGGGGACCTTTGAGGCCTATCTTCAGGCCTCTTTATTTGTGCAGACGATCCAGGAAAGGCAGGGGATCAAGATCGCCTGCATAGAAGAGATCGCCTGGCGCAAGGGGTACATTGATCGGGAAGCACTCCTGCGGTTTGCTCAGCGTTTTGCAAAAAACGAGTATGGAGAGTACCTGCTGCGGCTTTCAAAATATATACCCAAAATGACTCAAGAATAGGTTCACTGATCCTTCTTCTCATCCTCTCGGAGTTTTGATGAGAGAATAGATCGGAAAATAGAGGTCAATTTTGGGGATTCGCTCTTTTTCTGCACGCGGGCGGAAAGAGGAGCGTTTGCACAGCATTTTTTATACTTTTTGCCGGAGCCGCAGGGGCAGGGGTCATTTCTTCCAGGTTTTGTCATCTTCAGTGTATACTCCAGTCGAGTTTATGCTTCCGCCGATAAAAACAGTAGAAAAATCCGCATCGCTTGCATTGCCGATCGCAAAGCCTCCCTGGACCAATTTGGGCAGAGAGCTGGAGAGCGCGCTGCGCAAGGCAATTTTTGACTTTTCTCTGATTGATCAGACCACGCAAAAGATAGCAGTTGCCCTAAGTGGAGGGAAAGACAGTCTTTCCCTTCTCTATCTTCTTCATGCGATTCGCGGAAGGGGATTTCCCAACTTTGAACTTTATGCAATTCATATGGAGGGGGAATACAGTTGCGGCGCAGGGATCGACGGCTCTTTTCTTGGCAAGATTTGTAAGGAGATCGAAGTGCCTCTCCTGCTCTGTCACTCTGAGCGCAAGTTGGAACAACTGGAGTGCTATAGCTGCTCAAGAGAGCGCAGAAAGGCTATCTTTGCTGCGGCAAGAGGAGTGGGGGCTGAAACAATCGCCTTTGGGCATCATAGAGATGATAGCGCCCAAACCCTTCTTCTCAATCTTCTTCACAAGGCCGAGTTTGCTGCCAATTTACCCAAAGTGCGGATGCAGGATTTTGGGGTAACGATCATTCGGCCTCTTATCTATATCGCAGAGCGCGACCTGCGTAAATTTGCAGAGGAGTATCGCTTCCTTCGCATCAGTTGCCAATGCCCGGTAGGCCAAAATTCCAAGCGCAAGGAGGTCGATCGGTTGATCTCTTTGCTCGAAGAGGCTTTCCCCAATGCCAGAAGCAACCTCGCAAAGGCAGGACTGCTCTTTGGTTCACAGAAAGCAATGCGGCCGTAGTTTTGGACTGATTCTTAGTCCATTTTCAACAACCACTTCCAAACAGGAAAGATTTTGATGGTTTTATCTTCCCACTTTTCAGTTCCCTCTTCCTCCATCGTTAAGATGAGTCCATCACTTAATTGATGCGTGTGCATCGCCTCCAGTAATCCTCGTATCTCTCGTTTTTTGACATCGGAGTCTTCAACACTTTTGGTGACCTGAATGGCGGTAGCGATATGTAACTCCCGTTTTAAGAGAAAGTCGCATTCGTAGTTTTTTTTGTGGAAATAGATCTCTTCGCGACGTCGTTTCAGCTCGTTGAACACAATGTTTTCTAAAACTCTCCCCTGATCTTCAGAGAACCTGAAAGAGATGGCATTGGCCAGTCCCGTGTCTACGATGTAGATTTTTTTATCGCTGCCCATTTGTTTTTTCAGAGAGTAATCAAACTTGTAGAGTTCCTGAAAAAGAAAAATCTCATAAAAGTAGGAGCAATAGTCCATGATGGTATTAGGATGCATGCCCAATGCTTTAGCACATCCCCTGTAAGTGAAAGGCTTGGCGCAGTTTGTGGCAAGATAGATTCCAAGCTCTCTGATTTTTCCTGCATTGACTTCATGACGGGAAGCAATATCTTTGTAGATGAAGTCTTCAAAATAACTGATCAGAAGTTCTTTTTGCAGTACAGGGCGAAGCACAACGGCAGGGAAGGATCCAATAGCCATGTATTCCAGGAACAGGCTTTTGATTTGCGTTTCTTTGTGTGTGGAAAAAGGATAAAGGCCGTCGGTTGATTTGAAGCGCAAAAATTCCCTAAACGATAGGGTGGACACGTCAATTGTAATATTTCTTCCAGTCAGGAGAGTCGCAAATTCCTGTTTAATTAAAGAAGAATTGGATCCGCTGATCCAAATCTGAGGAATCTCCCTCCGATCATAAGATTTCCTGAGAAATGGAACCCATTCTTTGCAGTTTTGAATCTCATCGATAAAAAGGTTTCTGATCTCTTCTTTTTGTCGAAAGGCAGAGAGAATCTCACTCAATGTGTACGACTTTAAAATTTCATCCTCAAAATTAATGTAGAGGACGGGCTCTCCCTTTTTCAGAAGCTTCTCAACCATTTGATAAAAAAGAGTGCTCTTTCCAACTCTCCGAGCTCCCTCAAGAATCTTAATTTCTGGAATTTGAAGAAACTGCTCTAATTGATAATCTCTGGATGTTCCTGCGAGTTCCTTTGGAAATTTACCTCCAATCCAAGGGTTCCAGTCCAGGAGAGCACGTAAAATTTCGCCTTGCATGTCACACCTTAGTATAGCATTTTTGCAAAAAATGATATAGCACGTTATGGCGTTTGTTTAATATTCTAATGGTTAGTCTCTTGTGAAAAACGAAACTGTGTAAATCGCGGTGATGCTCGCGGCAAACCCTGCCACCATTGCTCCGATGCCCCAGGGATTGCCTGTGAGTGGCCAAAGGGCTCCTGTGAGTCCACCGACAAGAATTCCTGCGAAAGCGCCTTGTCGATTGATCTTTTGGCTATAGAGGGAGAGAAGGAGGAGGGGGCCGAAAGAAGCTCCAAGACCTGACCAGGCGTAGAGGACGAGCTCAAAAATGGTTGTAATTTTGAAGTAGGCGATCCAGAAGGCGATCAGAGCGACCAGAAGAACGCTGCCCCTTGTCGCCCAGAGTTGTTCCTTCTGGGATGCCATGGGACGAAAGATGCGCTTATAGAGGTCTTCGCTCATATTGGAGGCCATTACGAGGAGTTGCGCTGCCATCACGTTAGTCGTAGCAGCGAGGATGGCGCAAAGGACCAACTCGGAAAAGAAGGCGGGAAAGTGCGTCTTGACAATGTTCAGGATTAACTCTTGCGTTTCCTTGATCCCTCCGGGGAAGAGGTAGATGCCGCTGAGTCCGACCCAGGTAGCTGCGATCAGGGCGGTAGATTGCCAGCTGATTCCCAGCCACTTGGCCTTATTGATCTCGCCAACGCTCCGAATGCCCATGAATTTTGTGATGATGTGAGGCTGCCCAAAGTAGCCAAGTCCCCAACCAGCAGCTACCATCGTAATTTGCCACAGAGTGGTCAATTGAAAATCAGGGAAAAGCGAGGTGGATAGTTTTTTTGCGGCAACGGCATCGAGTATGGGGGCAGTTCCTCCGGCCTGAAAAAGGAACCAGGAGGGGATGAAAAGAATGATGCCAAGAAGAAAAAAGCCCTGGAAGAGATCAATCCAGGCAACAGTGGTATATCCTCCCATAAAGACGTAGAGAACAACGAGGAGAAGACCAGAGAAGACCCCTATGATGTAGTCGAGCCCCAGCAGTGACTCTACGAGTAGACCCATTGCGTAAAGACCTGAGGTGATATAGATCGTATAAAAAAGAACGGCCATAATGGCAGACACAACGCGAATAGCTCCACTTGTGTCAGCATAGCGCTCCTCAAAGTAGGAGTTAAGAGTAAGGCTGCCCAATTGCTCGGAAAGGGCGCGGATACGCGGAGCGATGAACTGCCAGTTGAGGAACATAAAGAGGGTTAGGCCGATCGCTGCCCATGCGTAAAAAACCCCCTGTTGAAAAATTTCTGCGGGATAGGCGAGGAAAAGCCAGCTGCTCATATCGCTTGCGTGTGCCGAAAGAGCAGTCAGCCAAAAATTCAACCCCCTTGATCCGAGGATGTAATCAGTCGCGTTCTTTTGTCTATGGTAGGAAAGAATTGCGATAAGAGAAACCAGACCAAAATAGATGAAGAAAATAGTCCATTGGATCATGTGTATACCGCTATATCGAGTCTATTCAAAAGGATAGTTAACGTCAGTAGATACTTTTTCCTGCGTGCGTTCCAGGAGGAGAATCGCATCTGTCTGAAGCGATTCGATCGCATCCCTTACACCGGGAATTTCGTAGAGGCGCGCGAGCTCTCTGAAAAGCGCTTCGCTTGCAGGTGAGATCTCCTCTTCTTCCGCCAAGGGAAAGGAGCGGGCTTTGATGAGAAGTTTGGCGATGCCAAGAAAGCTCGCTTTGAGACGAGGAGAGAGACGGAGCACATCCTCTTTGGTTTCAAGTGGTTCCAGCTCTTTGCTGAGCTTGCGCATTTCCCCCTCTGCCTCCCAGCGCAGGTCTTTATATCCGATAGGTGCAACAGACGCACAGCCTGCGAGAAGAAGAAAGAGATATGCTTTTATTAAAATCACTTTTTGTGCTATCATCGCTACTTTGCGACTTTTTTGATAGAAGCTTTGAGTCTATCCCGGTAAAGCGACAGAGGCGCTTTACCGGGATAGATTCTTCGGGCGTATAGCTCAGTTGGTAGAGCGCCTGTCTTACACACAGGTGGTCATAGGTTCGAGTCCTGTTGCGCCCATTTTCCCAAGAGCCAATTGCGGGAGTAGTTCAATTGGTTAGAGCACCGCCCTGTCACGGCGGAAGTTGCGGGTTCGAGCCCCGTCTCCCGCGTCCTTCATGAAGAAAGACAGTAAAAAAACAGCTTTACAGAAACGCATGGTTGCTTTTGCCATTAGTGTGGTCGGCGCCTGTATCGGTGCTGCCCTTGCAGCTATGGCAATTCGCATTTTCCTTGTGCCCAATCAATTGATTGATGGTGGGGTTGTGGGGATTTCTCTGATTCTCTCCCGCCTTTACGGTTATGGCTATCTGTCTACCTTTGTTCTGGTGCTCAACCTGCCTTTTGCCTATCTGGCATGGCGCTATATTCGTCGTTCTTTTGTTCTGCATATGGTGGTCGCTCTTCTTTTCTTTGCGTTATTCCTATGGCTGCTCGATCGACTTCCCTCATTCTCTGCGGACATCCTTGAAGCGATTGTGATTGGGGGTGCGATGCTTGGCGCTGGTGCCGGGCTTATTATTCGTTACGGAGGATGCACGGATGGAACAGAGATTCTCGCGATTTTGATCAATCGGCATAAGGGATTTACTGTTGGCCAGGTGATCTTTGCGATCAATATTTTTGTCTTCGGCGCCTATGGATGGATTTTCGAAGATTGGCATGTCGCCCTGCGCTCCTTGATGACCTATCTTGTCGCTTTCAAGACGATGGATATTGTCATTGCGGGTCTTGAGGAGCTTAAATCTGTACTGATCATGTGCTCCAAGCCGGAAAAACTTAGCCGTATCATTACGCATGAGTTGGGACTGGGCCTAACCTTTATCAAGGGAAGGGGTGGCTTTTCCGGAGAAGATCGCGATATTCTTTTTGTTATTGTGGAGAGGCTTGACCTCGCAGAATTGAAAGAAATTATTCTGCGCGAAGACCCCTCCGCCTTCATGGCGATTGAAAATTTGCATGAAGTAAGTTATGGCGAAGCAGCCCGCTTTGCGTTGCGGCGCAAAGCTCGTCGCCTGCTCTCTGGCATGATTTAGTTTTATACCCAATGACAACTGGCCTTTGGTCTCAGGAAGAAAACATGATGGGAAGGATGTGCATGATACGCATGATAAATTTATCATGCGTATCATGGTGCGCCACGAGGCGCTTTATTAACAGTCGGCTGAAATGTCG
>JAGWKO010000004.1 GCA_028873295.1 Verrucomicrobiota bacterium
ACCGACGAGCTTTTCAAGTTGAGCTTTTTCTTCAACGGACGCTTCTATTTTTATCGCTATTCTGGGCATATGCTCTCCAAATCATAATGAAGGAAGCATCTTACCAGAACAAAAAAATACTTTAACGAATTTAGTTAACTAGACACTAGTTCTTGCTGTCAACTCTTGAGGTTGTTTGTGTATACCGGCCCTATATGTCAATACTATAAAGGCGTTTTTATAGAGCAATGGGATGGGGCAGATTTTTTCTTCCCTGAAAATAATTTCCATATTTTTATCACTCAAAGAGCAGCTAGTATACTAAAAGAAGAAAAAATCACTAACCTGGAGTTAGAAAATTCTTCTGAATATGAGATCGAGGTTCGTTATGTAAACAGGAGGTATCTTCCGGGTACTTGACTTCTGGATTTTTCCTCTTCTATAATTTCCAGAAAAAGTGAGTGTCCCATGGTAAAAACGAGATCTCTACTCTTCTCTGCTCTCAGCCTTGTTTCTCTTGCAGCTGCTCCCCTTTACAGCGAGCAGGCAGCAACTCTTTCTCCCCTTACTCTGTTAGAGCAAACATCGCAAGCCTTCACAAGTATTGCCGAGCAGGCGATGCCAGCCACTGTCTACATCAAATCAGAAATCCAGCAGCAACAACAGGAAGGGCTCTCTTTTGACCCCTTCCAGGATGACTTTTTTCGCCACTTTTTCGGAGGCGGTGGTCCCTTTCCCTTTCACCAACAGCAGCCACAACAAAATCCCCCGCAACCTCAACTTGCAGGAGGCTCCGGTTTTCTCATCACAGCAGATGGCTATCTTGTGACAAACAACCACGTCATCAAAGATGCAACGCACATTACCGTCATCTTGAACGATGGAAGAGAATATGAAGCGACAGTAAAGGGAAGCGATCCGCGCACCGATCTTGCAGTGCTTAAAATTGAGGACAAAAATCTCCCCTTCCTCACCTTTGGAGATTCCGACCAACTCAAGATTGGAGAACTTGCGATTGCAATTGGCAACCCCTTTGGCATTGGCGCTACGCTGACTATGGGAGTCATCAGTGCAAAGGGAAGGCAGGATCTCGGCATTGCAGCCTATGAAGATTTCATTCAGACAGATGCAGCGATCAATCCTGGTAATTCAGGAGGACCTCTCCTCAACATTCGCGGCGAAGTGATCGGAGTAAATACTGCAATCTATACGCGCAGTGGCGGCTATATGGGCATTGGCCTCTCCATCCCGAGCCAAATGGCGCAAAACGTCATTGATCAGATTCTGGACCATGGCACCGTGCAACGCGGCTATCTCGGCATCAGACTCCAACCGGTCGACAAAGATTTGGCAGAAGCTCTTGGACTTGAGAGTCAGGAAGGAGCTCTAGTCTCTGATGTTCTAAAGGACTCCGCAGCGAGCAAAGCCGGTCTGCAGGCAGGAGACGTGGTTCTGCAGTGCAATGGCAAAACAGTAAAAAATGTATCAAAGCTGCGCAATGACATCGGCATGATGAGCCCTGGCCAGGAAATTGCACTCGTAATCATGAGAGATGGAGAAAAGGTAACTCTGAAAGCTACCCTTAGCGCTCTTGATGGTGCAGAAATTGCTTCTGCCGAGACATTACAAAAACTTGGCATTGAAATTGAAGACCTCTCTGTCGAACAGGCCGAGCGCGTTGGCTACAACGGCGTCCTCATCACTCAAGTGAAGAATGGATCATCCGCTGCTGCCGCAGGCCTCAGAAAAGGCCTCATCATCACAGGAGTTGCTGTAAAGGGCAATCAGCAAAAAAGCGTGAAAAATGTGTCAGAACTGGAGGATGCTCTCAAGGGAGTCGCGGGAAATAAATACCTGATCCTCATTATCCGTCAGCAAAACTTCCAGCGCTACTACACCCTTAAGTTACAATAAGGTATTCATCATTCACATTGACGGTTAATTTAATATGTGAAATTATGTTACTCACATAAATAACATAAACCGTCAATAATATGAATAATTTGACAAACATCACATCGTCTCATAACCTGACATTGCGTCTGCCGGTAGAATTGGAATATCCGGCAGACCAACCCGAACAAAAGAGGATAGATCTACTCAATATCCTGTCTATTAATCTTTTCAACAACATTTTCAGCTACCTGACAACCTCCGATCTTGCCCGCTGGGGAGTAGGTTGCAAGGAGATGCATGCACATGTCTCCTATTACACAAAGGGCTACACCAATATCTGGAGAGAGACTCTCCTCTCCACGCTGGAAATCAGGCGCCTCACTCCGGAATCGGCAATAACTCCAGAGGGGTTGGGGTCAGCCATCATCAATACACCACTCCTGAAGCGTCTGGAAGTCACCAGGATCGTAGCCGGCATTCCTCCAGAATTAAAAAATGAGGTGGCTTTCCAGATATGCAAGGGATCTGTCTCAAGAGAGAAAGTTAAGGCATTGCTACTCCTCGGAGCATTTGAGAAGGCATTCCAGGCCGCAAAAGAGTTACCGGAAGACAAGAGTTGGACATCTCTGGAGACCATAGTTCTTGCAATGGCATATACAGGCCGCAATCTGGAAGAGCAATTCCTGATTGCAAAAGCGCTGGAAGTTCATATACGTGGCGATTTTGCCAGGGAAGATATCATCGACGCAATGGCTGGAGCGGAGGACCTAGGCCTGATACAGCTGTTTGGCATGGTAAAAAGAATACAAAGTACTGACTCCCGCGATAGAATTTTGGACAAAGTCGCACGAAGACTAAGTGAAAAAGGCGCAAGTTTGGAGGATCTGCTTGCAATCACATATAGGATCAACGAGAGAGATACATACAACATGGTTCTGCGCCGCATCCTTGACGTAATGGCTCAAAGAGGTGCAGGGTTAGAGGACCTGGTTGCAATCGCAGGTCGAATGCAAGACAGGAGTAGTTGCAATTCAGCGTTGGTCAAAATCGCTGACACAATGTCTCAAAGAAGCGCAAGTCCAGAGGATTTGCTTCAATTCATTACGGACAGGATAGAGGATGAGCTCTATCGCAATGAGGCCTTAGTTTGCGTTGCTTGTGCGAAGGCTCAAAGAAGTGCAACTCCAGAGGAGTTGTGTCGGTTCATCAAAGACAAGATCCGGAACACGCAGATTCGTGACCAGGCCTTATCTGAGGGTATCTGCACGATGGCTCAAAGAGGCGCCAGCGCACCACGATTGCTTGCATTCATCAAGAGTAGTATACAAAACCAATACGAGCGTGACTCTCTTTTGTATAATCTCTCTAAAATAATAGCAGCCCGAAGCGAGAGTGCACAGGAGCCGCTACTCATTGCAGCAGAGATCAAGAGTGACTATTTCTACCATGCTGCGTTACGCGGCATCGCAAGAGAAAGAGCGGCAAGAGGCGCGACCTCAAGGGGACTGTTGCAGATCGCAAATGCGATCAACAATCCGACACTACGCGAGGAGGCTTTGAAGGATGCTGCCACGGAAATAGCCGGACGAAGCGCAGACGTAGCAGAATTATTCACTATTACAGATGAGATAGGAGACCCGGTAACACGCGACATGACTTTCAGAAACGCCGCGATACAAAGAGCTATCCACAACGAGAACCCGAAAGATCTGCTTTCTATTGTAACCAGAATCTCAGATGAAAACCGGCGCAACAACGCTCTATGCGATATTGTACAGAAAATGGCGGGGCAGGGCGCGAGCTTGGAAAACCTATTTATCGTCGCAAGTGAGATACAGGATGAAGAACGGCGCAGTTTTACTTTGAGCAACAGAATTGCAAGAGAGATGTTCTTCTCAAAGCGCTATAGTAAAGAAGAGCTTCTAAGCGTCCTGACCTCGTAAAGTTCTCCGCATATCGCGGACAAATTCCTGAAACTCGGGCGCCTGCTGCAAGCTGGCAAAAGCGCTTTCCCCCAAAAGAGCATCCAACTCAAGTCCCCCATACTGCCATGCTGTTTGCAGCCAGCCTCCGGCGGGCTTTGCCTGGCCCAAATGCGCAAAAGCGCGCGCATTGCGCAAAGCGACCTCTTGTGTTGCCTGGAGTTGATAGCAATCGCTGGAGAGGCGCGCGATCAGAGCATAGTTCTCCGCCTTCTCTGCCAACCTGTGCAAAAGAGGAAGTCCCTCAGGAGAAAGGCGATCCTGTAGCGCAAAAAGCCTTTCATAAGCCTTTTTATGATCCCCCTCCTCTTCGTCAAGAAAGGCGAGGTAGTGCGCAGCGCCTGTTGCAAAAACACCCTCATCCCCTTTTTTTAAAATTTCTTCAAAAAAAGCTCTTGCCTCCTCTTTTTTCCCCTCTTTAAGGGCCTTTTCCCCCTTAATCATCTCTCCTTGCAAAAGATCATCGCGATCTTCCTTCTTGACAAAACGGCTCTTTCGCCAGGCGTCAAAGCTCTCAAAAGCAAAGAGAAAAAAGATGGCTCCTGCAAGAAATGCGCGAATGACAAAGCAACCGAGGGCAAGAACAGTTGCAAGAATAGCCCCAATCAAAAGAGAGGCTTTAAACCCCTTCACTCCAAAGGCAGCTTCAAGAGCAATGCGCAAAAGCTGCCCTCCATCCATTGGAAGGATGGGGAGAAGGTTGACAACTGTCCAAAAGAGGTTTGCCACCTGGATGGCGCGCAGAATAGCCGTAAAGGGAGGAGTAGCAACATGGAGAGAAAGAAGAAAGGTCGCTCCGAGAAAAAGAAAAAAACCGAAGAGCGGGCCGTTAAAAGTGATCAGGAACTGCTGCCAAAAACGAAGGCGCGGTCCTTCATAAGAGGTAAGACCTCCAAGGGCAACGAGGCGAATCTCCGTCTTTTGTCGAAAGAGAAGAGCAGTGAGAGCATGGCCAAATTCATGAATAAGAACGGAGATAAAGACAATGCCAATCCAGATCAGGGTGCCCACAAGAGTGTAGCTGAAGGTCCACCCGATCAGAGCAGCAACAACCCAGAAGAGAGGGTGTATCGAAATAGGTATCTTTCCAGGAATAACGATCACTTGACCTCTTTTAATAGAGCCTCTTGCACAGCCTTGCCCATCTCTGCGGGATTTTTCGTGACTACAGCGCCGATCTTGCGAAACGCCGCATATTTTTCATCCGCTCCGCCCTGACCTGCTGCAATGATAGCGCCTGCATGTCCCATTCGTTTGCCTGCTGGCGCAGAGCTCCCTGCAATAAAAACGGCAAGAGGCTTTGTTCCATGAGCGCGCATCCACTCGGCTGCCTCTTCCTCAGCGCTGCCTCCGATCTCGCCAATCAACAGGATCGCCTTCGTCTCTGGATCGTTTTCAAATGCCTGAAGCACATCGATAAAATTGGTGCCATTCAGAGGGTCCCCTCCAATGCCAACACAGGTAGACTGCCCAAACCCCAGCTCTGTTGTTTGCCAAACCGCCTCATAGGTTAAAGTTCCAGATCGGGAGACAATACCTACCGAACCTTTTTTATGGATATAGCCAGGCATAATGCCAATCTTACACTCTCCTGGAGAGATGATGCCAGGACAGTTTGGTCCAATAAGGCGGGACTGTTTTGAGCGCCCCAGAACCTGCTTTACTTCCAGCATATCGCGAATCGGAATTCCTTCGGTAATGCAAATGATCAGGGGGATTTTCGCATCTTCTGCTTCCAAAATGGCATCAGCTGCAAAAGGAGCTGGGACAAAGATCACAGTAGCATCCGGATGCACGGCCTTTTGCGCTTCCTGGACTGTATCGAATACAGGGACGCCAAGTAGCTCTCCCCCTCCTTTTCCGGGAGTCACTCCCCCTACGAGTTTTGTACCATAGAGTTGGCACTGCTCTGCGTGAAACCGCCCCGCATGACCAGTCAATCCCTGAACAATGAGCCTTGTCTCTTTCCTTACCCAGATTGCCATTTACGACCCCTTATGCTGACCTCTTTGCAGCCTTTACGGAAAATTCTGCAGCTTCCTGAAGCGTTGTTGCAGAGTGAATAGGAAACCTGCTCTTTTGAAAAAGAGCTCGCCCCTCCTCTGCATGTGTCCCCTCAAGTCGAACAACTAAAGGGAAATCGATCTTTTGCTCTTCTGCGGCCTGCAGCACTCCCGCCGCAATAGTGGCGCAATTCATAATCCCGCCGAAAATATTGATAAGAATGACCCGCACTTTTGGATCTGAGAGAATGATACGGAACCCCTCTGCCACCCTCTCTTTGGAAGCGCTCCCCCCCACATCGAGAAAATTGGCGGGTCTTCCTCCCAACAGTTGAATGATATCCATCGTGGCCATTGCAAGGCCTGCCCCATTCACCATGCATCCGATATCGCCCTCCATTGCAATGTAGGCAAGATCATATTCCCTTGCCTGAGCCTCCCCACGACTCACCTGGGTAGGATCAAAGAGCACACCAAAATCTTTGTGGCGAAAAAGAGCGTTATCATCGACAGAAAGTTTCGCATCGAGCGCAAAAAAAGCCCCCTCTTTTGTGCGCACTAACGGATTAATCTCCAAAAGGGAAGCATCTGTTTCCACAAAAGCTCGCGCCAGGCTCTGAATCAACTCCGTTCCCGCTCGCGCCTCCTCCCCATGCCAACCCAAAAATTTTGCAATCGCCACCCGATGATAGGAGCGCAGCCTGCCATCAAAAGAGAAGGGAATTTTCATGATCTTCTCAGGTCTTGTCTGGGCAATCTCCTCGATCTCCATCCCCCCCTCCGCAGAGACAATAAGAAGAGGAGTGCCGCGACTGCGATCGATCAAAGCGCTGACATAGTACTCATTTGCAATCTCAAGTGGTTTGCTGATAAGAAGCTTATGAGCAACAACTCCTCCAGGGCCTGTCTGCGCATTAATAAGGCGCATTCCGAGCAGCTCCTTTCCCTTCGCTACAATCTCTGCAGGGCTTCTGGCAAACTGTACACCGCCTCCCTTTCCCCTACCGCCAGCATGAACCTGGATTTTGAGAACCGCCTCAGAAAGTCTCAAGCGATCAATGCACTCTATAAGCTCCTGAACAGTACCCGCAACTGCAAATTCTGGCACTGAAACCCCATAGGATTCTAAAATATTCTTCGCCTGATATTCGTGAAAGTTCACATCTCTCTCCGCAAGGGAACTCCTCTTGAACCTATCCTTGAATTTCCCTTTTTTTGCAATCCCCTTAAAAAAATAACACCATACAACACATTAACATTTACAAATATAAACACATAAGATATAATTTATTTGTAAAACATCAACATCCAATATGAACCTGTCTACAGCCATCATTTCATACCCAAATCCAGCAAATGAGATCATGAGCGCGAAAAAAGAGGAGAAAAAGAGGGGCGTTGACAGACTCAGCAATCTGGACAGAGCCATCTCAACCATTATTTTCTCCTATCTGGGGACTACCGACCTCGCTTGCTGCGAAAGGAGTTGCAAGACATTGAAGGCAAACATATTATACCATTCAAATGTCTATACAAAAATCTGGAAAGAAACTCTTCTTCCAATGATGGGGGTTGAAAAGCCCATAATCGCTTCAGAGGAATTGGGGGCAACCATTCTGAACATGTCGACTCCGAATCGAGCCGCCATCTCCAGGATAGCAGCAAGCATTCCTCCAACATTGAAAAAAGAGATAGCCGACTGGATGACCGAAGATCCAGCATCGGAACTGAAAGTAAAAACATTGACCTTTCTGGGGGCCTTTGATCAGGCAAGCCAGGTTGCAAACAGATTGCCGGAAGAGAAACGTCTCTTGTGTTTTTCAATCATAACGCTGGGGATGACATATGCAGGCCGTGGCCCAAAGGAGCTGCTCGCAATCGCAAACAGATTAAAAAACAAGCTCCATCGCGAGCACGTGTTGGACGGAATCATAGAGGCGATGCTTATAAGAGGCTCCAGGTTAGGGAATCTAATTACCATCGCAGAGAAGTTGCTGAACGGAGAGCTGCGCAACGCAAAATTACGCAACATTGTAAGAGTGATGAGTGCAAAGAGCATAAGTCCATGGAAGCTACTTGCGATTGCAGAGATGCTACGCAATGAGGTAATGCAGAATGAGATTTGGGGCGGTATTGCCAGAGGGATGGCCGAGGAAGGAATGTACCCAGAAAAACTGCTTGCGATCGTAAATAAGATACAAGACATAAGGCATCGCGACAATACCTTGCATGAGATCGTCAAGGTGATGGGCACAAAATGCGCGAGTGTAGAAGAGCTGTTTGCAAGCGCAGAAAAGATAGTGGATCAGGAAAAACGCGGTCTTGCTTTGTGCAAAGGCATCAAAGAGATGGCCGCAAGAGGCAAAAATCCAGTAGAGCTTCTTGAATTCATCAAAACCAGGACAACAAGCAAATGGATTTATGCAGAGGTTTTGACCGGCATTATAGAGGCGCTGGCTGCAAGAGGGGATGAGTTGGAGTGGTTATTTACAATCGCAAAGACAATACGAAGCGGGTCTACCTATGATGCGCTCCTTTTCAGAACTGCCCGTGCAATGCTTACAAGAGACGCGAGCTCAACGGAGCTGCTTGCGATTGCAAATAGAACACAAAATACAAACTCCCGCGATACAGTTTTGCGCGACATCACAAATGCGATGACCACAAGTGGCTCGCGGCTGGAGGAGATATGGGCAATTGCACATGAGATACAGGACCCTGCGTATCGCGATTGCGCTTTAGGCTACATTGCAAAAGCGATGGCCACAAAAGGCTCGCAGCTGGAAGAGTTGCTTGGCTTCATGACAAATTCAATCCAAACTCCATTGCAGCGCAATGAGGCCTGGATCGAAGTTGCCCACGTAATGGCTGCAAGAGGAGAAAGACCGGAAAAGCTGCTTGAAGCCACCAATAGGATAAACCCAAGCCCAGGCCAGCGCTACCGCGCTTTACAGAGAATTGTTCAAGCAATGGCCGGAAGAGGCGCCTCTCAGGAGGAGCTCCTTGTGATCGCAAATGAGATAACAGACAAGGGACAACTCCAGGAGACTATGCGCAGAGTTGCAAGCAAAATAGCCTCTTTGGACTGCTACAGCAAAGAGGACATTCTGAGCATCCTGACTATGTGATCACGGAAGGTTCATACTCAAATCTTTTACGAGCCGCTGTCATGCGAGCCTTCAGCTCTTCACCGCATGCCGCAGTAATGCAGTTGCCCCGAAGATCGAGTTTCCAAAACTTTGGTTTTGTAATCACGGCATTCACAAGGGCCGTTGCAGCCGCATCATCAATCTTGTTGAATTGCCACGAGAACACGTTCCTTTTGTTTTGATGAGACGTCTCCACGAACCAGTTTTCCATAGCATTGGGATTTGAAAGATCGATTTGCTTTACGGCGCTATTTTCCTGATGGGTCAGAGCTGTTGCAAGATGCGCGGCCTCTTCGCTTGTTATGCAATTATGAGGGAAGTACAGCTCAGAAACTGTTGTATTGCTGTGCAAAGCATTAGCGATGCGTTCCATTGAACTGTGCATCTTGCGATTGCAAATAGAAATCGAGCTCAGATTCGCATCGTTATTTTGCAAGAATTCCTCTATGAGTTGAGTGTTTTCTTCTGTAAGGTTCACGCCGCTTCTCCACGGCTCAAGGCGATGAAAAAAAGCGCACAGACGTAGATGACCCCCTCGAATTGTGGGAACTTCTGTCCTCGACCACTCGCTCTCACCGATTTCACTACGCCAGTCATCAAACTGGGACTCAAATCTGCGCTCAATAATTCCCTGCGCAACACTCCAGTTTCTATTGGTGAGGGACTGTCGCATCGTTCCCCAATGCGCTTGGGCAACTTCGTACAAATACCTGCAAGTCGTAGCAAGCTCCCTGAAATGTTTCGGAGGAGAAAATGTACCACGTCCCCAACTATAGCCTATCTCCCGTCCCAAAGCTAGGAGATCCGCCTCTTCGTCAAGCCGCAAAAAACAACGACAGTCTTCCTCTGAAACCAAAAAACTATACACAGAACGCAGACAGTCTGCGCTGAGACTTAATAAAGATGATGACGCCATAAAAAAAAATACTCCATACTATTAATATAACGCATTAATTATACACAAATTGAAAATAAAATAATATTAGAAATATTGTTTTATCAATAAAAAATTCGTAACTAATTTATAATAAAGAACTTGATTGCAACGATCGACTTTCGGCACATTTCTTCCAACTCGGCATTTTTTGAGCTCCACCTTGAATTCTGGAGCGTTTCCCTGATACACTCCTCCGACTGGAACTTGTGAATCTGTTCCTAACGATCTTGAGTATACCATGCTGCAATTCTTCAAAAAACTGATCCGTCCCTTTTCCAAAATGCGCTGGGCTATCGGCGCCAAGTTGCGAGCGCTTTTTGCGCGCCCTCTTGATCGCGCGACCTGCGATGCCCTGGAACAACTCCTCTATGAAGCGGACTTGGGCCCCAAGGTGACAGCGGACCTCGTGGAGGCATTGCGCATCCATGCAAAAGAGCATCCTGACCCTGCAGGGTTCATACCCTTCCTGAAAACAGAGATTCGAGCTCTTTTTCCTGAAAGAAAAGTCTCTTCCCTAACCTCTCCTCCCCACGTCATTCTCGTCACAGGAGTCAATGGTTCTGGCAAAACAACTTCGATCATTAAACTGGCGCATCGCTATCAGCAAGAAGGCAAGAGCGTACTGCTTGCAGCCGCGGACACCTTTCGCGCAGCAGCCAGTCAGCAGCTCGCGACATGGGCAGAGCGGATTCAGGCTCCCATCATTCGATCACAAACAGGAAGCGATCCCGCGGCCGTTGTCTTTGATGCTCTCAACAGTGCCAAAACGCGAAAATCTGACCTGCTCATTATCGATACAGCAGGGCGTCTGCAAAACAAAACAGCTCTGATGCAGGAACTTGCAAAAATGCGACGCGTTCTAACACAGCAAGTTCCTGGTGCTCCGCACGAGACCCTTCTCATTCTCGATGCAACGATGGGGCAAAACGCCCTTGATCAGGCGCGCGCCTTTCATCAGTTCACACCCATTACCGGCATTATCCTCACCAAACTCGACGGATCTGCAAAAGGGGGGATTGCTGTTGCTATTCAGAAGGAGCTCGGCATCCCTATCCTCTGGGTGGGTACAGGGGAAACAATGGAAGATCTCATCCCCTTTGACCCCGCCTCTTATGTCGATGCGCTCTTCAATGATTAGACCTCTTGCGTACGCAAGAGGTCTATTGATTTTTTCTCACAACCAGATCTACCATTGAGCTATGACGAAAGTGCTTATTCGTTACCGAGACCCTTTAGGGACAGAATCCGAGCAGCTTGATTCGGGCGCGCGTGTTATCATGGAAGCACCAAAAGAGATCGGTGGCAAAGGTGGGGCCTTCTCTCCTACCGACATGATCGGAACGAGCCTTGCCTCATGCATGCTGGTGATGATGGGTCGTCTTGCCGCAAAGCTCAAAATTTCTCTAGAAGGAGCAACCGCTGATGTAGAAAAAGAGATGGCGCAAACAACTCCTCGTCGCATCGCAAAATTGACCATCCATTTTCGTTTCAGAGTCACTCCACCAGCAGAAGTGCAGAAACAGCTGGAAAAGGAAGCCATGAACTGCCCTGTTCACTTCTCCTTGCATCCTGATGTACAGCAGGAGATTCAGTTCTTTTGGGGCTAAAAATTTCTCTTTTAGAACTGATTGAGGGGACTCGGTTTTATCTACAGGAAGAGAGTTCTCTCCTTGCGTCCCCTGAGGAAGCCGCCTATTTTCGCACATTTTTTTCTTCCAGGAATGCCGAAAAAGCCTTTACGCCTCCGCCCTCAGAGCGGGCCGTAGAGAAGAGACCTGAGAAGAGTGCTGCCGTAGAAAAGCCGGTAGAGAGACTTCTTCCGCGTCCGCTCTCAGAAAAAAAAACCGAAAGCACTGCTATTGCAGCAAAGCCGGCAGAAAAACTCCTGCCACCGCCCCTCTCAGCAAAGCCAGAAGAAAAACCGGCAGAAAGATTGCTCCCGCCTCCGCTTTCAGCGCAACCCGTAGAAAAGAGATCTGAGAGCACTGCTGTTGCAGAAAAACCGGAGGAGAGACTTCTTCCACCTCCAGAACAACCCGAAGAAAAGAAATCCGAGAATGCCGCAGTCGCAGAAAAGCAGTCAGAAAGCAAGCGGGAACGCCCTGCTGTCGCAGAAAAGCCGGTAGAGAAACTGCACCCGCTCTCCCCACCACCGATGCAAATAGGGCGCCTGAAGGGGATCGTGCAAAAGGTACTCCCCCATCTTGCGATCATAGAGCAAATTCCAAGTGATGCGATGGCAAAGAAAATTGCAAATCTCTGGAAAGCACATGCCCTTGCAGCCCCCATTTCGATTCTCTTCGGAGAAGAGCCTCCGCAACATCAATTCTTCTTAAAAGAGTTAGCCAGCGCTCTTACAGTCTACTATGGAGAAGCTACGCTTGTTTCTGCAGAAGCGCTAGAAAAAGAAAAAGAGTGGGAACATTTTCTCACAACAGACTCCCTGCGTTTCATTTTGCTCTCTCACACCACATTATGGCAGCTGACAGGGCTACGCTCTTTTTATAAAGAGATGCCCGGCTCGGGCGTGCGCCTGCTCCACAAAACTCCCCTCTTTCTTCTTCCAGATCTTTCTCTCTACTTCAAAGACCCTCTTTTAAAACAAACCCTTTGGGGCGCAATCAATGCGGCCTTTTATAAGGAAAATATATGCCCTGTATTGCCGAAGTAGCAGTTGAGCGCAGAAAAGCGCTTCGTTTTGACTACTCTATCCCTGAAGAGTGGAGAGAAGCGGCGCAGGTGGGCGTCCGTGTTGCCATCCCCCTGCAAGGAAAAACAGCCAAGGGGGTCATCGTCGCCCTGAAAGAGAGCTCTCAGTTTGAAAACCTGCTCCCCATCACCGAACTGCTCTCCCCTACTTCAGAGTTAAGTGCTGCGCAATGGCGCCTTGCTGGCTGGATGGCGCGCTACTATGCCACTCCTTTAGAGCTTGTTTTACGCCTTTTTATCCCCGCCCCCATCCGCCAGGATGTAAAAAGCAGAAAAGGCAAAGAAGAGACGCTTCTTTTGGAAGCCGATTTTTTTCAAAGCCTCCCTAAAACGTTGAATCCGGAACAGAAGGCTTGCCTTGATCATATCAAGGCCTCCCTACAGAGCGAAAAGTTTAAAGTGCATCTGATCCATGGCATCACGGGAAGCGGGAAAACAGAAATCTACCTCCAGGCCATAGAGGAGGCAAGAAGACTTGGCAAAGCAGCTCTCTTTCTTGTCCCGGAGATCTCCCTCACCTCACAAACACTGGAGCGCATCAGGGCGCGCTTTCAGGAACCGGTCGCTCTTTTGCATCATAGGCGCAGCCTCGGAGAGAGAAACGCAGCCTGGCGCAAGCTTGCAAGCGGCGAGATCTCTATTGCCATCGGCGCACGCTCTGCACTTTTTGCCCCCATACCGCGCCTTGGCGTCATCATCCTCGATGAAGAACACGACTCTTCCTACAAACAAAGTGAAGAGGCTCCCTGCTACCATGCCCGAAGCGTCGCCATCATGCGCGCCCACATGGAGTCAGCAACCGTGCTTCTCGGCAGCGCCACCCCATCGCTCGAATCACGCTACAATGCAGAGATCGGCAAATACCAGCTCCATTCCCTCACACGTCGCGCAAGCTCCGCTACGCTCCCTACCATCCAGATCGTCGACATGAAGGCAGCGCACCTTAGAAACGGCGGATTTACCCACTTCTCCGATCACCTGCTGAAAGCTATCGAAAGCCGCATCAAAAAAGGAGAACAGACCCTTCTCTTTCTCAACCGCAGAGGGCATCATCGCCTCGGACTTTGCCGAGAGTGCCAGACAGCCATCCAATGCCCGCACTGCGATCTCTCCCTCACCTTTCACAAAGGAGAGGAGCAATTGCGTTGCCATCTCTGCGGCTTCGAGCGCTCCGCAAATGAGTATTGCCCCTCCTGTGGATCGCGTGGGACCATACAATGCAAAGGCTTCGGAACAGAGCATGTGGAAAGATCTCTGCATGCCGTTTTTCCGGAAGTGCGCACTCTGCGCATGGATCGCGACACGACGCGAAAAAAAGAGAGCCATGAAGAGCTTTTTCAACAGTTCCGCGCTCATAAAGCAGATGTTCTTATCGGGACACAGATGATCGCAAAGGGGTTCCATTTCCCTTCTGTTACCCTTGTCGGCATTTTGCACGCAGATGCATCCCTGCAGATCCCCGACTTTCGCTCCAGCGAATTTCTCTTTCAACTCCTCATCCAGGTTTCAGGAAGAGCAGGAAGGGCAGACCTCCCGGGCGAAGTAATCCTGCAGACTTTCCTCCCGGAGCACCCGGTGATCCTGCTTGGGAAAAACCAGGACTATGATGCTTTCTATACAAGAGAAATGGAGGAGAGAAAGCTCTTCGGCTATCCCCCCTTTACCCATCTCATTAAATGCCTCTTCTCCTCTAAAAAAAGCGAAAAAGCACTCGAAGCAGCGGAGTGGACCTGGCGCAAGATTCAGGAGCTCTCCACTCCCGCTCTTCAGATCCTGCCGGTAGGACCCTCAGGTCACCCAAAAATTAAAGACCTCTTTCGATTCCAGTTTCTCATCAAAGCAAAAGAGCGCAAGGAATGCGAGAGGGTTTCCCTCTTTCTATCATCCCTCTCCTTCCCGGATGCCTATATCAAAGTCGATGTCGATCCATCATCGCTTTGGTAAAGAAAATTGAGCTCTCATCTCTTCCAACATCTTCTCTGCCCGTTCTAAAACAAGAAATATCTCGGGATAGGTCGGAAAAGTCCCCTTTTTTTCTTTAAGAGGCGCATCTGCCCGCAAGGTACGGACAAGAAGATTCATCCCCTCTGACATCCATTGAGACTTTATGATAAATCGCTCGACAGAACTTGCCTCATTCTTATCTCCCCCCAATAACCGCCTGTTCCTCACTTCATTAATCAAAGAAGCGACCTGTTCATTTTGCAACCTGCAATCAACACCAGCTTTTTTAAAGAAATCAAAGCGATTAATCTGAGGAAAGCCAGGAATTCGAGAACGGAGTGTGTTCACAAGTCTGCCGCGTAACTCTTCTTCCACTCCAATGGGAGTGTTACGAATCCGCTCTAAAAAGAGAAGGGTATCCCCCTCATTATACGGATTTAAACCGGCACAGAGCAAACGAGCAACAAGGAGCGTCCAAGCATAAAGATCTGTCTTTTCCGAAACAATACCTCGCTCTCTGCGATCGCGATCCCATAAATAATAATCATGAGGCGTTTTATAAACCCCAAAAGGAAGAGTCCAATCATAATCTGAAATTAATGGATTAACTTTACCATTAACAACTTGCAACAAAACGTTGTCCGGTTTCAAGTCTCCATGGCTGATTCCCTCGCGCGCAATGAGTTCAAGCCCTTCCCCTACACGGCGTAGAATAAAAAGCATGTCGGACCAAGATATGACAGTGGATCCAATTTTGTTGTTGCCGAAGAGGTCTGCAAAAGATCCTTCACAAAGCAGCATGTTCCCCTCCCATTTTACCTTACCGGGAACCTCATAACCGCTATGGCGCTGGGAAAGTGGCATAAAATAGGCATCTGCGCCAGGAATCTGCAAAAGACGCTCATGCATCTTATAGGCGTTCCGACATTGAGAATCCTCATAATTACCCTTACTGCGATAAAGAGCGATCGGACGCGTCGCTGTAATCTGCGCATCTGCTCCCTCAAAAGTAAGTTGCCACGCCTGCTTTACCTTGCGATAAGAACCAGCTCCAAGAAGAAGACTCGGACAGGAGAGCATTTCCAACTCTACTCCATTAAAAGTGGGAGATACCCTGAAAGAAGCTGGCACTTGGTCTACTCCCTGAAACTCTCCCTGATGAAATCTCCGAGCCCTACCTACATGCGCATCTTTTTGCAAAGCAGAGACGACAATGCGCGATATCGCTATCGCTTTAGGTTGTGCTTCGCTCGGCCAAAACTGACTTGTAACCCATTGCATACTGGGGAGGTCTATTGTTGTAGTAGGACTTGAAGCTCTTGATTCTTGCAGCAACCGATACTCCTCTTGCACACTCCGGAGTTCATCTTCAATAAACGGGGAGACTTCTCCTCCGGCAATTACCTGTTGGAGTTGAGAGGAAAGCCATGGAAAAAGCAGCATCTTATAGGCAAACTCCTCCAAAAGCATTTGAGCAAATCCATCGATTTTCCTCTCTTTGAGCCTCTCTTGTACAAAAGCAATAAGAGCAGATGAAAAATCGCTGCCGAACCCATTCTTCTCTGCATGCAGGGCGCGCACTTCGTTCATAAGAAGTTCTGGCAAAAAAGAGTCAAGGCGCAGCAGCGCCTCTTCTTCCCAGGAAATAGAAGCCGGCATCTTTTTTACGTCAAAGAAAAGAAGCTCTGAGAGCCAAAGAATCCAGGCATGGCGGGGAGAGGGCTCGACCAGACGGCCCCTTTCTCCTGAAGGGGCATAGAGCAGAGGAATCTCCTCAAGTTGTACTGCATAGGAGTCTTCTCCCTGCTTTGCAACAAGAATCGACAAAGAAGAAAAAGAGCGATAGTGCGGCCAGGACTCTTGTAGAACCCAACTCTTTTGTGCCACGGAGAGAAGAGCTCGCATGGGCCATTGAGGACCATGCTCGCGAAGCATCATTGCCAGGCTGCAATACCCGGCAGGCCTGCAAACATAAAGAGACTCCGCATTGCGCAACTGTATTATCCTCTCAGGCACCTGGATAGCATGACTATTCTCATAAACGTTTACTATTGATGAGCACGTACAAGAGATGGCGCCATCATCTCGAATAAAGAGCTCCCAGGAGGTCTGCTCAAAATATTTGGCGGGGCAGTTAAAATATTCCTCTCCACTAAAAGCATCATATTTGGGGGAAACCCCGATGAGAAGGAGCTCGCCTCTCTTCTGTATCCCAAAAACAGGTAATGACAGCTCTTCAAATATCTCCTCTGGAAGCTCCCGGGTTAAGAACCAACCACAGCATCCGGTAAAAAGAGATCTTTCATAGCGCCTCGTTATCTCGGAATAGACAACCTCCAACAGAGGCCCAAAGAGCTTACTTGGTACATGTTTGGGAAGAAGTTTACGCAGCCATGTCGCAAGATCACCTCGCATAATCTGAAGCAGAGGTCGCTGCATAGCGCGCTGAACGATCCCGTCCATTGTCTCTAATTTGTGAAGAAGGGACTCTTTTGAATAGTCTCCCTCAGGAACTCTCAGGAGCTCCCGTAGAAGAGCAAAACGAACGGCATATTCTTTGAGCGTAGCGCGATCCCCTTCGTGAAAACTCTGTTTGGCAGCTTCAATAAGACCATCACTCCACATCTGATGAGGAGAAAACTGTATCTCCTGATGCATCGAGGCGAGGCGGTTTACCATCGACCGATCACGGAGTCGATACAAAAGCCGGCTGAAAAGTTGTTGATAGGCTTGCAAATGATCTCTAGTAAGCGGCAAATCAACGCAAAAACTCCATGCATCATTAGGAGAAAGGGTTCCTCCTCTTCTAAGACATTCGCGCAAATTTTCTAAAGAAAGAAATGGCGATCCAAGAGCAACACCAGGTAAGGAATGGAAATAGGAAAAAATCGCATTCATTTCAGGTCCACCTCATTGGTTCTTTTCAATATCTTTTGCGCCGCCTCTAAAACAAGAAATACATCAGCATAGGTCGGAAACGTTTCCTTTCTTTCTGAAAGAGGTGCATCTGCATTCAAAGTGCGCACAAGAAGACCTAACCCTTCAGTCATCCACAGGGCTCTTACATGCTGCTGGTTGCTGTCCTTATTGGCTGAGTTTGCAAGTCTGCTGCGCAAACTTACCTCTAACCCAATAGGATCCCTACGAACTTTTTCTAAAAACTCGGCATGATTGCGCCTTCTTTCTGGCTTAAAATCGAAGCAAAGCACGCTAGCAACCAGTAAAATCCAGGCATACAGATCTGTCCTTTCAGAGATAATACCCCTTTCTCTGCGATCTCGATCCCATAGGTAATAGTCAGAAAGATGTTTGTCTGTACCGAACGGAAGAGTCCAATCATAGTCTGCAATTAATGGGGTAATTTTCCCATCGACAACCCGCAACAAAATATTGCACGGTTTCAGATCCCCATGACTGATCTTTTCACGCGCAATGAGCTCAAGCCCCTCTCCTATGCGGCGCAAGATAAAAAGCAGATCAGAATCAGATAATGGGACCGATCCAACCTTGGATAAGGAGACTGCCTTGTCCAAATCACTTTCGCAATAGAGCATGCTCCCTTCCCATTTCAGTTTACCTGAAACCTCATAGCCGCTATGACGCCGGGGAAGAGGCAGAAAATAGGCATCTGCGCCAGAAATCTCCAGAAGACGCACATGCCCCGTATAGAAATGCTCATCAATGTCCTCAACCCCATAGTTATTGCGATAGAGCGCAACCGTCTTGATTGCTGCAAGCCGCGCCTCTTCTCCTTCAAAAGTAGCTTGCAACGCCTTCTTTACCTTGCGAAAACCACCTTTTCCAAGAGAATAAGAAAGCACTTCCAACTCTATACCGGTAAAAGTAGGGGACAATCGGAAGGAAACTGGCACTTGATCTCCTCCCTGCATCTCTCCCCGATGGAATCTCCGCGCCCTACCTACAAGTGCATCCTTTCGCAAGGCGAGAGTGACAATGCGTGAAATAATCTCTGCTTTAGATGCCGCTTCCTGAGTCCAAAAATGATTTGTCAGCTGTTGTATGCCTAGAGGCGCTACCGTTTTCACAGGAGTTGAAGCCATCGATCCCTGCAATAACTTATATTGCTCTTCCACATTTGCAAGTTCTTCTGCAATAGAGCAATCAATCTCTCTTCCCTCAATTACATACTGGAGCTGACTGGAAAGCCAAGGGAATAGCAGCATCTTACAGGCGAACTCTTCCAAAACGATCTGAGAACATTCATCAATTCTCCCTCTCCTGGCCTTCTCCTGCGCAAAAGCAATAAGAGAAGATGAAAAATCGCTGCCAAATCCCCCCTTCTCCTTATGCAAAGAGCGCACTTCATCAATAAGAGGCTCTGGCAAAGAAGAGCAAAGGCGTGAAAATGCCCCCTCTTCCCAAGAACTGGAAGAGGGCATTTTTTCCACATCAAAGAAAAGGAGTTCTGACAGCCAAACAATCCAGGCATGGGCAGGAGAAGGGGTAACCAGCCCAGCCCTTTTTTTTGAAGGGGCATAGAGTGAGGGGATTCCCTCAAGTTGTACCTCATAAGAATCTTCTTCCTGTTTTGCAACAAGAATCGACAAAGAAGAAAAGGAGGAATAGTGCTGCCAGGACTGTTGTAAAGCCCAACTCTTTTTCGCTACGGAAAGAAGATCTCGCATAGACCATTGTGGACCATGCTCGTGAAGTACAAATGCCAGGCTGCGATATCCAGCGGGTCTGCGAATATAAAGACACCCCAAACACCTCAGCTGTTCTATTTCCTTGGGCGCCTGAAATTTGACCCCATCTTCATGAATGCGCAGCATTGATGAACAAATGCAGGAAGAAGATCCATCCTCTCGAATCAAAAGCTCCCAACTGGTGAACTCACGCACTGTCGGGATAGGCCCATTAAAACGATTATATTTGGGGGAAATTCCGATAAGAAGGAGCTCGCCGTTCGTTTGCTTTCCTAAAACAGCCATCCGCTCCCCTCTGAATTCTTTTTCCGGTAGCTTCTGCTCAAAGGCCAAACGGTTATTTCCAGTGAAAAAAGCTTTTCCACAGAATCCCTTTACATTGAGATGGACTGAATTCAACGAAATAGAAAACTCATAAGGTCCTATGTGTTTGGGGAGAAGTTTTTTCATCCACTCCTTGAGATGGTCTGGCTCAATCGGAAGCAAGAACGGCTGCATGACTTTCTGATCAGCCTCCTCCACTGTCTCTAAGGCGCAAAGGAGGGACTCTGTTGAATAGTCCCCTTCAAAAACTCCCAGAAGAAGCTCTTTTAAAAGAGCGAAACGAACAGCATACTCTTTGAGTGCATTGCGATCTCCTTGCAAAAGACTCTGCCTGGCAGCTTCCATAAGACCATCGCCCCAGAGCGGACGGGGGTAATGTTGTATCTCTTGCTGTACAAACAAAAGCCATTGTTTCATCAATGGATCATTGAGCCGATCGAAAAGCCGGTCAAAAAGTTGTTTGTACGCTTGTGTAGGATCTCCTGTAATCGGCAAATTAACGCAAAAATTCCATGCGTCGCCGGGAGAAAGAGTTTTTCTGCTACTAAATAGTTCGCGCAAATCTTGTAAGGAAAGGGCAGAAGGTTCTATTGCAGCAACATTTACAGAATAATAACGAGGAGAAATCGCATTCATTTTATGGAATCTTCATCCGACGCAGCTGCTCTTCTACTTTTTGGCGATCCCTGGGATCTGTACGGTCGATATAGAGAACTCCATTGAGATGATCGTTCTCATGCATATTGACGCGTGCAAGCAATCCTTCAAAATCAGCATCTATCCAGGTCCCTTCCAAATTTTGGTAGCGCACATGAATCTTGCGCGGACGGGAAACAGATGCTCGAACTCCGGGCAGAGAAAGACAGCCCTCGACCATCTCCACACTCTCTCTGGAAGGAGAAGAGAGCTCTGGATTGATCGCAACTTGCGGCTCTCCAAGGTGATACTCGCCCTGCTCATCCTGCCACTCATCGCGGAAAATATAAATGCGCAGCAGCTTGCCCACTTGAGGTGCTGCCAGGCCAACTCCATTGTGCGCGATCATGGTCTCTATCATATCCTGAGCGAGCTTCACAATGTCTGGAGTAATTTCGGCTATCTTTTCAGCGCGCGTACGGAGAACCGGATCGCCGTAGTATCGAAGGAGCATTTTCACGTCTCTTTCGGAGCCTCTTGCGTCTTTTCTGTTGAAACAGGAGTGGGCAGAGCACTTTTTCTTCCTAAAGAAGCGCTCATCACAGAGAGAAGAAGGCAGCCTGCAAGAAAGATCCCGGAAAGATAGGCGGTAAATTTTTTAAGCACAAAAGCAGTTGAAGTGCCAAAAAGCGAATCCCCCGCATCACCGCCAAAAGAAGCTCCAAGCCCAAGGCTCTTTGCCTCCTGAATCAGGATCACAAAGCAAAGGATTACAGAGAGGAGAAAAAAGAGTGAAAGAAGAAAATAAAAGAAAATAGTCATGGAGATGTCCTTTCAATAGATTGATGTGCAATAGCTGCGAAAGTTTCCGGACTTAAAGAGGCGCCTCCTATCAAAAGCCCTCCCACCTCAGCTTCCCCCATCAACTCCGCAACGTTCTGAAGTTGTACCGATCCTCCATAAAGGATCGAAATTTGAGACCCAAGAGCCTCTCCAAACCGGGTACAAAGAAGAGCTCGCAGATGGCGATGCATCTCTCCCACAATCGCTGGCGTCGCCGCCCGACCTGTTCCGATCGCCCAAACTGGCTCATAGGCAATCACCAGCTGATCCGCTCTTTGAAGAGAGATCCCCTCCAAGCCGGCGAAAATCTGTTTTTCAAGGACCTCGCGCTCTCTTCCCGCTTCGCGCTCCTCTGCAGTTTCCCCTACACAAAGAAGCGGCGTCAATCCCGCAAAAAGAGCCGCCACCACTTTGCGATGAATGAAGGCATCAGTCTCATGAAAAAGACGCCGTCTCTCCGAATGTCCAAGAAGAACAAAAGAGGCGCCCGCTTCCTTAAGCATCTCTGCCGCAATTTCCCCTGTAAAGGCACCCTCTGTAGCATCATGCATGTTCTGTGCGCCAATCGCCACTCTCTCTTCTGCAAAGCGCACCGCCGACTGAATTGCCGTATAAGGCACCGCCAGCATGAGACGCGCTCTGCTTCTGTCGATATCTTCCACAAGAGGCAACAGCTCTTCGAGATACTGCGCTGCCTGCATGCCCGTTTTATACATTTTCCAGTTGCCCACAATGTAGAAAATCATGATGCGAAGTATATCACAGGAAAGAGGAACTGACAACCTGGAGTTTCTTGGAAATATATGATATATGTTCGGCTATGATTTGGATTACCCCTCTCACACTTCAGGAAATTAATGAACGCGCTCGAGGCTCTCTCTCAGACCACCTCGGAATAGAATTCACCGCAGTCGACGACAACTCCCTTACGGCTACCATGCTCATTCGCCCACATACCATGCAGCCGATGGGCATTGTACATGGCGGCGCATCCGCCGCTCTTGCAGAAACAGTAGGCAGCGCGGCAGGCAACTACTGCGTTGATCAAAAAAAGGCAGTTTGCGTAGGAATAGAGCTTAACATTAACCACTTACGAATGATGCGCTCTGGGCTTGTCAAGGCCACGGCATCTCCGCTTCATCTGGGAAAACAAACGCAAGTCTGGGATATTCGTATCACCGAAGAGAGTGGCAAGCTCAGTGCGATTGCACGACTTACGCTGATGGTGATTCTTAAAAAATAAAAAAGCCCAGGCTGAAAGTCCTGGGCTCAAGAACAAGAGAAGAGATTAGTTGTAGTAGTTATCGCGATCTCCGCCGCGTCCACCACTACGTCCGCCTCCGCCCCACTCACGACGTGGACGGAATTCACCGCCTCCTGAAGGTCCGCGTCGCTCTCCCATTGGAGGACGATCGGTGCGCTGTTCTGCGCGTGCCCAGTCAATCACGAGAGCTTTACCTTGGAAAGGTTGACCATTGAGAGCATCTTTTGCCTTGCCAGCAGAGTCAGCTGAGTCCATGCGTACGAAAGCAAAACCGCGAGATCTGCCAGAAAAACGGTCCATGACAATCTTTACATCTTCAACTCGTCCATAGCTACCGAACAGCTCACGAACTTCATCTTCGTTTGCATCGTAATTAAGATTGCCTACATATAATTTTTGATTTTGTTGATTCATTAAAAAATTCTCCAAAAAAACTAAAAAAACCCTCCAAGAACTCCCTTCACTGAAATAGCTGCACGGACTTTCTTAAAAAGATTTACACATTACATACGTAAAAAGGGAGATATCCCCCTTTTGACGTCTGTCATTTTACCTTTATGAACAGGAAAAGTCAATGAATTTTGACTATGAGCCCATGAATCCCTTAATCCCCTTGGCAATAGTTTGGATTGCCATTGCAGCAAGAATGAGGCCTCCAATTCGATTAATCACATTGATGCGATTTTCTCCAAGCAACCTTTCAAGAGGGCTGGCAAAGTAGAGGAGAGCTCCCATTACAATGGAGACCAGAAGAGACATCGCGCTTATAATAAGCAAATTAAGAAATCCAGGAAATTGGCTGACTTTGACAATGATTTCGCTCATTGCCCCAGGACCTGCGATGAGTGGGATTGCAAGAGGGACAATGGCTCCTGTATCTTGGCGTTTTACTCCTTCTTGTGGAGATTGTTTGATCGTACTCTCTTCTGCCTGTAACATAGAGAAGGCCATCATCAGGATAACGAGCCCCCCTGCTACCTGAAAAGCTGCGATTTGAATGCCAAGGATAGTTAGCAGGATTGACCCAACCCAGGTGGTCCCAATGAGAATGATCAGAACGGCAAAAGCAGAAACAAGCCCTGTACGCCTCTTTTCTGCCAGAGTCTGATGCTGCGTAATGCGAAGTACAGCTGGCAATACCGAAAGAGGATTGCAAATCACAAGAAGAGCGACAAAGCTATTGATAAACTGAATGAAATCCATCAAATTCACCTTATTTTAAGAGGAACAATAGAAGAAAAAGAGGGGGGAAGCGGAGAGTGCAAGGAGAGACTTTTACCCGTAAAAGGATGAATTAACTCAAGTTTTTCTGCATGCAGAGCAAGACGCCTGATTGAATTTTCCAGGGCGCCATAACGCTTATCTCCAAGAATAGGATGTCCAGCCTGCTGGCAGTGAACGCGGATCTGGTGTTTCTTTCCTGTTTCCAGCACAAGGCGGAGGTAGCTATATTTCGCTGAGCGGTGAAGCACCTGAAAATGCGTTACAGCCATCTTACCCTCAGAAGAAGGAATCACATCGAATGAGGGAAGTTCAAGGAGAGGATTTTCCCAGGCACCGGCATCCTGAGACATGCGCCCTTCCACAACAGCAAAGTATTGACGATGGAGTGCATGCTCTTTAAAGAGCTCTTTTAACCTTTCACGGGACTCCAAACCTCGAGCAAAGATGAGAAGACCGGACGCCTCTCTATCAATGCGATGCACAGGGAAAATTTGATCCGTTTTGTACCAGGCGCGAAGAAGGCCCAATGCATGGCGATGGGGTCCTTCGTCATCCAAAGGAACGGAGAGGAGTCCACTCGGTTTTTCGATCGCAATGAGCGCTCGATCTTGATAGAGGATGGACACCCCGGGAAGATGCGCTGGGACAAAGGTCTCTAAAGCGGTGACAAGAGCTCCTTCCTGGAGTTCTTCATCCTCTCTTTGCAATTTTCTTCCATTCACCAGAAAACGGCCTGATGCAAGCCAATTTTTTAATGTACGCCGTGAACTGTCGGGGTAAAGGGAAGCTAAAACTTCCTTCGCCTGCATAGGATGAGGTACTCGATACTCCATGACGACGCCATGGTACAGCAAGCCTTGGTAAAAGAGCAAATTCGCGATTTTTTTTCGGCATTGCAAAAAAAAGAATTGTCGGTTTATATATCGAAAATGGTTCAAGAGTTGACAACTCTTCATCTTGTTTGGGTATAGCAAAAGAAATATGCAACATCAGTACTACTTTTTATCAGCTCTTCTCTTCCTCTCCAGTGGGAATGCCTTTTTCACAACTGAAAACAATGAAAAGATGCCGGAAGCTCCTCCGCCTTTCGATGCAGACCTCTACAGAAAAGATGTGCAGGTTTTTTCTTTTCACGGCGATTTCCTCTACTGGTCAGCGCAGGAAGGATCTCTTGACTATGCGCTCAGGATGGCACAGGATGCTTGGGGGCCTGACTTGAATTATGCACAAGGAAGCTTCCAGAATGCAGAATTTAACATGGACCCTGGATTTCGCATTGCTGCAAGTTATTTCCGCGCTCCCCACTATTGGGAAATTTGGGGCCAGTATACGCGACTGACTGTAAGAGGAAACAACAGCACCACAGCTCCCGGAGAAAGCGATCAGTTTCTCACAGGCACCTGGCCGCAAATTTTTGACACCCCCGTCTCTCGAGCAACGAGCTACATCCATATGAACTACAACGTCGCAGACTTTTGGTTTGACCGCGTTTTCCTTCCCAATCCTCACTTGCGACTTCGCTTCCTCGGAGGTTTTACCGGGGCCTGGATTCAACAGTTCTGGAAAATTTTCTATAAGGATGGAGAAGGGAAAAACACCACTCTAAGCAATCGCTGGAGTTTCGGTGGCGGGGGGTTGCGTACAGGAACGATTGTTGACTGGTACTGGTTTGAAGATATCTATATGACAGCAGGAACAACTTTTGCGACTCTATTTGGCAATTACAACAATACCGCCAAACAGTGGGCGAACTTTAATCCAACTCCAGCCTACAACTCATCACTTCCCTTGCGCGATGCGCACTTCAAAGATGCGCGCATGACTTTTACAGGACAATTTCTCATTGGCCCCTCCTACCAGAAAAACTTCACCAATTCCCGCCTGGAGATTTTCTTTGGGTATGAACTGACTTTCTGGTCCAATCTCCAGGAGAGCTATCGCTCCACCGATGGGATCCCAAGCAAGGCTAAACAGAGCTGGATTAACAGCTCTCTTCTTGCCTTTCAGGGAATCACCACCGGGGGAACCATCGATTTTTAATTCTTCTTCGGCGTCGCAGAAAAAGTTCCATAAGGGAGTGAGAGCGTAATTTTTTCAACCTTTTGCGACGCGTTGATTTCGAAGCGGAGAAGATATCCCATCGATTTGATGACAAAACAATTTTCCCCCTGAGGAACAAGCTCATAGGTGGGCTGACCGGGAATGATGCCGCAAAGAACTCCATCGCGCAGCGCTATCTCCACAGTATGTCCCTGAAACTCATAGAGCCCGGTGAAACGCAGCAGATAGGAGCGCAGAGTCTCTTCAAACTGAGTCTCCTTTACAAAGACAATTTCCTTTGTAGCGGGCTCCAAAGTAGCAGAAACGCTCTTGATCTCTCCATCATTTGTTGTCTGAAAAGAAAATTTCATTCCCTTTCGCGAACGAATAAGATCCTGCAGCTCCTGGGAAAGAATGAAGGTATCGTAATGCCAGGGCTCTAAAATGGCAGCAAGTCCATTGTGCTCCATACGCAACTTTCCCTCTTCAATCACCTGAATTTTAAGAGTGCCATATCCTGGATGGCTATAACTTCCCGCATAGTGAGAAATCGGATGAGAAAGGGCCGTTCCTTGCTTTCTTCCGGAGATATCAGTCGTCTGACTCTCCAGCTTCCAGCTCGTTTGCACCTTTTCAAGCCCCTCTTGCAGCCAATCCTTCGGAGGCAACAAGAGCAGGCGATCCATCACAAAGCCGGAAAGATAGCGCGCAAGAGGCGTCAGGTTGGAGTTGGTGAGGACAATGATCCCGATTTTCTCTTCAGGCAAAAGATTGACCACCGAGGTAAAGCCATCGACACCTCCATCATGGCTCACGTAGTAGTGACCTCGATAGGGAATGATATTCCATCCAAGTCCTGCAAGAGAGATAGCGGCCTCCTTGGCCTGCGGCGCTTCCTGGATAATCGCCTGGGGCGAATACATCTCCTGCAAAGTCACGGGACTAATCAGAGAAAGAGATCCGATCTTTCCTCCATGTAAATGCATAGAGACCCATTTGGAGAGATCATTCACTGTAGAGTGAAGCCCACCTGCTGGAGCGATGAGCTTAAAATCGCGAAAAGCCATACGCTGTATCTTTCCTGCCTTCACCTGATAGGGCAGCGCTATATCGTTTTTTTTCTCCATCTCCTTCAAAGAGACGCCCGTTCTTGCCATCTTGAGTGGCGCGAGAACGCGCTCCTTAATCTGTTCCTCCCAGGACTTTCCTACCACCTTTTCCATTGCAAGAGCGGCAGCGATGTACAGGAGATCTCCGTAGTGATGTCTTTCGCGAAAGTCTGTAGAAAAGTCGAGATAACGCAGTTTTTGCACGAGTTCTTCGCGATTCATATCGGAAGCTCCATACCAAACCAGTGGATGGCGAGGGAATCCCGATCGATGAGAGAGGATATCGCGCATCGTCATATGCAACGTGGCGTAAGAGTTTTGAAGTCGAAATTGCGGCAGGAGATCGATCAGAGGTTGATCCCAGGAGATCTTCCCCTCCTCCATGAGAAGTCCCGAGAGAAAAGAGGTGAATGCTTTACTGCACGAGCCAATTTGAAAGATCGTATCTGCGGAAACAGAGAGCCCCTTTTCAAGATCGCTTTTACCAAATCCCTTCGTATAGACAAGCTCTCCATCAAGAAGAATGCCAAGAGCAAGTCCTGGGACTCGATAATCTATCAGTGATTGAGCAATAAGAGGCTCAGATTCCTTGATTTGTTGAATAAGAGCTGTTTGTTGAGGAGAGGCAGCAAAGAGGAAAGAGATCGATAAGAGAGGCAGAAGCAGAATACGCATGAGATGTTTTTCTCCCTGTTTTTCGGACAGCGATGATAACCCGAAAATGGGAAAAAAACAATTTAGTAAACACTAAGAGTTAAGAGTCCTGTGAGGATCAAATAGATAGCGACAACATAATTGAGAATTTTAGGATAGACGAGAATCAGAATCCCTGCGGTGATCGCGATGAGAGGATGAACAAACATTACCATACGAGCAAGCTCCTATATTTTGGGTATAGCGTCTCAAAGAGAAGTCTGCAAGTAGAAACGGACGCTCCCGAAAAGAAGGGCTGCAAATACTGGTATTTTCAGAGAAACAGCGGGGTAACGGATGCGAATAAAATGGCAAAGGCAGAGAAGAGTCAGTGCGGGATAGAGCAGATCCAGAACGATTCCCATCCAATGAAGAATCACTCCAAAGTCGACACTGGCAACTCCAGCTGCAAGAAGGAGAGTGATCACAAGGGCTGGGGGAAAGGGGATCTTTTTCGCAGAAATCTCCTGATGTATGTAGTTTGCAAAAACAGTAGCAAGAGCTACGGCTGTTGTCAGACAGGCAAAAAAGACGATTACTGCAGAAAGAAATGCGCCTTCTGCTCCAAGAATTTTTTGAGCAAGGCCTTGAAGCAGCTCTTCTGGACGAGTAGAGAGAGTTTGTCCGTGGTGCGCTGCGACAAGAGTCAGGCCAAGATAGGCCAGTAGAAGTAGAAACGCCGCCACGCAACTTGCCCCGAACATTCTGCGCTTACTCTCCTGTACCGAAATCCCTCCTGCCATAAATTGAGGAATGACCACTGTAGCAAAAAGGAGGGCAGAGATCAGATCCATTGTCATGTACCCCCCCTTAAGACCTTGAGAGAAGTGAAAAAAGGCACTCTCTGCAGAGACGGGAAGCGGTGGCGCCGAAAAGAGCCCTGCGACAATAAGGATGACCAAAGAGAGGATGAAAAAAGGAGTAAGCACCTTGCTAAGCCATGGAATCAGCCGATGGGAGCGATAGGCAATCAGATAAAAAAGAGCAAGCATACAGAGAACAAAAAAGGGAAACGGGGCGGGAAAGTAGGGCTTGAGGCTCGCGTACATGAGTTGAATCAATCGCGCAAGACAAATGGGTCCCTGAATAATCTGCAAAACAGAAAGCAAAAAGAAAGAAGGACCTTTGCCAAGACCTTCCAGAAAAGATTTGATGTTCCCATTAAAGAGCCTCATCGTCATGAGGCCGAGAATAGGGAAGAGAATAGCAGAAATCGAAAGACCGAAAAGAGCCGGCAGGATGCCACTTCCAGCCTTCTGACCGATAAGAAGGGGGAAAATAAGGTTCCCGGCTCCAAAGAACATTGAAAAAAGAGCCACACCTGTAATCAGGATACCAGGAGCACGCCTTGCTGGCGCTTGAGCGACAACTCTACTCGACATGCCCGCGGAGTGTACCAGAGCGAAGCGTTTCCCGGAAGAACTCTCTTGCGAAATAGGTCGTTTCCCCCCGAACCTTCTCCCCTTCCTTTCCTCCAGGGGGGCGAGCAAGGAAAACGTAATGAGAGACCTCTTCACGCAATACTTTTAATTTTTGAGGCGCCAGATACCGAATCAGGCGGACAGCGTGATCCTGAAAGGGCAGAACCTCATCGCCTACGGAGATTACAAGGCCCACGGGCTTTGCCACTTTCTTTAAAGATTCCGTAGAATAGGAATAGGCGGCGGGACAGAGCAGACAAAATGATTGAATCCTGGAATCGACAAAAGAGCCTTCTGCTCTTGCAAAGTCGAAGCGGTCAAAAAGTTCTTGCGGCCACTGCCTTTCTCCAAACAGCTGAGTAAAAGTTTCCTTTACCTTTGATGCCGTGGCTCCTGCAAGGCAGAGTCCCGTCATGCCTCCCATAGAATAGCCAACAAACCCCACCTTCTTGAAATCAATATGAGGAGCAACAGATGCTTCCTTTTCCCATTGATTCAAAAGAAAGGTGAAGTCAAGAGCGCGATCCCAAAAACAAAGGCTTCTGGGGAGGTCAAAATTCTGATGCGTATCACCAAAATGATCGATCGCAGCAACGAGATATCCTTCAGTTGCTACCAGCTCTTCTGCAAGCCAGTCGAGATCGCTTCTCGTCCCTCTATGGCCATGAGAGAGCAGTATCAGGGGCTTTTTCGACTCTGTCTGAAAAGAGGCATTGCGGCCCTCGATAGCTGGGCTTTTCCCTGAAGATTTGGCTGGATACCAGAGTTCAACGACAACAGGGCGCTCACGGCTCTCATCGTAATAGGTAAATGTCTGAATGCCGATTGCCTTTCTCTCTGGCCCAGTGGGGGTATGCATCCCAAAAAGGAAAGAATAAGAAGCAATAAAGAGAAAAAAGAGTCTCATATCTTCAACAGGAGAGACGAGATTACCAGAGTGCCAAGCCAAAATTCAAGTTCATTATCAGCGAGAGACAAGGACGAACGGGGCCCCCACGCAGTGGGGGCGATCCGCCTTGTCTCCGACATGTCATATAGAGGCCATCACAACATGTCATTACTTCAAATTAAATACACATGCTTTTTGGGTGCCTTTCAAGTGGAACGGGTATATACCGAAAAATTCGAGGCAACCGCTTTCCAAGTCCACACAGAACCTCATAAGGATTCGTATTGGACTTGCGAGCAATCTCCCAGAGAGGAATCTCCCCCTCTCCCTGCCTGCCAATTAATGTGACCTCTTCCCCTACATATGCTTCAGAATTTTTGAGATTCACCATGAACTGGTCCATGCAAATTCTCCCTGCGATAGGGAATCTTTGACCGCGAATCAACACTTCTGCCTGATTATCCCATAGCGCTCTTCGATACCCATCCCCATAGCCGACAGGAATGGTAATAATACGGCTTCTCTCTTGAGTCGTATACTCATGCCCATAGCCAATCCCCTCTCCAGGCTCTACCACCTTGAAATAGGAAATATGAGCGCGAAGAGAAAGAAAAGGAGATATCTCTCCTGGCAGACGATCATTCTCATTTGGGCAATATCCATAGGAGAGAAGTCCTGGACGAACCATATCGAACCATGAATCGGGATAGTGCAGCACACCTCCCGAATTGGCAAGATGAGCTATACCCTTCCATCCGCGCAACTTTTCAAGAAGATTATAAAAACATTCGATCTGACGTAAAGTAGACGCATCTTCAGGAACGTCGGAAGAGGCCAGGTGAGAGTAGATCCCGACCTGCTCAAAACAGCCGAGCTGCTCCAGACGATCGATCAATGAAGGCAAACTCTCCGGTCGAACACCGGTCCTTTGCATGCCTGTATCTACCTCTACATGAACGCGGCATTTTGAACTACCTGGGCAAACTCTCTTTGCAACAAGCTCAGCCTTATACTGGGAGCTGATCGTAAATTCTATGCCACTTGCTAAAAGCGCATCGATCTGTCCCTCATGGATCGCCCCAAAGAGGAAAATAGGGATCTTCACTCCCTCTTTTTTGAGTTCTTCTGCCTCTTGGAGGGTCGCAACCCCCAAAAGATCCACCCCCTCCTCCCCGGCAACCCTTGCAATCGCGCCTGCCCCGTGTCCATAGGCATCCCCTTTTACAGGAAGACAAAAGAGCCTCTTTCCTATACGGTTACGTATTGCCCGCAAATTTTTTCTGAGCTGACTCTCATCGATCTCTATCCAGGCGGGATATCGCTCCATTGGGCTCCCCAAAACTCCAGTCGCAAGGAAAATAATCTTCCAGTATACCGAAAATTGATATACTGGTGGCCTTGTGTTTCTTTTTCTTCAAGGACTTCTTTTCGGTTTCATTGTTGCAGCGCCCATAGGCCCTATTGGCGCTCTTTGTATTCAAAAGACTCTGCGCTCCGGAAAGTTCGCAGGTCTCTGTGCAGGACTTGGAGCTGCTACAGCAGATCTTCTCTATGCAGTCACAGCCGCTTTCGGGTTTTCTCTTCTCTCGGATTTTTTTCTCAACGAACATGTCTGGATTCGCATCGCAGGCGGTGCTTTCCTCTGCTATTTCGGAGTAAAGACTCTGATCTCTCCCCTACCGACCTCTCATCACTCCGGGAACTCTTCTCCTCTTGCCGCTTTTTTATCGACCTTCTTCCTTACACTTGCAAGCCCCCTGACCATCCTGGCCTTCTTTGCTCTTTTTGCCAGCTTCAATGTCTCTCATTTGGAGGGAGAATCAAACACGCGCATCGTTTTTCTCTTCCTGGGCGTCTTTCTAGGCTCCAGTTTTTGGGGAGTTCTTCTTAGTGAGGGAATTCACTTCTTTCGAAAGAGAGCGGGCGCTCCCCTACTGCACTGGATTCACCGTATAGTAGGGGCCGTCCTGCTTACCTTCGGCCTTTTGACCTGGATAAGTCTCTTATTTAATTGATCCTGTACGAATACTAGATTTTTTTGAGATGTTTGTTGAGAAGCCCGGACATTTTCAGCATATCCACAGGCTTTGTTCCTAAAACTTCTGCAAGATCGCGATCTGGAACAATCAACCTACGGTTCTTTACATCCTGGCACTTCTTGCTCTTGATATAAGCCCACAGCTTTTTCACAATCTCTGGTCTCGTCAGTTTTTTCCCTCCCACAATCTTTGCAAGAGAATCTGAGAGAGCATACTGAATCTGTGTCAATCCGGCCTTCGGTCTAGCTGTCTTTTTTGCGGGCGCTTTTCTTTTTGGCGCACTCTTCTTTTTAACCACCTTTGCCATACATCCTCTGTTGTCTGAAATTCCAAGCGGGACCATCCCGCTATCTATTCTTAGAGATGTATGAACTTTTAGGGATTTCTGCAAGAAAATTCTTTACAACCTATTTCACTGCGTGAATCACAGGAACAAAATCCTTCGTTTTTGGCATCACAAACCCTTTGGGAAAATCTGACTTGCCTGCAGGTAACCACTCCTGACTTCTGCCGAAGAAGAGCAGTTTACCGCGCACCACCAAGTTACCATTCTCACCAACCCAAAGCTCTGCGTTGTAGATTTTCCCATGCTCGGGATCGACAATTTTTCCCTTGCACTTTGCTCCAGAGTCCACAAGAAACCAGATCAGATCAAGACCGCTATAATAGGGATCTCCCTCCATTCCCGGCGCGCGCTTTTTGGGCGCCCAGATCGTATCGCTGAACTTTCCATTCTCATCATAACTGCCGATGATACGTCCATAGTGCATCCCATCATAGGAATAGACCGCAACAACGCACTGCGTTACACCCTCTTCATTCACAGTCTTCCAAAACCCGTCAATATCCGTACTCTCTCTTGCAAAACAAGAGACTGCCAACAAAAGAAAAAAAAGCATAATACCCCTAGACGTATCTCTGTTTTTTAACTATATAGTAAAAATAGTTAATTATCCATGGATCCATCAGACCTCTACCAAAAGACCATCGAAGAACTCTTTCACACTCTTGGCACAAGTGCAAATGGGCTCTCCTCTTCCGAAGCGGGGAGGAGGCAGGAACAATTTGGCCCTAATGCCATTGAAGAAAAGGAGGGCTCACCACTTTTAAAACTCCTTTTCTACTTCTGGGGTCCAATCCCCTGGATGATCGAAATCGCCGCCCTTCTCTCTTTTTTTCTGCGCCACTTTGCAGATTGCATTCTCATCTCATCCCTTCTCTTCATCAATGGGCTGATTCGCTATTTTGAAGAAAAACAGGCGGGAAATGCCCTGCAGGCGCTGCGCAGAAATCTCGCCTTGCGCGCTCTTGTCAAAAGAGATGGGACGTGGCAGGAGATAGAAGCGACTTTGCTTGTCCCGGGAGATATCATCCGCCTGCGCATCGGCAATCTCATTCCTGCCGACGCAAAGCTCATCTCCGAAGGCGCTCTTTCCGTCGATCAATCCACAGTAACGGGAGAATCGCTCCCTGTCTCAAAAGAAAAGGGCGATCTTCTCTACTCCGGATCTGTTGTAAAGCGCGGAGAGATGGAGGCGCTGATTGTCGCTACAGGGAAAAAGAGCTTCATGGGGAAAACTGCAGAGCTTGTCCTCAAAGCGGGAGCTCCTTCCCACTTTCAAAGAGCAGTTCTTCAGATCGGCAAGTTTCTTATCTTGCTCTCTCTTAGCCTTGTTTTTCTCATTATCGCCATCCAACTCTCGCGTGGGGAGTCTTTTTTTATCATAGCAGAATTTGTCCTTGTCCTTCTCATCGCCTCAATTCCAGTCGCCCTCCCGGCGATTCTTTCGGTCACGATGGCACTTGGCGCGCTGCGCCTCTCGCGCATGCAGGCGCTTGTCACAAAACTGGAATCAATCGAGGAGATGGCAGGCATCGACACACTCTGTTCAGACAAAACCGGCACTCTTACTGAGAATCGCCTGCAGTGGATCGATACTTTTCTCTCCCCTTCTGCAACAAAAGAGGAGCTCTCCACAGCAGCAGCAGGTAGCTGCAGAAAGGAAGATAAGGATCCTATCGATCTTGCCATTCTCGAATATGCAAAAGAGCCAAGGCAGATCCGCTTTACTCCCTTTGATCCCACAGCAAAGCGCGCAAGCGGCACGATTCTTACCGAAGAACAGAGGGAAGTCGAAGTCACCAAGGGCGCACCCCAGGTCGTGCTCACTCTCTCTCAACCGGGCAAAGAAGAGAGAGCCACAATGGAAAGAAGGATCGACCTATGGGCAGAAAAGGGCTATCGAACCCTCGGCGTCGCACGCAAAGAAAATGAGCAGTGGAAACTCCTTGGCCTCATTGCTCTTGCAGATCCTCTGCGTGCCGATGCCAAAGAGACCATCGCGCGCGCAAAAGAACATGGCATTACAATCAAAATGGTAACAGGAGACCATAGCGCCATTGCAAAAGACACACTGGAAAATCTCGGACTCGGCACGAAAATTATCACTGCAGCAGGGCTTCAGGAAACGGAAATCGAAAAAATAGACGGCTTTGCAGAGGTTGTCCCCGAACACAAGCTGCAGATCGTTGATGCGCTGCAAAAACGCGGGCACCTTGTAGGGATGACAGGTGATGGCGTCAACGATGCTCCCGCGCTAAAACAGGCCGATGTTGGCATCGCCGTTCACCCTTCCACAGATGCGGCCAGAGCTGCCGCCGCTCTTGTGCTTACAAAACCGGGACTCTCCGTTATCATCAAAGCAATCGAAGAGGCTCGATGCATTTTCGAGCGCATGCAGAGTTATGCCATCTACAGAATCGCAGAAACAGTACGCATCATCTTCTTCATCACAAGCTGTATTCTTATTTACAATTTCTACCCCATCACTCCATTGATGATCATCATGTTAGCTCTTCTAAACGACATTCCACTTCTTTCGATTGCCTATGACAACACCTCGATCGATCAAAATCCTGTTCGCTGGAAAATGCAACAGATCATCATCATTGCGGCTCTTCTTGGCGCTCTTGGTGTTATCGAATCTTTTCTCCTTCTCTTTCTCCTGAAGAGCTTTACTTCCCTTACTCTTTCCGCGCTTCAATCGGCCTTTTTTCTGAAACTCTCCGTAGCCGGCCATCAGACCCTCTTTGTCGCAAGAACAAAAAATGCCTTCTATCGCCCTCCCTATCCCTCTCTTATTCTCTTGATAGCCATTCTCGCAACGCAGACAGTTGCAGCTCTTATCACGGGATTTGGACTTCTTATTACAGCGCTTCCCTGGCATCTCATCGGCCTCATCTGGATCTATACCCTCACTTGGATCTTCTTTATCGACCGCCTCAAAATCCTCACATGGAAAAAAATAGTTGACACTCCCTGACCTCTTCCTCAAAATCCGCTTTTATGAGGGTCTTCAAACCTGTCGTCTCACTCCTTCTTCTCTCTGGTCTGATTCTTCTTGCCATCCTGCTCTTACAATTCTTTGAGCTTTCGCACTTTCAATCCTACATCGCAATCCTTTTTCCCAAAGGGATGATCGGGGTTAAAGAAGCCGACCTTCTCCTGATCATTCAGGCGATCATGCTGATTGTGGTCTTCCCCGTCTATCTCTTTACCTTTCTCTTTTCCTGGCTCTACCGCTCTGACAATCCGCATGGTATTTATGATCCCGACCTCATCGATCACCGCGTCGCGGAATATTTTTGGTGGGGGACCCCCCTTGTTTTAACAGCAGTGATCTGCTCTATTACTGTGATTCGCACCTATCAACTCGACCCCTTCAAGCCGATTGTCTCTGATGTTCCTGCGAAAAGAATTCAGGTCGTCGCCCTGCAGTGGAAATGGCTCTTCATTTATCCGGAAGAAAAAATTGCCAGTCTCAACTTCGTCCAACTCCCTCTCAATACTCCGATTCATTTTGAAATCACCGCAGACGCCCCCATGAACTCCTTTTGGATCCCTCATCTCGGGAGCCAGATCTACGCAATGCCAAAGATGCGCTCTGAGCTCTACCTGATCGCAGATGCAGAGGGCGATTTTCCCGGCTACTCTGCAAATATCAGCGGAACCGGGTTTTCCGACATGCACTTCATCGCGCGCGTCTCTAACCAGGAGGCCTTCGAAGAGTGGGTTGCCCTTGCAAAAAAAAGCAGTGAAAACCTCGATATTCCCTCCTTCGAACTTCTGGCCCGTCCACAGGAAGGGTACCTTGCTCCGAAGACCTATCGTCTCCAGGATGAAACCCTTTTCGACTATGTACTCATGAAATATATGTATCCACAGGCAATACAATGAACTGGGCAGGAAAACTCACACTCGACGCTTTTCAGCATGAACTCAGCCAAAATATCGCGGTCGTCTCGATGGCACTTGGCGGGATTGCCATCGCAGGACTTCTCTTCTACCTGAAACGATGGCGCTGGCTCTGGGACGAATGGCTCACCTCCGTGGACCCCAAAAAGATCGGGGTCATGTACATCATTACTGTTATTCTCATGTTCACGAAGGGCTTTGCCGATGCTCTGTTGATGCGACTGCAACAGGCCCTTGCTGTTGGAGACAATCAGGGATTTATTTCCGCAGAGCATTTTCAGGAGATCTTTTCTGCGCACGGCACGACGATGATCTTCTTTGTCGGTATGGGAGTCATCTTTGGGCTGATGAATCTTATCGTCCCCCTTCAGATCGGCGCCCGCGATGTAGCTTATCCCTTTTTAAACGCGGTCGGCTTTTGGCTCTTTGCAGCTGGCGCAGTTTTAACCCTCATCTCTCTTGCCTATGGCGGCTTCTCCATCTCGGGATGGCTCTCCTACCCTCCCCTTTCAGGCCTCGAATATAGCCCGGGAACAGGGACAAATTACTGGATCTGGGCAGTCCAGGTCGCAGGCGTAGGGAGTACTCTTGCAGGAATCAATTTTCTTGCGACAATTCTCAAAATGCGCTGCCCTGGCATGACCTTCATGAAAATGCCCATCTTTGTCTGGAGCGTTCTTTGCGCCGTGGTTCTGATCGTCTTTGCCTTCCCCATTCTTACAGCCACGCTCTATCTCCTCACCCTCGATCGCTATATGGGCACGCATTTCTTCACCGTAAGCGGCGGAGGAAACTTCATGCTCTACATCAACCTGATTTGGGCCTGGGGACACCCCGAAGTCTATATTTTGATCCTCCCCGCTTTTGGCGTCTTCTCCGAAGTGGTCGCCACGTTCTCGGAAAAACGCCTTTTTGGCTATGCATCAATGGTTTGGGCGCTTATCTTCATCGCCATTCTCTCCTTTATCGTATGGCTTCACCATTTCTTTGTGATGGGGGCAAGTCCTGCCGTCAACTCCTTCTTTGGCGTGATGACGATGGTGATCGCGATTCCAACTGGGGTCAAGGTGTTTAACTGGCTCTTCACTAAATTTCGCGGTCGCGTCCATCTCACATCGCCCATGTTCTGGTTTTTTGCCTTCATTCTCAACTTTACAGTGGCAGGAATGACGGGCATGCTTCTCTCCTCGCCTCCTGTGGACTATCAGGTGCATAATAGCCTTTTTCTCATTGCGCACTTCCATGGCATGGTTATTGGAGGGGTTCTCTTTGGTTTTTTCTGTGCCTTCACCTACTGGTTTCCCAAATTCACTGGCCTTGCCCTGGATGAAAAGCTCAACCGCTATGCCTTCTGGTGCTGGTTCCTTGGCTTTCTCATCGCCTTTATGCCGCTCTATATGCTGGGGTTCATGGGGGCAACAAGAAGGTTGAGCCACTATGAAGCCTCTACCGGCTGGCATCCTCTCTTTGTTCTTGTGGGCATTGGGGCCCTCATCATTCTCGCAGGCGCCCTTATCCAGACCTATGGGCTCTACACGGTTCTGCGCTATCCGGAGCGCCACCGCGTGCGTTCCTCCGATCCCTGGAATGCAAGAACACTGGAGTGGTGGGCCCACTCCCCGCCTCCTGTCTATAATTTTGCGATTCTTCCCATTGTTGGCAGCATTGATCCGCTCTGGGCGAAAAAAAAGGGAGAAGCGCCTGAGCAATCCGGCATCTATGAGCCGATCCCCATTCCCAACAATACAGGAATTCCTTTCCTCATCGGGGCTTTTGCCCTTGTCTTTACCTTTGCGATTACCTGGGAAGTCTACTGGCTCTCTCTTCTTTCCTTTGTAGCGATTGCGATTGCACTCATCGTCCGCCTTTCCGGTCCTGACACACAGGAACACACCATGCTCAGCGCAGAAGAAGTTCAAATGATGGAGCAAAAACTTACGTTATGACAGTCCACTATACTCCGCCACTTACACCAGACACGCGCTTTCCTGACCCACACCAAGATATGTTCGCGCGAAATATCCTCGGGTTTTGGATCTATTTGATGACCGATTGTCTTATCTTTGCGACACTCTTCATCACACATGCCATTCTAAAAGCGGAAACGTTCGGGGGCCCTTCAGGACGCGAACTCTTCGATCTGCCCTACACTTTTGCAGAAACAGCGGCTCTTCTTCTCAGCAGCATCACCTGTGGCTTTGCCATCCTCTCCTCCCTGCAAAAGAAGCTGAAGTCAGTCATTGCCTGGCTAATCGTTGCTTTTCTTTGCGGCGCTCTCTTTGTCGGACTGGAGCTTCATGAATTCTCCTCTTTTGTCGAACAGGGGGCGAGCTGGGCCCGAAGTGCCTACCTCTCCTCCTTCTTTGCTCTTGTTGGAACACACGGCCTTCACGTCTCTCTTGGTCTCACCTGGCTCTCTGTGCTCATAGGGCAGCTGCTTTTCTATGGCATCACTCCCTTTATCTTCAGACGCCTTGTCATCTTTGCCATGTTCTGGCACTTTCTCGATCTCGTCTGGATCTTTCTTTTTACCTTTGTCTACCTGTTTGGAGTCCTGTTATGAGTCACGAGCCCTCCTTCGAAGATGTAAAAAAGTACTACCACGGCACCTTCCGCTCCTACATCATCGGCTTTTTTCTCTCCCTTCTTCTTACGCTCGCTGCCTTTGGCCTTGTCGCTGCCAAATTCCCTCTTGCCCTTTGGCTTCCCTCAACCATCGCACTCCTTGCGCTTCTTCAAGCCGGCATCCAGGTCCGCTTCTTTCTCAAGCTCGGCAGTGAAGGGAAACCCCACTGGCAAAGCATTATCTTTGCCTTCCTCATTCTCGTCCTTCTCATCATCACGCTGGGCTCCCTCTGGATCATGTTTGATCTCAATGCTCGCCTTATGGTTATGCCTGAATAGACCTCTCCATGGACTTTTATTTCTGAATCACATATTCTGCAAACAGAAAGAAAAAAGAAATAATTACTTTGTTTTTAAGTAATTTATAAGTAATGGAAAACACAAAATCAAATTCCAGACTTTATCTGTGGGCGCAAAACAAAGCGATTTCTACAAAAGCGCCCCTTTGGATAGGAGTTCTCTTTTTTCTGGAACTCTTTCTCCTCATTCCCCTTGACCCGATTCTTCTCTTTTTTTGTTTACAGAGGCGCCCCAACATCTTTCTCTATACGATCACAGCGGCGGTTGCATCTGTTTTAAGCGGAGCCATGGGTTATCTGGTGGGGCGTTTTCTTTGGGATTTGATGGGGCCCTTTGTTCTTACTCACCTTCTTTCACCAGCACAATTTGAAAAGCTCTCTTACCACCTGCAAACCTATGAGCACCTGGCTGTCTTTGTAGGCATGCTTCTTCCTTTTCCTCTCAAAGCGCTCAGTCTTCTCTCCGGAGTTTTCCAACTGGGTTTTCTGCCCTTTGCCCTTTTCATGCTTCTGGCGCGTTTGCTCCGGTTTTCCTTAATCGGCGGGGTAAGTGCGGTATGGGGCGAGAGAGTACAACCCTTTATCGAGCGTCATTTTCAACATATTCTCCTTGTTATCGGAGCAAAAGTAGCTGTTGTTCTTCTTTGCGCCTGGCTTTTTTCAAGAGGATGACTGCGGCAATAAAGAAGTTGGCTCACCTGGGCTCTTCGGCATCGGAGGCATCGAAATGGAAGCAGATTCGATATTCCTCTGGAGTTGCTCTGCCTTCTGCAGTCTCTCCTTCTTCTTTTCTATCTGCCATTCGCCTGCCATGATCTCTTTGATGTCTGTAGAATCAAGAGTCTCAAACTCGATCAGCATGTGCGCCATGAGATCGACTTTCTCTTTTCTCTCTTCTAAAATTTTAACTGCCTTTTGATGCGCCTGATCGATCAGGGACTTCACTTCGCGATCAATCTTCTGCGCTGTCTCTTCTGAATAGTTCTTCTCATGGTATCCAGCAACACCGAGATATTGCCCCGACTCTGTCCTCTCATCATAGGAAACAGCGCCGAGATTATCGCTCATTCCCCACTCGCAAACCATACTGCGCGCCATTCGCGTCGCCTGCTGGATGTCATGCTGTGCGCCAGAAGAGAGATCTCCGACAAAGAGCTCCTCGGCAGCTCTGCCTCCCATCAAAACAATGAGGCGATCGAGAGCTTCCTTGCGCCAAAAACTAAGCCGATTTTTTGTCGGCATAAAATGTGTTGCACCAAGAGAAAAGCCACGCGGGATAATCGTCACCTTATCTACAGGATCGCTATGCTCTACGATAAGACCTGCAATAGCATGTCCTGCTTCATGGTAAGCTGTCGTTTTCTTCTCATTCTCATCCATCTCAAGGCTGCGTCTCTCCTTACCATAACGCACCTTATCGCATGCCTCTTTCACCTCAATCGAAGTGACTGCAGACCTGCCGTTGCGTGCTGCCAAAAGGGCCGCCTCATTCAAAACGTTTTCCAAATCAGCCCCTGAAGCGCCTGGTGTACTGCGAGCGACATCGTTGAGATCGACAGACGGGTCCATCTTGATCTTGCGCGCATGCACCTTCAAAATTTCATAGCGCCCCTTAATATCAGGAAGATCAAGAACAACTCTTCGATCGAAACGACCTGGTCTGAGAAGTGCTTTGTCAAGAATATCGGGGCGATTTGTCGCAGCCATCAGAATAACGCCCTCTTTGGTGTCAAATCCATCCATTTCCACGAGCAACTGGTTCAGAGTCTGTTCGCGTTCATCATGCCCGCCACCAATGCCAGCGCCGCGGTGACGCCCTACAGCGTCGATCTCATCCATAAAAATGATGCAGGGAGCATTCTTTTTAGCCTGGTCAAAAAGATCGCGGATGCGACTTGCACCGACACCCACAAACATTTCGACAAAATCAGAACCGGAAATAGAGAAAAAGGGACGATCCGCTTCTCCCGCGACAGCCTTTGCAATCAATGTCTTTCCCGTCCCCGGAGGTCCCACGAGAAGCACACCCTTGGGAATTCTTGCTCCAAGAGCTGTAAATTTTTGAGGATCCTTGAGAAAGTCGACAATCTCTTTCAATTCCTCTTTTGCCTCTTCTGCTCCAGCGACATCTTTAAATGTGAACTTGTTCTGCTCCTTTGTCATCAAACGAGCCGGCGACTTACCAAAGTTCATTGCAGAACCACCGACACCCTTCATCTGTTTGGAAAAAATCATGTAAAGGAAGAGGAAAATAAGCAGGACAGGAAGAATCGTAAGAATAAGACTGAAGTAGTTAGGAGAAGGTTCCTGACTTTTAAAGGTCTTTTCCAGCACTGTGGTGCGCGGCTGATCTGGCGCTCGATAGCCAAGGCCTTTATTTTGGGAAAAATTCTCCCATTCCTCTTTTGCTTGGGCAAACCAGTAGCTGTAGACCTCAGGATCCTGCTTTTCCAAAGCGCGCGTCGAAAGTTCCTGATTGTTGAAAAACCAGATCACCGAAGCGACCTTCTGGCGTGCCTTGTCCAGGAGCATACGATTCTGTTCCAGAGCTTGAGCCACTCCGGTATAGTTCTGCAGTACTTCTCGATAGTGCCGCACAGAGCGAAGAGCTGTGAGGCGAACCCCATTCTCCTCTCTTCCGATCTCCGCAATAAAGCCAGCTACCTGTCCTGCGATCCTGCGCTCTACAAGAAGAGCTGCCTCACCTGTCGGAAGGGCAGAAAGTTCAGTTTCCCAATCCTTTAACTGCTGCTTCATCGCCTCACTGCCAATACCCAAAAGGGGAGAGCGCAATGCAGCCACCAGATCGCGCAATTCCCGCCCGGCAGCATCCAGACTCTCAACTGTTGGCATCTGACCTGCAAGCTCAACGCTCTTCTGAGCAAGAATAATATTCGGAGTTTCCCTATCCGATAGCTTATGAACGACAATCGCGTTGATACGTTCTGATGTATCGTATTGTGGCCCCACCACAGTGTACCCAATCCTGGGAAGAGCCTGACCGCGAATATGCAGGTAAAAATCAGCCGCATCCTCCACCTGTTTTTGCAATTGGACAAGCTCCTCATTCAGATAGCGGTCCTCTGCTTCGAGTTGGTGATTCTTCTCCAAAAGCTCAAGGTAGCGGTAGCGCTCTACGCTTTCCTCCGAAAGAGCCTGCTGGAATCTTCCGCTAAAGGTAACGAGATTCTCATTCTGGGCAATTTTACGATTCTCCTCAGGCACGGTCAGACGTAAATTCGTCAGGTGTTCTGCCTGATGACTAAAAGAAACTTTCCCAGACGAAGTTGATGTAACAGACTGAACGACAAGAAAAAAGAGGATCCCAATCACAATAAAGAGAAGCCAGCCTCTTGGAAATTTCTTTTTTTGGTCAGGTTGCATAGATGCCATAACTGTCTGATACTCTTTTAGTTTTAAACAATTGAACGCAGAAGGAGATTAAAACACGTCCCTTGGATAAAGTAAAGTGGAATCCCTCTGCTCGCCCCTCCTTCAGCATATACCGGGAAAAGCTCCAAAGTCAGACTTTTGAGCTTTTCCCGGTATATACCGAAAAAGTCGGGCTCTTCTTTCCGAATAGCAGAAAAGGAATTATCGCATGCATTATTTTTTTAACCGGTTATAACAGCGAGGAGTTCATCTTCGCTGCGACCAGCTCTGGCCATTGCATAGGCAGTCTCATTCAAAGTCACTTGGCGCCAATCCAGGCCGGGCTCGGAAGCGCTCTTTTGATTTACGATAGAGAGGATCTCTTCTACGCTACGACCGGAAGAGCCCATCGCGATAGCAATTTTGTGCAAAGCGTTATTACGGGAGTCCGGATCCTTTATTTCTCCCACAAGCATCACGATCTCAGATACACTGAAACGACATGAGCCGACATGACTAATAATGCTATTCATGCCATGCAACGCCTTATTTTCTTTTATTTCATTTGCAATGCGCAAAAACCGACTCACATTTTGATCAACCAGCAGGGCTGTACGGGCAACATTCTCCAAAGCAGACATGCATTGGTATCTATCTTTTATTGCTCTTGCGACACGCTCAAGTTCATCTGTTGTTCGAAAACAGGACTTTACTTTGAAGAAGACGTGCAATAAAAAATTGTCGCGCTGCTTCCGATCTTGTATTGCGCCTGTAACCCTCAAAATCTCTTTCAGACTGCGACCTGCAAAGATCATTGCTGTGAGGATATGGCTTAAAGCATTGCCACGCGACGCTCCCTCTATTTCACTTATGCATCGCAGGCTATCGCTCAGATCGCCTCCAGCGTGGATCGACTGACAGCAAAGGCCTATTTGCAACGTTCTGTCGCGCAATGTCGAATCCCTGATCTCATTTGTGAAGCGCAACAACTCTCCATCTCTATCACAGCCAACTTCAGTCAGTGCTAAAACAGCATCGCTTAATACAAAATCGCGATCAGAGGTCCACTGAGCGCAGAAAATTGTAGGGTGCATTTCTTTTGCAACAAGCAGGATCTCATCTGCAGTGTAACCAGAAGTGGCCATTTTCAAAACAACATCTCCCAAAAATTTAGTTTGGAGATCTCTACTCTGTTGTATCTCACCTGCGATACGCAAACATTCACTTGCATTGCAATGGGCATCGACCATCTTTAACACAAAAAATCTCAGCCCTCTAATGTCCGCATATGTGTTCTGCAGCTCTCTTGCAAAGCATAAAAATTCCTCTCCACTGCGACTTATAACTCCTTTTACTGAAACGATATGCGCTAAAACCTCGTAACGGGTATCAATCCCCTGTATCGCACTTGCAATATGTAAAAGATCCTCTTCACTGCGGCTTGTTCTGGCTGCCGTATAAACGATCTGCTCCAAAGAAAGATCTCGAAGATCCTCGCGCAATTCCCTTACCACGCTCAAGATCTCGTCTGCACTGCGTCCAACAGAAGTCATCGCAACCGCTATATTGTTCAAACTCCAGCTGCGAGTGCCATTCAATGGATCATCTATTTTGACAGACAAAAGCTCTTCGACACTGCGACCTGCGAATACCATCGCAAGAACAATAACGAGCAACTCAGGCTCGCGCTCTTCTGGACCAGGCATCGTCTTTGCAACTTCAAATGCTGGAGAAAATGCCCTTAGCCGAGAGAGCTCTCTTGACTTCTGCTCAGGTGTCAAACTTCGCTGGCAGACTCTTGCACTCAACCCAATCTTTTCCCACTCAGGGGGAACGCCAGATGCAATCGCACTCAGCTTGGCAAGCGTCAAATCGGGAGATCCTAAAATGGCCGGCTCTACCTCTTTCTCCTGGCCCATTGAAAAGGAAAAATGATCGACAATCCAACGTCGCGCAAAAATCGCCACATCAGATCTCATTTGTCTGGAAACAAGAGAGCAGAAAAATAGATCCCTTGTTTCCAGAAAGGAATAAATTAGGGAAGAATTGTCTATCGATAATTTAAAAATTAAAGAAATCTTGCTATAAGAATTCGATCTGTCTTCACCATCACGAACGCTCATATGACGATTGTCCAGAGAAATAAACGTCAAATTATTTGTTGATATAATAGCAGAGTTCATATTATTAATAAGGCACATTGTATTTGATATCTAAATAATTATCAACAAAACAAGAACCCCCTTCCTAACTTGAAAGTAGGGCAGAAAAGCCTTTGTTTTTCTGGAAAAGATAGCAGAGACAACCTGATCGAGAAGATCGCGCGACACTCTCATTCCATATTCCTTACTTTTCTTCTGGATCCAGTAGCGCGCCTCAAAGGGGTCGAGATCTTTGAGATCGACGCTATAGCCACAAGATTCCCTCTGAGCGACAACCTTATCTATTCTTCTTTCCAGATAAGCGCGAAGAGAAAAGGCGCGCTCAGAAAGCAGAAGGAGATTGTCAAAAAAATTCTTCCCGAACCCTTCGCGCAATGTGGGAAAAAGAGTTTGCCTCATTCTTCCCCGTAAATAGGCAGGATCGAGATTGGTTGGGTCCTGGAAAAAGGGAAGAGAGCGCTTTTTGAGAAAGCTGAGAATCTCCTCCCTTTTCACAGAAAGAAGAGGCCGCCAGAGCGGGGGGCCCTCTTGTTGCAATGAGACCTCTTCCATCCCGCCAAGAAAGGGGAGATGGGCTCCCTCCAGAAGGCGTTTTAGAACAGTCTCTGCCACATCCTCAGCTCGATGAGCTAGCACAATTGCCTGACATCCGAAGGGAGCAACAGTGCGGAAAAATTTAAATCTCTCTACACGCGCCGCCTCTTCTCGATTGCGCAAAGGGACCTCCTGCAGTCGCGTACTGTAAAAAGGAATCCCAAGCTTTTGTACCTCAAGGCATAGCGCCTCAGATTCCTGTCTGCTCTCTTCTCTCCACCCATGATCTACATGAGCAACTTGAAGAGTGTGGCACCCAGCCTCAAGAAGCGCATAAAGAAGCGCTTTGGAGTCAGGCCCCCCGGAATATCCCAGCAGTAGAGGACTTTTGCCATCCCATAATACCCGGCACATTTTCTTTACAGCCCAAACTACTTTTTTCCCCATGAACAGGTTCTTATACCTCAAAAAAAATCAAAAATCCATTACCAGAAAACGGCCTAGCAATTTACTAGCAAATATGGTATAATTTGTATAAAAAATGAATAACACAATAAATTTATTTGACGTCGCGCAAAAAATACCTCACTTTCTATGGCAGGGATTCCAATGTTCTGTAGAAGAAGACAGAATACACGTATCGCCTCTCTTCTCATTGGATCCACGTCTACTCGTAACTGCTGCCGATGCCTTAAGAGAGCGCCTACACATGGGGGGCTATACCCGGTTTGCCGTATGCTTTTCTTCCACTGGACTGCTTCTCATCGACGGGCGAACTTTTGAACTGCAACTCGCACAATGGGTTGATCAAGAGGGAGGAGAAGCCATAGAAGCAGCAAGAAGAATTCGATGCGCTTTCTATAGTGGCAGCAGCTCTCTGTCATTAGACGAGCTTGGGTTGAAGACCTTACCGCCAGTCTTTGACAGAATGAAAAATTTGAAATCCCTCGACTTATCCATCAATCAATTGACCGATGCTCCGATCTCGAGTCTCGTTAATCTGCGGGAACTCGACTTGGAAGGCAATCAACTCACTTGCCTTTCTGGGCTGGATGCTCTTGTCAATCTGGAATATCTCGACCTGTCCAGAAACAACTTTGCTGAGTTTCTGATTCCAGACACTCTCGTCAATCTGCAGCTCCTCAACCTATTCGACAACCTGCTGACCTCCCTTTCAGTTCCACCAACTCTTACCCAATTGCAGACACTTGACCTATCTGACAACTTACTAACCGCGCTCCTTGGCCTGGACGCCCTCAGCAATCTGCAGGAACTCTTCCTATGCAGCAACCAGTTTTCTACTTTTTCACTCCCGAATACTCTTATCAATCTGCAAAAACTCGACCTATCCGGCAACAAGCTGACTGCCCTTTTGGGGTTGGACGCTCTTATCCATCTACGACAACTCCTCTTATTTTCCAATCAGTTCCCTATCCTTTCAATCCCGAATACTCTTATCAATCTGCAGGAACTCAACCTATCCAATAACAAGCTGTCTCTCCTTTCAGTTCCGGATACCCTTGTCAATCTGCAGGAACTCCACTTAGACTGCAACGCCCTCACAGCCCTTTTGGTTCCGGACACCCTCGTCAATCTGCAACAGCTCGGTCTATGCGATAACGGGCTGACCGACTTTTCGATTCAAGGCATTCTTTTCAATCTAAATGCACTCGACCTCAGCTATAACTCCGATTTGCAAACATTGCCTCTGGTACTTAGCCAATGTACCAACCTCATCGATCTTTTTATAGAGGGCACTAGCATACCTCCCGAGCTTTGCGAGAGCATTTTGAACATCTGTGAAGACCAAAGAGCTGCCGATGCACTACATGCGCTGCCCATGCGCTTAAATAACTGGATTAGCGCATCAAAAGAACCTCTGAATCTTGCATTCATTAACCAATTGAGTGAGAAAGAGAAATTAACCATTAATGAGTGGCTCGCCCGTCTTGAGAGAACAAATGATTTTACCACCAAACATCAACAGGCGCTAACTCATATTGTCTGCAAGATGCTCCTGTCGCTTGAAACCAACTCCGCATTTAAAGAGGTCTTCTTTACACAGGTGTCTGTCAACCAGACAGCATGTGGCGATCGCGCTGCAATGGCTCTTAATGAGCTCTACCTCTCCTGGACACTCACCGCACTACCAGAAAACAGCACACAGGAAAAAAAGCTGCTCCTCATGGAATCCGCAGCAAAAACAGTCGCCTTGCGCAATGCACTTGCACACCTGCTTTCAAACAAAGAGGAGAGGGAAAGCGTAGAAATCTACCTCTACTATGAAGTGACTCTGCAAAAGAGACTGAATTTACTCACTGCATTTCAAAGCATGACCTTTACCGATATTGGAAAGCGCGTTTGGATCGATCAAGAGGCACTGGTCCAAACCGTAAATAACACCTACCTTGACCAGCTTTGCACCCTTCCCCAGCTTCAGGAATTGGCAAGCAAAGACCCCCTATTTGTGACAGAAAGCAGAGCAATATCCCAAAAATCGTCAAATGAGCTGGAAACAATTTCTGACCAACTAACTGATGTTGAGATAGCAAAAAAGGCAGACAGGATATTGGGAAGCAAGAGAAAAGCAGAAGAAGAGCTACTTCAAGAGTGGGTCCAAAAAAAGCGCAAAACACCCTGAGTGCTCTGTCAACATTAATTTTAGGGATTGGGCTGCGTGAAAGCTCCCGCGATTGAGTTGTCGAAGATGGGGGGTGTATTTTCTAATCTCGACTCTGACCCGATTGTGCAGAACCGCCGATTGTGATGGTTCCTGTAGTGGTATACCTTTCGTGAATGAAGAATTGACGTGATAAAAATTTCAGTTGACAGCATAATGCTGGCATGAGTTTTTTAGATCCGTTCGAAAAAGAAGAACTTCTGGTTAAGCATAAAAAAGAACGTGATGGCCGCGTTCGAGATCGAATC